>JBDTTL010000033.1:0-22609 GCA_039930665.1 Acidobacteriota bacterium
ACAACTGGAACTTTACTGTGGAGCGCCAGTTACCTGCCGACTTCCTGGTCCGCGGCTCCTACGTCGGTTCACGCGGCATTCATGAGCGCCGCGAGTGGGAGTTCAACCCGGCCGTCGGATCGGCAACCGCTTCCACCAGTACGACGGATGCCCGACGCTTGTTCGCGCCCTATTACGGATCGGGGCTAATCGGTTACATGTCTAACGGAGTTGCGCGGTACAACTCATTCCAAGCCTCGCTGCTCAAACGCTACTCGCGTGGTTTCACGATCCAGATGAATTACACCTTATCCAAGAGCGTGGACGACAGCGGAAGCGGGCTGCAGGGCAACAGCGGCGGCGGCAGCAGCGTTTTACCGTGGTACAGCCCGCTCTACGACACTGTGCTCATCGGGCCGTCGGATTTCGATCATAGGCATCGCATTGTCACGTCCTACGTTTGGGACATCCCGTTTGGCAACAATATGAGGGGCCTGGCAAAGGGGGTACTGGGCGGCTGGCAGTTGACCGGTGTTCAGCAATATCAAACCGGCTCGCCCATGACGGTGGTGAGCGGCAAGGATAACTCGCGGACCGGCATCGGGCGTGACCGGGCTGTCCTGACAGGGCTATCGGTGGACCGTCCTGCCGGCGTGGATCCGCTGAACCAGTGGTTCAACCCTGCGGCGTTTGGCCAGAACCCTCTCGGCACGTTTGGGACGTTGGGCAAGGGAACGCTCCGCGGCCCCAGCATGTTCTCGTGGGACATGGGAGTATTCAAGAAGATTCCGCTCAAGGGAGATAGAATCGGCATGCAGTTCCGGACCGAGTTTTTCAACATCTTCAACCACCCCATGTTCAACAATCCGGCGACCAACCTCAGCGATGGCAACTACGGCAAGATCACGCAGACGCTGGGCAATGCGGGTTCAACCCAGGGCGATATCACCTCTGGTGGCGCCCGCGTCATCCAGTTGGCTTTGAAGCTGACGTTCTAATCGCAAAACCGGTGTAATGGTGAAGCCGGTCCGGGACCTGAAGCTGTAAAGCTTGAGGTCCCGGGCCGGCTTTACTTTTTCTTACAACACGCGGAGCGCTTCAACAGGAAATTGAATCACCCATTCTCGGTTATCGCGCTGGCTTTCGTAGTCGGCTCGCGAAACCGTTACCCGTATGGGCGCTGCGCTGCCGCCACAGGAAAACTCCAGGCGAACGCCATGCGGCCGTTCGACGGCTCTCAGCAGTACGGCCGGGATTTGATTGGCCCCCGGCTTCCCGTTCCGCGCCAAAACTCTGAGTTGCTCGGGGCGCACGCACAGCATTACGCGATCGCCTTTTAGATGGCCTGGAAAATAGGGTCCTTCCAACTCGAATTCGCCCACCTGCAGGCGACTGGTGTTGCGCCCCGGATCGAGCGTGCGAATTTCGCACTCCAACAGGTTGAACGCGCCCAGCAAGCGAGCGACTTCGAGAGTCGCGGGCTCGTCGAGCACGGAGCGCGGCGTCCCTTTCTGCACGATTTTGCCGGCGTGCAGGATCAGCATTTCCTCGCCTAGTTCGAAGCACTCGGTCAGATCGTGCGTCACCAGCAGCATCGGCGTCGCAAACTCGCTGCGCACCTGGCGCAGGACCTCGTAGAATTCCGCACGCAGGACGGCGTCAAGACCAGTAGCGGGTTCGTCGAGCAGCAGCAGTTTGGGTTCGCCGATCAAGGCGCGTGCGATGCAGCAGCGCTGGCGCTGGCCGCCTGAAACCTCATGCGGACGCCGGCCGGCCGCCTCCGTCAGGCGGAACTTATCCAGCATATCGTTGACTCGCCGGTGGCGTTCAAGGCGCGGCTTCCGTTCGGCCGCGAACGCCAGATTTTCGCGCAGCGTCATGTGCGGAAAGAGCGCGTAGTTCTGAAACACATAGCCGCAGTTGCGTTTTTGGGGCGGGAGGTGGACGCCGGCCGCGGCGTCGTAGAGGATCTCATTGTCCAACAAGATGCGGCCTTCGTCGGGCTGTGTGAATCCGGCCACCGAGTCCAGCACCAGCGTCTTGCCCGCGCCACTGGGGCCGAAGAGCACGGTAACGCCGGCTGTTGCTGAAAACTCGAGGTCCAGCGTGAAGCCGGCGGAATCCGGTTTGGGAGCAAAGGATTTGCGGAGCCGGGCCTGCAACATGATGGCTTAGAGGCGGCTGGGACTAAGGCGATTGGCGAGCGTCAATAAGAGCAAGGCGGCGGCCGAAACGATCAGCACCAGGGTTCGCGCGAGCGCGCCGTTGCCGGATTCGACGGCCTCGTAGATGGCCACGGCCACGGTCTGCGTGCGACCAGGGATGTTGCCCGCCACCATCAGCGTGACTCCGAAATCGCCCAGGGAGCGCGCGAAGGCCAGCGCCGTGGCTGCGAGAATGGAGCGCCAAGCGAGCGGCATCGTGACCCTCCAGAAAAGCTTCCATTCGGATGCGCCCAGGTTGCGCGCGGCGCGCTCATAGCTGCGATCCACACTTTCGAGAGCCGCCCTCGCCGATTTCACCAGCAGGGGCAGTGCGTGCAGCAGGGCGGCCACTACCGCGGCTTTCCAGGTAAACACCAGCGGCGAACCGAAGACGGCTTCCCATAGTTTTCCCAGCGGGCTGGCGCGGCCCAGCAGGACCAGTAGATAGTAACCCAAGACGGTCGGCGGCAACACGAACGGCAGCGTCACCGCAGCATCCAGCACGTCTTTGCCGCGGAATTGGCGGTTCGCCAGAATATAAGCGATCCACAGGCCTCCGGCAAACGCCAGGGCCGTAGATAGGAGCGCCACGCGCAGGCTCAGCCACAGCGGAAACCAGTCTATCGCCATATACGGACTGTCGCCCCATCCAAAATCATGATTGCCATCGGATGTTCGATTATAGCGAGTCGGAATGCGCGGCGCTGAGAAAACGCAAACAAAAGTCTACGATAGCGAATCGTCTTCGGAAGCGGGCGTCGCTTGAGGTTCTGCGGCTTCGGCTTCTGCTTGCGCGATCAGATCCTCTTCGCTGATCTCGGTATCGAGAATCTCGCAAGCGCGATCGTACTCCGCAGCGGGAACCATTAGCCTCAACTCACCTATCCCGCTCCACACCGCTGACTGTTCATTCTCGAAGGAACACGGGATGTCTGCCGACCGCAGCAAGCCTCGGGCAAAGTTGGCTTCTTCGAGCGACAGGAAGGTTGCCACCAATTGCGTATCGCCTTCGGACTGGGCGAGCGCTCCTGCCGGGGACGCGCTCTCTTCGGTGTCTGGCCCGGCTAGGTTGCGTTCCGCCAACTCGGCGTCGTAGTAGCCACGCGCTGTATCTACCAATTCGTCGCGGTCGATCTCCAGCAGCGCCTCATCCGACAGCATTGCGTAGTGCCGTTTGAATTCCTCAGGATCGATTTGCACGTGTCACCTCATATTAAGCTCAATATCTCGCCGCGCCACGCTGGGTCCGGAGGGCCGAGGATTTCGGCACGCAGGGGATCACTGCAGAGCAGACCACTCCTTCCGGCGACACTTGCAATTTTAGACGCTCTCCGCCAGTTGAGCTAGAGCCTTACCGGTCAAGCGGAAGATTCGCCAATCCTCGAGCGTAACCGCGCCCAGCCGGTGATAGAAATCGATCGACGGCTGGTTCCATGTGAGCACAGACCACTCCATTCGCCCGCAGCCCTTTTCCTTCCCAATTCTTGCCAGACGTTTCAAAAGCGCGCCGCCGATGCCTCGGCCGCGGTATTCCGGCTCCACGTAGATATCTTCCAGGTAGATGCCGCGCTTGCCCACGAACGTCGAAAAATTATAGAAATACAGGGCGATGCCAACCGCCGCGTCGTCCGCGAAGGCCATCAGGGCGTGCGCATGGCGCACGTCTCCAAACAAAGCCTGCCGGAAATCGTCCTCGGTCGCCACCATGGCATGCTCCAGTTTTTCATAGTGTGCCAACTGCCGGACCAGGTGCTCAATCGCAGGCAGATCCCGTTCCGTTGCGGGCTCAATTCGAAGCGTCATGTTTCTGATTGTTCCACTTCCCGGCAGGGTCGCGAAGCCGTGCTGCGGCGAGCCCCTCGACAGTGGTACCTTGTCAATTCAGAGGCCTATCGAAGTACGAGGTACTATGCATCCCAGAACTCCACACTGCCTTTTCTTAATTGTTCTTCTTCTGCTCAATTTCTCAGGCCTTCCTGTCTGGGGTCAAACGCCCACCAGCCTGCAGATTGTGATCGTCGAAGGGGAGGGCGCGATTAACAACATCAAGCAGCGGGTCAACCGCGAGCCGATCGTTCAGGTGGAGGACGAAAACCATAAGCCAGTCGCCGGAGTCGCCGTCATCTTTTTCCTGCCGAACCAGGGACCCGGAGGCACTTTCGCGAACGGCAGTACTTCCCTGACCACCACTACCAACGCCCAAGGCCAGGCGGTGGCCCGCGGCATCCGCTACAACAATCAGGCCGGCAGCATGGAGATCCGTGTAGCCGCGTCCTTCGCGGGACAAACCGCCAGCGCGATTATTACCCAAACCAATGTGCTGGGCGCAGCGGTTTCCGGGGGCTCCGCGGGCGGCATGAGCCTCACCGCGAAATTGCTGATCATCGGGGCGATCGTGGGTGGGGGGATCGCGGCCGGTGTGATTGTTGCCAACCGCGGCGGCAGTTCGACTGCGGCTCCTGGTACCACCATCTCACCCGGCACCGTCACTGTGGGAGCACCGCAATGATACGGCAATACGGAGTACTACGAGCGTCATTCTTCCTCGCGCTGGCGGGCGCGGCCTGTGCCCAGGTGCAAGGTCCAGTGATCGGTTATCTCCCGGACGCCGGTGGGTTACGAACGATGGCCGGGATCCCGGCCGCTGGTTCAGTGGGCGGAGCGATTACTGCGGACGGCGCGTTCTCGCGCATCGAAGTTTCTCCTAACCAGACGCAAGCGCTGGCGGTTGCGGCCGGTACTGGTGCGGTGATGCTCTACACGATGGCCTCGGGCGCGAGCGTGGCCGTCCAAGGTGTGGCGTCTGCGCCCGACCGCATTATATTCAGCCCGAGCGGAACGGCAGCCGGACTGTGGTTCTCGAAGAGCCGGCATTTCCAGTTGCTCACCACTTTGTCGGCGAGTCCGTTTGTTCGCGAAATCGACTTCTCGTTTACGGGGTTGGATCCGACGGCTCTAGCCGTCAGCGACGATGGTCAGTGGATGACGGGGGCGTGGCCGTTCAGTCTGTACGCCGTCGGTCCCGACTACATCACGAAGGTGCTGCCGGTGAGCGGCGCGGCTGAGGCGGTGTGCTTCTTTCATGGGCGAAACGACGTTGCCGCGATCACGCCTAGCCAGGTGGTATTGATTGCCGACATTGCTGGTGCGGTGACGCCGAACGTAATCTGGAGCAAGCCGGACGATCTTCCAGCAGATCCCGCTGCGGCTGCGCCGGTAGAAGTAGCCGTTGGATTCGCTACGTCATTCGATAACCGGTATCTGAGCGTCGCTGGGAACCTGGGCTCGCTATCGACTTTCGACCTGACGGCCGGTACCAGCGTTGGCCTGAATTGTGCGTGTTCGCCCGCGAACCTTTACGGAATGGGTGGACCTCTGTTTCGCGTTACCGGTTTGATCGATGGCGTGGTGAAAGTGTTCGATGCCTCCATCAATGAAGTTTGGTTTGTGCCGCTGGCCGCCGGGCCTCCCATCGCGGCCAGCGCCGCTAACGGAGGTGCGCAATGATCGCGCGCCGCTGTCTTCTACTAATCGTGCTGCTGGCAGTGGCGTGCGGCAGCGCCTGGGGCCAAATCGGACCATTCACAATCACTCCAACGAGCATACCGGCCGGCGGTGGGGTATTTACGGTAAATCAAGCGATACCCTTGCAGCAATTCAGCCCCAACCCGAATCTCGACGCCTCTTTCTCGTGGTCAGTGAGCAGTGGGTTGCCCCCAGGTCTGGTTTTTAACCCTTCTTTTTCCACCATTACGGGTACGCCTACACTGCCCGGAGCCTTCACTTTCACCGTAAGCGCCGTCGAAGGCAATAGCCCTTACAGTGCATCCCAGCAGTATACTGTCTACGTTTCCACGGGTTCGCCGCTGAGTCTTACACTTGTCACGCCCTCGCCCCCGGGAGGCGCAGCTGGCAACAACTATGCGAGCTTTACGGGAACTGTTTCGGGGGGTGTTCCCGGTTACACTTGGTCGCTGCAAGGCGGGGCCAACGTCGATGGTTTGACACTGAACCCGACCACTGGCTTGCTCTCGGGAATCCCGCAAGCAGGAGGAGTGTTCCCGGTCGGCATCACCGTAACGGATGCGGCAGGCACAAAAGCGTCGGTGAGTTTCAACCTTAGCGTGCTGGGAATCGCCGCCCCACCGCTAGCGGCGGGTGTAATCGCGGTTCCTTACTTACAGTCCCTGACCGCAGTAGGGGCTACGGGGCCGGTCACCTGGTCACCGTTCGGTACGTTGCCGCCCGGATTGAACCTCACGCCACAAGGGCAGATCAGCGGAACGCCCACGGCCCTAGGAACGTACCCGTTCCAGGTTCGGGTGACCGACACGGCAACAAGGCTAGTCGCGACGCAATCTTTCAGTATTAGCGTCACATCAGCATTGAGGGTGACGACTACTTCGCCGCTCCCCAACGCGACGATCGGTGCTGCCTATTCGCAGACGCTGCAGGCAGTGGGCGGGACGACTCCCTATGCCTGGAGCGCAACGGGTCTGCCGGCGTGGCTGACACTGAATCAAAGTACGGGCGTCTTGAGCGGCACGCCCACGGTGGGGGGAACGTCGACCATAGCTGTCACAGTCACTGATGCCGCCAGCGGCACGGCCACGGCGAGCCTTTCGTTAACGGTGGGTGCACTGGTGATCAGCCCAGCCACTCTCCCCACGGGTTTCGTGAACGTTGCGTATCCGGCGACACCGGGATCAGCGACTCTTACGGTGGCCGGGGCAACGGTCGCCAACTGGGCGGTATCCGCGGGCACGCTGCCAGCGGGCTTGACGCTGAACGCTTCGACAGGTGTGATCAGCGGCAAACCTACCACCGCGGGAAATTCAGCGTTCACCATTACGGCGAGTGTCACCGGTGCCGCCGGAGTTCCGCCCGTTATCCAACAGTTCACGCTGTTGGTGAACGCAGGGCCGGCGGTTGTGATCAGCGGATTGCCTGCGATCGGTGTCGCCGCGACTCAGCCCTCCGCGACTGTATCGCTAAGTGGTGGAACTTATTCGCTGAACCTCACCGGCACCCTGACGCTGGCGTTCGTACCGGCGGGCGGCGGAACCGGGCCATTTGACGCGAAGTTTGCGAGCGGTCCGCCGTCCACGGCGAGTTTCACGATTCCTGCCGGTGCGAGCACGGGACAGTTTGGCGCGGCCTCCAGCGTGCCCGTGATGACTGGAACGGTGGCGGGTACGATCACGATCACCACGGCTCTTCAGGATTCCAACGGCAGCCCGGTGGCGCCACCGGCGCCCATCGTCATGACCATCAATCCGACGGTTCCGGTCATCACCAAGGTGACCTTCGGGACGATCGCCAATGGCGCCTTCACAATTTCGGTGACCGGCCGCTCGACGCCTCGTGACATGACCAGCGCGTTATTCCATTTCGCGCTGCCGACGAATACGCAACCGTCAACGTTGGACGTTACCGTACCTCTTACGACTGCTTTCGCGGCATGGTACGGCAGTTCCGCATCCGGCGCCTTCGGTAGTACGTTCACCGCGACATTCCAGTTCACCTTCTCCGGGCCTCCGGGAAGCACGGTGCCATTCACCGCGGTGACCGTGACGATGACGAATTCGGTGGGCGCTTCGAACCCCTTTGGGCCGTCTAGTCCATAGTGGCGTGAGGCTCGTAAAAACTAAGCGCGTTATCGCCGTGTTTCAAAAGACGAGTGCGCTGCAGTTCGCCGTAGCGTTCCGCCAGTTTCAAGCGCGGTGGATGCTGGGCGATCACTAGCGGCGGCGGCTTTTCGCCGAGGAGGTCGAGAGACGCGGTGTATTCGTTTTCGAGTGCGTACGGCGGGTCCAGGAATACGATGCCTGCTTCCAGGCGCGGGATGATCACAGTGGCGCGGGCCTGGCGCACTTCCGCTCGGCCTTCGATGCCGAGGGAGCGCAAGTTCTCACGAATGGTTTTGGCGGCCGCATGCTTTTGCTCGACGAAGATTGCGCGCGCAGCGCCGCGGCTCAATGCCTCAATGCCGACCGCGCCGGTGCCGGCGTATAAATCGGCGAAGATCACGCCTTCTATACGAGGGGCGAGCACATTGAAGAGCGCCTCACGAAGACGGTCAGGCGTTGGCCGCACGTCGAGGCCAGGAAGGCTTTTGATGACGCGGCTGCGAAACTCTCCTCCGATCACTCGCATGGCATCAGCCTACCTGCACCAGGCCGTAGCGCCGCTGCCAATGATCGCGGATGAACGTAACCGCGCGGCGCAACTCCTGCTCGGAAGGAGGGTGTGCCACGAACGCCGCCGCCTCGTTGCGCGCTACTTCCAGCACGTCGGCATCGCGCACGATGCTGCCAATTTGCAACGCCGGCAAACCCGATTGACGGGTCCCGAAGAATTCTCCGGGTCCGCGTAGCTTCATGTCCATCTCTGCGATATAGAAGCCGTCGCCCGAGTCGACCAGGGTTCGGATGCGCTCGCGGGCAAGTTCGCTCATCTTGGACGTCACCAGGATGCAATAGCTTTGCTCGGCTCCGCGCCCGACGCGCCCGCGCAACTGATGCATTTGCGCCAGGCCGAAGCGCTCCGCCTGCTCAATCACCATCACTGAGGCATTCGGAACATCGACGCCTACTTCGATGACGGTGGTCGAAACGAGGATTTTGGTCAGTCCTCGTTGGAACTTCTCCATCGCGGCTTCCTTGTCGGCTGCGGCCATGCGCCCGTGCAGCAGACCCACCTCGAGATCGGGGAAAACGAGGTCGGAGAGATGCTGGTGCATCTTCTGCGCCGCCTTCATGGCCAGCGTCTCAGATTCTTCGATCACTGGGTACACCACGTACGCCTGCCGGCCCAGCGCGATTTGCTTCTTGAGGAAGCTGTAAACCTGCTCTACCTTGTCTTCGGTCACGTGACTGGTGACGATGGGCTTGCGCCCCGGCGGAAGTTCGTCGATCACACTGACATCAAGGTCGCCGTAGATCGTCAACGCCAGCGTGCGGGGAATCGGCGTTGCCGTCATCACCACGACATCGGGAGGCGTTCCCTTTTCAGCTCCCTTATCGAGCAAGGCCTGGCGCTGCTCTACTCCGAAGCGATGCTGTTCGTCGACAATGGCGAGGCCCAAGCGCTTGAACTCCATGTCGGCCTCGAGCAGCGCATGGGTTCCGACGACTACGTGCGCGAGTCCCGCGGCTGCGAGCTTCTTCAACTTCACTTTGTCCCGCGCCGGCGTCGAACCCGTCACCAGGATGGTAACGTAGTCCAGCTTTTGGAACAGCTTTTTGAAGTAGAAATAATGTTGCGTCGCCAGGATTTCCGTGGGGGCCAGCACGGTTACCTGATAGCCATTTTCGATAGCGATGATCGCCGCCTCGGCCGCCACCAGTGTCTTGCCGCTGCCCACGTCGCCTTGCAGCAGACGATACATGGGATGCGGCTGCGACATATCATGAGCGATCTCGGCCAGCACGCGCTTCTGGGCGCCGGTGGGACGGAATGGCAACATTTCCTTGACGCGTTCGCGGACACGGTCGGTCAGCGAGAAAGCAATTCCGGGTTGGAGGCGAGCTTTGGCACGCTTCAATTCCAAACCGCATTCGAGCCAGAAGAATTCTTCGAAGATCAGCCGGTATTGCGAAGGCGAACGGAAGGCATTGAGCACGCGCAGATCGGAGTCGGGCGGCGGAAAGTGCAACTCGCGGATGGCGGTCCAACGATCAGGGAGCTTCAGTTGCGCGCGTACATGCTCGGGCACCGGATCGTCGCGCAGCGGTGCGATACTCTCCAGGATTCGATGAAGCAGAGTACGGAGCGCCCGCGTCGCTACTTTCCCGGCGGCTTCATACACCGGCACGATGCGACCGGTGTGGAGTGAAGTGTCGCCGTCCTCATCGTCCGCGAGGATCTCGTACTCGGGATGCATCATCGCCAGGTGTCCGGAGTACGTGTCGAACTCGACCTTGCCGTAGAGCGCGATCTTTTGACCCGGAGCCAGCACATCCGCGAGATATGCGCCGTGGAACCACTTGCCTGCCAGCACTCCGCGTGATGCGTCCGTAAAGGTAGCTTCGAATAATCCCAGATTGCGGCGGCGGAAACCCGAAACTTTTGTTGAGCGGACTTCGGCCAACACGGTCGCCATTTCCCCCGGCGCGAGATCGCGCAGCGACTTCACATTGCTGCGGTCTTCGTAGCGGAAGGGCGCGTAGGTGAGGAGATCCTCCACTACCTTCAACCCCTTCGCTTCGAGCATCGCGGCGCGCGCCGGCCCGACGCCTTTCAGGTACATGAGTGGAGTGGAGAGATCCAATGTGTAGTGTACAATGCGAGTTCATGTCTCAATTATTGGAAGGGAAAACCGCGCTGATATTGGGCGTAGCGAATCGCTGGAGCTTGGCTTACGCGATCGCGCAGGCGTTCCAGCGCGAAGGCGCGCGATTGTTGCTGACGTATCAGGGCGAGCGCTTGCAGAAGACGGTGGAGGAGTTGGGGGCGTCACTGGGTGCGGCTCGCGTGTTTGAGTGCGACGTGACGCGCGACGACGATCTGGTCAAACTGGGCGAAGCGCTGGCTTCCGAAAAGCGCCTCGACGCCGTGGTGCACAGCATTGCCTTCGCCAACCAGGCCGATCTGACGCGCCCCTTCGTCGAAACCTCGCGCGAGGGTTATCTGCTGGCGCAGAATGTCAGTGCCTATTCGATGGTCGCCGTGGCGCGCGTGACGGCACCCAAGATGGCGAACGGCGGCTCCCTGATGACACTCACGTATCTTGGTTCGACACGCGTGGTGCAGAACTACAACGTGATGGGCGTCGCGAAGGCCGCGCTCGAAGCCGTCGTCCGCTACCTGGCGGGCGATCTCGGTCCGCAAAATATTCGCGTGAATGCCATCTCCGCCGGCCCCGTGAAAACTGCCGCCGCACGTGGCATCAAGGACTTTTCAAAGGTGCTCGAAGCGGTGGAGGCGCACGCTCCGATGCGTCGCAACGTGACTCCGGGAGAAGTGGCCGACCTGGCTGTCTTTTTAGCGAGCGACCTGGGCCGTGGCGTCACCGGCGACGTGCTCTTCGCCGATGCGGGCTATCACATCATGGGGCTGTAGCTGCCTTCGCTCGCGGCTGCACGATCTCCGTCAGCATATCCGGTCTGCCAGCCCGCCGCTCCAGATGCGCGTATCTTTCGCCGCCGTGGTAGTCGACTTTGTGCGTACCGATACGATCGCCGTTCTTGACCCGGAGCTCGATCGGATCGCTGCTTTTCGCAGCGCCCTGAACCTCTTCACGGAGAACCGTCGCCGTAAACTGACGCCCATTCACGGAGGTAATCGTGGCTCCTGGCGAGACTCCCGCTTTTTGCGCCGGGCTGCCCATGACTACGTCTCCGACCAGGCCGTCACTCTTCACGCTGATCCCTAACGAGAGCAGCATGTCCGTGGTCCGGTCCTCGTCTTCGGTGGCGCTCCAATAATTCGTGCGCGCGTCGTCATAGGCAAGGTTCCAGCCGGCGTTCTCTATGCCCTGAACCGGTGCTCCGGTCTGGACCGCGTCTACCCGGTCGCGGAAGAAATCCGCCCAACCGTAAGCCTGTACGCGATTGAGCGCGGCGATGACGTCATCGAGCGTGTAGGGATTCACAGACGGGCTGCCGTCGCCACCCGCAAAAAATGTCCTGCAGAAGTCATCGAGCGATTTGGATCCGTGGCTCAACTGGCGAATGAGCGTATCGACCTCCAGCCAAACCAACTGGCCCTCGCCATAGAAATCGATGCCGCGACGCAAAGCGGAGTAATCTTCACGCGCGCTAAATAAGAGCTGCGCGGAGATCGCGGTATCCGCCAGCGGACGCCAGGAGCGTCCGGATTGATATTCCAAATGCGAAATCACATAAGCCAGGCGCTCGCGAAACAATGCCTGCGTCTCCAGGCCACTGCGAGCTGCCAGCACTGAACCCAAATATTCGGTGAGTCCTTCATACATCCAGACCAAATCGCCTTTCAGCGGCTCGCTGTAATCCTTGGTCGCCAGTCCCGCCGGCCGGCGATATTTGCCGTTCCAGGAATGCACAAATTCGTGAGGCAGCAACTCCGCGAAATATCTGAGTTGATCGTCGTCGAGCAGCGTGCGCTCCCCGAGCCGGTCGTCGCTCGATTCGTGATGCTCCATGCCGAAGCTGGCCACGTGGTCGCTTAACGTCAGCAGAAAGTGATAGCTGCGGTAGTGCCTTGAGCCAAACATCGCCCCTGCTTCCGTGATCAGCCGTTCAAACTGTTTCACGGTTTGCTCCGGCATAGCCAGCGCCCGTTCACTATCCGCCGCGATGTGAATATAGTGGGGCGCTCCAGCGAAGGCGCCCAGCTCGATGGTCTTATAGTGGGCTCCCGCCGAGACGGGAGAATCGATCAGCGTTGTGAGAGAAACCGGCTGGAACTCAATTTCATCCCCAGACTCCCTGGCGACGCCGAGCGCCGTTCCATAACGCCAGTTATGCGGCAAGCGCAGTGTGGCCTGATAGCGGAGCTGGTCTGCGGGCGCGCCTTGGGGATAGAGCACATACTGATTCCAGTTCAGCACCGCGAGTTCCGTGGTCATCGACGAACCTTCGGTGAATCCGCCTGCGTCCGCCGGGGAAATGAAATCGAAAGAGGCGTCGAGCGCCATGCTGCCCTGCGGGGTGGTTATGTGGAACGCAAAGAGGTTCACCGAGTCCCGACGCCAGTCAAGGGTTTGATTGTTGGCGCGAAACTTGAGGTTGACCAAGTCAGTGATAGGACCCGAGGGCCCGTGTTCGCCGGGGATCCACTGCGGATAGAGCAGCGTGATGGGTCGAGAACTGACGGGGACGTGAAGTTGCACGTGGATCAACCTACGCGGGGCGTCACGGGCATCCACACTCACTTGAATTACGCCCTGCTGCGCCCAGCCGAATGCGGCGGTGAGCAGCCAGAGCAGCGTCGCACGTTTCATCACAGTTCAAATGGTAACAACGGGCCGAAGTGAAAATTGTGAGACAAACGGCTGGTCACGTTAACTGCGCCTTGACGAGCGCCATACACTCGCCGACTTCGAACCAGCCATGCATGGGAAGCGTGACCACCGCCAATTCGTACCTGGAGAGGTTTACCCGCATGTGATGCCCCGCGAGCGGAGTGCGGAGTTCCGTGATGCGCCCGATCACGACTTCCGCCGGGACGACTCCAGTTTCGAACTCGACCTCGATGGTTACTCCGGCGTCCAGGCCGTCCAGCCGAAGCGCTACCGAATTCCCGTCGCAGCCGTAGAACATTTCCCACACTGGCGGAGCGGCTCCGTGCATAGCGCCGGAGCGCGGGTCGGGACGATAGCGCCCGGCGCCCATCCATTCGAAATACGATGTGATCTCGCCGTCGAGCGTAACGTGAATGGGATTCCGCGGAGTATCGTGAATCTCGCCCGTCTGCCCGACGCGGAGGATGGAGCGCGAGAGCGCTTCGGGCGGGATTAGATCCAACGCGCGATAGACGTTGGCCAAGTGGTCGCGATAAAGCTGATCGAATTCCGGTCGGTTGTCGGAGCCGTGCTCCGGGCCGTACCACCAGTTCCAATCGCTGCCTTCCGCGATCAGCAGTTCTTCATAGGCAAGTTTCCGCGCACTTTCCGGAACGTCCGGCGTTTCATCGTAGGCGCGGCGCGCGGCTAGCAACAACTCCCAGGACTGGTTGTCCTCCTCTGCACCGATCCAAATGTTAAAATTCGCGTTGATCCACGAGCCGGGGAAGATGCCATGGAGCGGCTCGCCTTCGAATTTCGCCAGGGCTTCGGAAACCGTGAGGGCTTCGAGATCAGGGTCCTCCGAGATGCGGCGGTAGAGTTCACGCAGAAACGGCCGGCCGTTGGCCTCGTAATATTCCCAGGCGTTTTCCCCGTCGAGGATGATCGGAACCAAACATTCGCGGCCTTGCGTGTTCTGATGGAGGCGATCCAGGAAATGTCCCGCGGCATCGTGGGCGTTCATGCGCGAATATTCGAAGCCGATCAGGTCACTGAGATAACGATCACGGAAAATCATCCGGATTTCGTTGTCGTTTTGCCGCCATCGATAGGCGCGATAGGTGACGTCCACTCCAGCGTCGCGGTTTAGGGTGCGCGCTAGGACGCCATTGTCGCTAGCGGCCCAGGTGAAGCCGGCACGAGCCGCAAGCGCCAGTGCCTCATCTGAAACCGACCCTTCCGAAGGCCACAGGCCAACCGGGGCGATCCCCAGCTTGTCGAACATATAGGAGCGGGCGCGATCCAGTTGCTCGCGGGCGTCATCGGGATACACGAAGCGCGAAGGCAGCGCAAGACCAGGACTCGAAACTGCCCCGAGATTGGAATCGCAGATCAGCGGCAGAATGGGATGGTAGAACGGCGTGGTAGAGATTTCGATCTGGCCGCCGGCGGCGAATTCCCGATAGACCGGCAATACGCGCGCCAGTGCCTCCCGCTGCTTGCGAGCGATCACATTCTGATCGCCCAACGAAAAATCGCGGCCCTTGCGGATCAGCGCAATCAACTGGGGGTCGCGCGCCAGCAGGTCTTCGTCGAACCAGACTAAGAGATGGAAGATTTGCAGGTCGCGGAGGTCCTGGGCAGAGAAAGTCTCCTTGCGCTCCTGCTTGCCGTGAAGCTCGAGATAACGGGGGTAGCGCGAAATTAAGCGCTCGAAGTTGGCCTGAAAGAAATACTTCAGAACGAAGTTGCGCTGTGCTTCACTCAAATCTTCGGCGCGCGCCAGGGCGCAATCGAGAAACGGGTCGGAAGCTTTACCGGAGGCGTATTCGTCTATCTGCGCGACCATCGACGGAACCAGATTGAAGGTCTGATGAATGGCAGGAAAATCAGCCAGGATCTCAACCATCCCGGCGTAGTCCTTCATGGCGTGGAGGCGGGTCCAGGGCAATTTGTATTCGCCACTCCATAGGTCCTTGTAGAACGGTTGATGCATGTGCCAGAGAAAGCAGACGGTAGTCATCGGTCCTTTCGGGTCGGTTGAGCTGAGTTCAATCTTTTCGGGTCATGGGATGCAGACTAAGCAGAGCTTCGACACGGCGTATGTCTTCGACGACGATTTCCGTTTTCGCGGCGAAGCGGCTCTTGGCGACTGCGCTCTTGAGCGACGCGAGGGCTTCGTCGCCCGCGATCTGCACGAGGATCAGGCGGGGCATCATGCCGCTGGAGTCGAACAGTCTCAAATCTTCGGCGAAGCCTGAGGAGTCCGGTTTGGTGAAAGGTCGGGCTGCGGGATCGATGGCTTTCCCGTCGCGGACGAACACTCCGTAATTACGGACGCTTAGGCCGGCTGCGCGCGCGTTGGTCCACAGATACCCGGCGGGCGGGAGGTTGGCGGGATCGGCGATGTCGAAGTTGGGGCGGCCGCCGAGCTTCACGGTGTAATCCGGCGCGAGCCCTCCGATGGCGTGCATCAGCGCCTCTGGCCGCGTATCGCGGATCACGTAGATGACATGTTCGGCGGGCGCAAGGTTGAGTTCGGGCGCACTCGCGAGCGGCCGGAAGGTTTCGCCGAGTGTCTCTACCGTGTTGGCATGCGCGTTGGCAACCCAGACGCGATCTGCGCTGACGCGAACGGCGGCCGGATAGGCTCCCACGGGCCGCAAAAACCGTTCGGCATTTCCGAAGAATTGCATCGAGGCGGGAGCGGGGCCAGAGGGCAGAAAGCCTTCGACCACGCTGCGGACATCGGAAACATTCACCGATGCGACTGTGTCGGCATCCGAGCAAGCCACGTACAAGTGCTTCTGATCGGACGAGAGGGCGAGCGCGCTGGGCGTCATGCCGAGCGGAGAGAGCGGGGCGGGCGCGACGTGAATCGCCTCGAGAAGATTCATTGTCTTGTTCTCGCCAATCCCGACCGCGAACACTTCATTGGTATTCGCCGCGGCAACAAACAGACGGTACTTTGCGTCGGGCGCGCCCTCCTGCGATGCCGGAACCTGGTTACTCAAGACCATGTCCGTTGGGTGCGAGCCCAGGCGAATGCGTCCGATCTCTTCTCCATTGACGGTGTTGTACTGATACACCGAAGCGTCAGCCCAACTCGAGACAAAATACGAACGGCCGTCGGGATGAAACAGAATGCGGTAGGGGCGGCGTCCGGTCTTGAAGCGGTCGATGATGCGGCCGGATTGCGGATTGATCACCACGATGGTGTTGCCGAAGAGGTCCGCCGCGTAAACCAGGTGACCGTCGGGCGAGACCGCAACATCGCCCGCGAAGTCGCCGGCCTTCATTTCGCGCACCAGCTTCAGTTCGCCTTGCGCGTAGGTGAACTCGTAGACGACGCCGCGCGATCCGCCACCGGCGTACAACATTTTGCCGTTCGGAGCAAAAGTCAGACCGAGCCAGGCGTCGGGCAGCGGAAGTTCGGCGCCATTGACCACGCTGATCGATGCTTTTGCGCCGCCACTCAAAACCAGCACGTGGCCATCCGGCGCCACCGCGAGCGACATCGGAAAATCGAGCGCGAATGCGCTGAGCGCGGATGCTAGAAATAGAGCGAACTTCATCCTGAAAACCTTTGAGCGATCGGCATCCGACGGCCGACGCCGAAGGCCTTCGTAGTCACTTTTAATCCCGGAGCGGCCTGCTGACGCTTGTACTCATTGCGATCCACTTTATTGACGATGTCTTGCACCAGCTCCAGCGGCAGCTGCAAGCTGGCAGCGATTTCACGAGGCGTGCGGTACTGCTCGACATAGGCTTCGAGGATGGGATCGAGCACATCATAGGGGGGCAGGGAATCGGTGTCGCGCTGATCGGGACGAAGCTCGGCGGAGGGCGGCTTGGTGAACACCGTCTCCGGGATGGCGCCGTCGTGGCGCTGATTCGCGATGCGCGCCAGTTCATACACCAGGGTCTTGGGGACATCGCTGATCACGGCCAGGCCGCCGCACATATCGCCATAAAGCGTGCAGTAGCCAACGGCGAGCTCGCTCTTATTGCCGGTGGTGAGCACCATGGCTCCGGTTTTGTTGGAGAGAGCCATCAGCGTGACGCCGCGCAGGCGCGATTGCAGGTTTTCTTCGGTGACGCCGGGCTCGGTACCTTGAAACAGCGGAGCCAGTTCTTGTTCGAAACGCTGGTAGGCTCCCGTGATTGAGATGATTTCGAAGCGGATTCCCAGCTTTTCCGCCATCGCACGGGCATCGGTGATGCTCGACTTGGAGGAATAGGGTCCCGGCATCCCCACGCCGGTGACGTTCTCCTTGCCTACGGCGTCGACGGCGATTACGGCGGTGAGCGCGGAGTCGATGCCGCCACTCAGACCGATCAGCACCTTGGAAAAGCCGCATTTGCGGATGTAATCGCGCGTGCCCAGGACCAGCGCTTGATAGGCGGCCGCGCATTCGTCGGCGAGGTCCTGGTGGAGGTCACCGGTTCCGGCATCCAGGTCGCAGAGGATGAGGTCTTCTTCGAATGTCCGCGCCGCGGCGATCACCTCGCCGGCGCTGTTCATGGCGAAACTGCTGCCGTCGAAAACCAGTTGATCGTTGCCGCCTACCTGGTTCACGTAGATGACGGGCTTCCCGTAGCGCCGCGCCGCCGCACGGTAGATGTTGCGGCGGATCGCGCGCTTCCCGAGACTGTAGGGCGAGGCGTTGATGCAGATGAGCATTTGCGCGCCGGCTTCAAAGAGTTCTTCCACGGGGTCGCGCTGGTAGAGGCGCTCTTTCCAGAAGCGGCGGTCATTCCAGGCATCCTCGCAGATTGTCAGCGCGACGGGCGTGCCGCGCAGTGTGCACAGATATTCGCGTTCGGCGGGGCGGAAGTAGCGTGCTTCATCGAACACATCGTAGTTCGGAAGCAGCATCTTGCTTTGCCGGAACACGATTTCGCCATGCTCGATGAGGGCCGCGCGGTTTACCGCCCGCTTGCCGGTTTCCGCCTCCGAGCGGGCAACGTAACCGCAGATGACGCTGAGGCCCAGGTCCGTCGTTTCGCGAGCCAGGCGGTCGAGCTCACGCTCGCAACGTTCCAGGAATGCGGGCTTCTCGACCAGGTCGCGAGGCGGATAACCGGTGATCGAGAGCTCGGGAAAGACCACAACCTCGGCGCCGCGAGCGGCCGCGTCGCGCGAGGCACGGGTCATGCGGTCGACATTTCCGGCCAAGTCGCCGACCGTAGGATTCAGTTGCGCCAGAGCGATGCGCATGGAAATTCTATTGTAACTGGGGCTGGTATTGCACCAATGCTTGTTGTGGTCTTTTCAGCTACGGCTGATTCGAAGCGTCCACGTATTCCGCTCCTGGCGGCGGTGTGAAACGGAAGAGGGAGTCCTGAATCGCGGGGTCTTTCTTTTCGTTCTCAAACGCGAATTTCAGCACTGAGTTGTCCTGGTTCTTCACTTCCAGGCGGCGGATGCTGTTGTCCTGTGCGACAAGAAACGAGACTTCGCTGTAGGGCAGTTTGTCCGACTTCGGAATCGCTGTGATGAAAACGCCGCCGTCTTCCGCGTGCGCGCGAAACTCGCGGAAGTCCTTGTTGAAATCCAGGCGTCCCAGTAGAAAAGCCAGCGGGGCGCGCATGTCGTCGGTTTCCTTGAGCTTCATCTTTTCGGCGCGATTCTCCTGCGGGGTGTAGGAGTAGATGAACTTCCCGTCGGAGACGAACAGCTTGCCCGCGGGCGCGGTGTACTGCCAACGCATGCGGCCGGGCTTGCGCAGGTAGAGGTCGCCCTTTTCGACACGCGTCCGGGCGCCTTGCTGGTAGCTTTCCGTGAAGGAAAGTTGCAGGGCCTGGGTGTGGTTGTAGCGGTCCTCGACGCCCTTGAGAGTGCGCGTAACGTCGATGTCAGCCGCGGCCGCCGCGCTGCTAAGGAGACAGACGCTCCAAAACCCAAGCGCCGCGACTTTTGCGATAGCGCAGGCGGTCATGCAGCCGATTGGGGCCCTGCTGCCAGAATTCGATCTCATCAGGATGGACACAATAGCCTCCCCAGTTTATGGGACGCGGCGGGCCGTCATTGGGATACCGCGTCGCCAGCTCGGCATAGTGGGATTCGAGTGCGGCGCGCGACGGGATCACAACGCTTTGCTGCGAGGCCAGCGCCGCTAGACGGCTCCCGTGGGGACGGGTGGAGAAATACACGTCCGATTCGGCAGCAGGGAGCTTTGACACGCGTCCGGTGACGCGCACCTGGCGGTTCACCTGGCACCAATAGAAAACGAGGGCGGCATGCGGATTCGCCTTCAGCTCCCGGCCCTTGCGGCTCTCGTAATTAGTAAAGAACAGGAAGCCGCGGTCGGTCACTCCCTTAAGGAGGACCATGCGCGCCGACAGATGCCCGGCGGGGTCGGCGGTAGCGAGTGTCATGGCGTTGGGCTCCGGGAGCCCGGCGCGTTTCACGGCGCGGAACCAGCGGCGGAATTGCTCGATGGGGTCTGGGTGGAAGGTGCGCTCGGAAAGGCGCGGTCGCTGTGCCAAATTCCAGTGTAAGGGTTCATGGCGGGCCTGGCTGACGTCCCGGCGGAATAAAACAGCCGTCGGGTAAGCTATAAGTGCTATGGAGAAAGTAAAGAAAACCGAAGAAGAATGGCGCCAGCAGTTGACGCCGGAGCAGTATAACGTGGCTCGGCAGAAGGGCACCGAGCCGGCATTCACGGGCAAATATTGGGATAACCACGAAGACGGGGTCTATCGCTGCGTATGCTGCGGAGCGGAGTTGTTCGATAGTGCCAACAAGTTTGAATCGGGCACCGGGTGGCCCAGTTTCTCTGCACCTTTGGATCCCAGTAAGGTGCGTACGGAAACCGATACCAGCCACGGCATGCGGCGTGTGGAAGCGCTTTGTGCTCAATGCGATGCGCACCTAGGGCATGTTTTTCCCGACGGTCCACGGCCCACTGGCGCGCGCTTTTGCATGAATTCGGCGTCGCTCGATTTCAAAAAGAAAGCGTAGTACCTTGGGAAGTAAAGTTTCCACTGAGGGCTGCCGATAACGCTGTAAAAGGACTGGTGTGTGTGAAGGGGGCGGAGGCCCGCGCCGGTTCAACGTTAAGGAGAGCGCCTGTGGATTTCTCTGGAGCAATTGTCAACGGACTTCTCACCATCGTGGGATACGTCGTAATCTTTCTCGGCGTTTATAAGGTGTTTCAGATTGCCACCGACATTCGCGAGATCAAGGATTTGGTCGCGAGTGCGCGGCGTACGCCGTTGAGCGCCGTTCCGTTAGCGCCGGTTGGCGCGCCCAACCTGACTCCCGACATCACCAAGGATCTGATCGCCGAGGATTCCGCCGCTGCTTACGCCGAGCAGTTATTGCGCGCAGTGAACGCGCAATCGCAAAACGCCGAAAACGCGCCTCACGAAGTTCGTTAGACCGCCCTCGCGAAAGGGCGCCCGTTCGTTCGTCAGCCCGCGACGCTTCACGAACATTTGTTACACTTAGATTTCCTGCTATGCGATTCGGTGTCGTGGTGTTTCCGGGCAGCAACTGCGATCACGACGCTTGGTATGCCGTCTCCCATAATTTAGGCCATTCGGCCGAATTCATCTGGCACGATTCATCGACGCTTGGATTGGTGGATGCCGTAATTCTTCCTGGGGGCTTCTCCTATGGCGATTACCTGCGTTGCGGCGCGATCGCCAAGTTTTCGCCGGTGATGTCGGCGGTGCGGGAGTTCGCAGAGACCGGCGGACTGGTATTGGGAATCTGCAACGGGTTCCAGGTGCTTGTGGAAAGCGGCCTGTTGCCGGGAGCGCTGCTGCGAAATCGGGCTCTGAAATTTGTGTGCCGTCCGGTGAAGGTGCGCGTCGAGACGAGCAACACGCCGTTCACCTCCGCCGCCGCCAAGGGGCAAGAGATCACGCTTCCGGTGGCGCACGGCGAGGGCTGCTACTTTGCCGATGACGCAACGCTCGCAATGCTGCGGCATGACGACCGCGTGGTGCTGCGCTATGTGGATAACCCTAATGGTTCGCTCGACGACATCGCCGGCATTTGCAGCGAGAAGCGTAACGTCATGGGGATGATGCCGCATCCCGAGCGCGCCGCAGACGCTTTGCTGGGCTCAACCGACGGGAAAGTGATTCTGGAATCCATGATCTATTCGCTTTCGGTCGCCGCGGCATGAGCGACCTGACGCCGTCCGAACTCGACAAAGTTCGGTCGATCTTAAAGCGCGAGCCGAACGAAACTGAAACCGGCATCTTTACCGTGATGTGGAGCGAGCACTGCTCCTATAAGAGTTCGCGGATTCATCTGAAGAAGCTGCCGACCAAGGGCGATCGGGTCCTGGTGGGTCCCGGCGAGAACGCAGGAATTATTGACATTGGCGACGGTTATGCGATCGCCTTCAAGATCGAGTCGCACAATCACCCCAGCTTCATCGAACCTTTTCAAGGAGCGGCTACCGGTGTAGGCGGCATCCTGCGCGATATTTTCACAATGGGCGCGCGGCCCCTGGCGGTGATGGATGCGCTGCGCTTCGGGCCGCTCGACGATCCGGAATGGGGCGAGCGCAACAAGCGGATTGTCGAAGGCGTGGTCGGCGGCATCTCGCATTACGGCAATTGCTTTGGCGTGCCTACGGTGGGCGGCGAGACGGTTTTCGAAGCCTGCTACAACGGCAATCCGCTAGTGAATGTGTTCGCGCTGGGCGTGTTTCGCCACGATGAAATCTTTTTCGGGCGCGCGACCGGCGTGGGCAATCCGGTAATTTATGTAGGTGCGAAGACCGGCCGCGACGGGATTAAGGGCGCCTCCATGGCGTCGGCGGAGTTCGACGAAGATTCGAAAGACAAGCGACCTAACGTGCAAGTCGGCGACCCCTTCATGGAAAAGCTGCTGCTCGAAGCGTGCCTGGAAGCCATGCACACCGGAGCCATCGTCGGCATCCAGGACATGGGTGCCGCAGGCCTCACTTGTTCCACCTGCGAGATGGGCAGCCGTGCGGAAACCGGCATCGAATTCGATTTAGAACTGGTCCCGCAGAGAGAGACCGGTATGACGCCTTACGAAATCATGCTTTCCGAATCCCAGGAGCGCATGCTCCTAGTGGCGGAAAAAGGCCGTGAGGACGAGGTTTTCGCCGTATTCAAGAAATGGGGGCTGGACGCCGTTACCATCGGCGTGGTGACGAATGACGGCATGTTGCGGGTAAAGGATCACGGACGAGTAGTTGCCGAAATTCCTAATCGCGAGCTAGCCGATGAAGCGCCGCTCTATGATCGTCCGCACAACGCCGCGCCCTATCGGCCGGCGCCGATGGAAGCGCCGGATTTCGCCAGTAGCGATTTAAATGCCGATCTGCTGGCGTTGGTTGGCTCGGGCGATTTGTGTTCCAAGCGCTGGATCTGGCAGCAATACGACTACTCGGTTCGCACCAACACGATTGCCGGCCCCGGCGGTGACGCCGCGATCGTGCGCATCAAAGAGACCGGAACCAGCGTCGCCATGTCGCTCGACGGCAACGGACGCTATTGCGCGCTC
>JBDTTL010000034.1:0-22570 GCA_039930665.1 Acidobacteriota bacterium
TGTCCGCCCGCAGCCACGACCACCTGGCCCGAGAGCCACGCGGAATCATCTGACGCGAAAAACACCGCAGCCCGTCCGATATCCTCAGGCTGCCCGATGCGGCCGAGCGGAGTTTTCGCTTCCACGCTTTTGCGGAAATCGCTGTCGGCAAGACCGGCGGTGTGGAACCCTTCGGTCTCGATCATGCCGGGATCGAGGGCGTTCACCCGTATCTTCCTGGGGCCAAGTTCTTTTGAAAGTGCGATGGTAATGTTATCCACGGCGCCTTTGGTGGCACTATACACCGCAGCCGTCGCGACGGGCATCGAGCCGACCACAGAACCGATATTGATAATCGAGCCGCCCTCGCCGTCGATGAGTTTTACCGCCTCCTGAGTCGTGAGGAGCAGGCCCAGCACATTGAGATTGAACTGCTTGTGGAAGTGCTCGGGAGTAATGGATTCGAGTGGTGCGAACTCATAGATGCCGGCGTTGTTTACCAGGATATCCAGCTTTCCATACGCTGCCTTGGTCTCCGCGAAGAGGCGCGTAACGTCTTGAGGATTGGACACATCGGCTCGAACCGCGACGGCTTTCCCACCCTTCGCGGTGATGCGTTTAACCACGGCGTCTGCGCCGGATTTGCTGGTCGCGTAATTGACCACCACCGCTGTGCCCTCCGCGCCCAAATGTTCGGCAATGGACGCTCCGATGCCCTTGGACGCCCCTGTCACTACGGCTACTTTCCCTGCCAGTCTGCTCATGATGTCGTGATCCTCACTGTACGATAGTTTGACAACTGTCTAAGTGATGACCCTCGACCCGATCGGGATTCAGGGATTTCGCGGTCAGATTTGTTTCAGTTCCGTTAAATACGCGTCCCAGGCTGAGCGGCAAAACGTAACGTCGACAAACTTTCCGCGGCGAGCCAGCTCGATCAGCCCGCAGGATTCCAACTCCTTCAGATGATGCGACAGGGTAGCGGCAGTAATCGGTAATGCGCTGCGCAGGTCGGAGCAAGCTGTGCAAGACTCCGCCGCAATGTGCCGGAAAATTTCGTAGCGTCGCGGATCGGAAAGGGCTCGCGAGATAGCGAGCACGGCACGCGCGGATAGCACCGTGGTCGGCTTGGACTTCACGCGAGACGCCCTCGCTGGGGTTTTCCTGGTGTTATTTCCCGTCATGAAAGGCAGCACGACCTCTGCCTAAATTATGCTAGCAGGCGCGAGCCATCTAAAACCCATATCCTAGGTGTAATGTACCGGAGCCTCCACCGTGCGAATTAGCCGGCGCGCTTTCTTGGCCACGCCGTTTGCTCTGGCTGCTTCGAGGGATCTTCGCGCGGCGGATCGCAAGCCCAACATCATCTTGATTGACGGCGGCACCTGGAGGGCGCAGGCCGTGCCTTGGGCTAGAGATCCTGACATCATCGCGCCGAACCTAGCCCGGTTTGCAACTCAAGCGACGACGTTTTCGCGGGCCTACTCCTGCTATACGCGCTCGGATCGCTCGCGGCAGTGTTTGCTAAAGGGCGTGTTCCCTCATTCTCTCCCGGGATTGGACGGTCCGTTGGCCGACGATCAACCCACACTCGCCAGCGTACTTCGGGGCGCCGGTTACCGCACCGGTTCGTTCCGCACCCGCGATGCGGATGAAATCGTTTTTTTCATTCACGCGCCCGAGAGCCAGCCGTTCTTCCTCGACTGGACCATGGAGAACATCGCCAACGGCCTGATGGAACGCGACAACCCGGATCTGCTCCACCTCCGCGAGAACGTGCCGCCGGAAGCGCAGTCGCGTGCCCGCGAGGATTTGGCAGTGTTCTATGCGCGTGCCAGAACCCGCGACCGTGACATCGGCGTGGTGCTCGAAGCGCTGGATCGCCCTCTGCATGGTAATGCCCATGGAATCGCCGACGATACCATTGTCATTTTTACCTCCAATCACGGCGAGCAGTTCGGTTCCCATCTGGGCCAAGGCGACGACTACGTCTATGAAGAAACCATTCGCATACCATTGGCGATCCGCTATCCCCGCCTCCTCGGAACCGCGGCGCAGAACGACATGCTGGTTTCACAGGCCGATATCATGCCGACTTTGTTGCGGTGGTGCGGCGCGGCCATCCCGGACACGGTGCAGGGTCGCGATCTTTCGGGCCTCATCACGGGCCGGCCTGGCAACCGCCCGGACGCCGTCTATGCCGAAGGCCGCCTCGGCCGCAAAGACGAATGGCGCATGCTGGTGCGCGGCTTCGACAAACTGGTGGTCGATATGGATGGTACCGTCACGCACCTGTTTAATCTAGCCGACGATCCTTACGAACTGACCAACCTCGCCAATGTTTCCGCTGAACAATTGAAGCGCGATGCGCTGCTCGCCGTTGAGCGGCAATGGGCGAAGAAACTCGGCGACGGCGTCGATACGTCGGGCTTGCGGAAGCGCTAGGCAGACTGTTCCGGGAGTACCGCGACCGACCGAGCGATTCTCTATGCCGTCTAGACGCCGCCGTTCGAAAATCACCCCGCAGCTCAAAAGCGATTAGAATGCCACTATGCGCTCTCTACTGATCGCGATCGCCATACTCGGAACGCTCGCCGCCGAGACGCCGACTCCAAAGAAAATCGCAGTCTCGCGCACGTTCGGGAACGCTGGTCAGGTGGGACTGTTCATTGCCGCTTCCGATGGCAGCGAAGAACATCCCCTGCTCTCGTCGCCCGCTACGGACTACGATCCGGTATGGGCTCTCGACGGTTCATCGATCGTCTTCACGTCCGATCGGGCGGGGTCGGCTGATCTCTATCGGGTGAAGCCGGATGGCAGCGGTCTCGAACGGCTCACCACGGACCCGGCATACGACGATCAAGCGGCCTTCTCGCCGGACGGCAAACGGCTGGTCTTCGTGAGCACTCGTCACGGCGGGACCTCAGTTCTCTGGACCATGGATCTGGCTACGCGGAGCGCGACCGCGCTGACGTCAGGAACCGGCGGCGACTTTCGGCCGTCGTGGTCTCCAGACGGAAAGTGGATCGCCTTCTCCTCAGGCCGCGGCAACGCGAAGCCGTTCAGTCACGGACGGTGGGAGCGCCTTCAATTAAACGATATCTACATCCTTCGCCCGGACCGCAGCGGGCTCAAGAAAATCACCGAGAGCGGAAATTTCTGCGGCAGTCCAAAATGGACGAGCGACAGCCGCCACGTAGTGGCGTATTGCATGACTGCGGAACAGACGTTGGCGAACCGCATGGCGAATCCCGATCCCGGAAACGACACTCGGCTGGTGTCGATTGACGTGACCACAGGCGTTTCAACCGACCTGGCTGCTGGTCCGGGCGTGAAAATGAATCCGTCCCCGCTCCCGGCAAACGACGTCGGGTATATACGCAAGGATAAGGCTGGCAACGGCGCAGGTATCTATTACACCAGTGGCAAATCAGGGCCGCGCGGCGACATACGGACCGCCGCCTGGTCGCCCGACGGCAAGCGCGTTGTTTTTCACAAGCGGCTTCCCGTGACGCTGCCGGCCCTCCAGAAAACATTTAGCCGCAATCCGAACTACGAACTGAGCTTGACCGGAACGTACCTGCCGGCCTTCAGTCCCTCGGGCGAACAATTCGTGACAAATAGCCGCCCGTCGTCAAATCCCTTAGGCTCAAGCCTCTTCGTCACCACCACCGGAACAGGACGCGCGGAAGTGGTCCACCAGGAGAAGAACCGCAATGTGCTTGCGCCGGAATGGTCTCCAGACGGCGACAAGATTATCTTCAGCGTCGGCGAGTTTGGCGCGTTTTTCAACGGCTTTCACGAAGTGTTTTTGAAGCCCGCGGATCGCGTGGCAGGCGGCGCGCAGGTCGCCATCGTGAATCCGGACGGCAGCGGCTTTGAGGAACTGACCGCTGGAACCGGCAACAATGCGTTCCCATCGTTCGCCCCCGACGGCAAGCGTTTCGTCTACCGGACTTTCGAGGCCGACGGGTATGGTTTGCGCATTATGAACCTGGAGACGAAAGCGATCACGACCCTGACCCGCGAGTACGATAACTTTCCTCTCTGGTCGCCGAGCGGCGACCTGATCATGTTCGCGCGCCTGGTTGACGGCGCGTACGAGATCTACACGATCAAGTCCGATGGGAGCTCCCTCAAACGCCTGACATTCACCCGGGGGAATGACGCGCATATGACATGGTCGCCAGACGGGCAGTACATCGCGTTCGCCAGCTCGCGGATGGGCTTCAAGGACGAAGTTCTATACACGGATGCGCCGCAGCCCTACGGGGAACTGTTCGTCATGCGGAACGACGGTACGCAGGTGGAACAACTCACTGACAACCAGTGGGAAGATGGCACTCCCGCGTGGCAGCCTACGGCGGCCAGCAAGTCCGCCGGGCGCTAACGACGCAACCAGTACTAGGCAATGACAACAGACCTCCTCCCATTCTTGACCCTTGTCGCCGTCGGATTGATCCCGACGGACGGAAGAGCGCAAGCGTCGGTGCCCAATTCGATGCCGCCGGGTTTGCAGTGGGGTTTCTACACCGGCAACACGCAGGAGACCACCAATGAATTCGCGGCCGCGCTCGGCAAGACTCCTGGCTGGCAGATGGTCTTCGTCAACGCGGCGGACGGCTTTCCGCGGGGCTTCGCTGGCAACCTCGCCATTTTTCTGGAGCCAACTGTGGATGACGAAGGCATTCTCGATGGCTCGCAGGATGCAGACTTAAAGTTCTTTGCTCAAGGGGCGTCGAAGTATAGCGGTCAGATCATCCTGGCTTTGAACGGAGAAGTAAACGGTAACTGGAACCTCTGGTCCGGAACCGTAAGGGATAACACGCCGGCCAAGGCTATTGCGGCGTTTCAGCATCAGGAAAACATCATCAAGCCAATTGCTCCCAACATCAAGTTCGCCTTCAGCGTTTACAATCGTTCGGTTCCCAATAGTCCGGATAATTCCCTTACGAGTTACTATCCGGGCGATAGATTCGTGGACGTTGTGGGAGTGAACGGTTCTAATCTTGGCAGCGAAACCTGGGATCTGGTCTTCGGCGGCGCGCTCCAGACCTTAAGTCAATACCACAAGCCGCTGTGGATACTCTCCGAATCCACTGTTCAGAACAAGGCGCAGTTCATCGCGGACACGTTTGCAGGCGCTAAAAAATACCATCTGGCCGGATTCCTTTACTTCAACCAGAAAGGCGGCGATGGCGATTGGGTGCTGGATACGGCGGCGCTGTCAACTCTTCGAAGTCTGGTCCAGTAGGGAAAACTACAATTGCACGCTCCGCAGCCGCAGAGCGTTCCCTACTACCGACACGGAACTGAAGCTCATCGCAGCGGCGGCGATCATCGGACTCAGCAGAATTCCGAAGAGTGGATAAAGGACGCCCGCGGCCACCGGCACGCCCAATGAGTTATAGATGAACGCCCAAAAGAGGTTCTGTTTGATGTTGCGCATGGTCGCTCGGCTCAGCGTCCGTGCGCGCACGATTCCGCGCAGATCGCCTTTGACCAGCGTCACTCCCGCGCTCTTCATGGCGACATCCGTGCCCGTGCCCATGGCGATTCCCACCTGCGCCTGTGCCAGCGCCGGTGCGTCGTTGATCCCGTCGCCGGCCATCGCCACAAAACGGCCTTCCTGCTGAAGACGCTTCACGTGAGCGCTCTTGTCTTGCGGAAGCACCTCGGCAATCACTTCGTCGATGCCTAGCGATTTCGCCACCGCCTCGGCCGTGGTGCGGCTGTCTCCGGTCAGCATCACGATGCGGATGCCTTCTGCGTGCAGTTGGCGAATCGCTTCCGCAGTTGTTTCTTTGACCGGATCGGCCACGCCGAGTAATCCGGCGAGCTTGCCATCCGCCGCGACGAACATTGCAGTTTGCCCCTGTGTCCGCAGGGCCTCGGCTTCGGCAATCGTGACGCCGATATCGATGCCGGAATCTTCCATCAGTTTTCGGTTTCCTAGGATAACTCGCACGCCCTCGACGCGCGCCCGTACTCCTTTCCCGGTCACGGATTCAAACCCCTCGGCCGCCACTGCCGCGACGCCGCGCGCCTCCGCTCCCTGCACAATCGCGTTTGCCAGCGGATGTTCGCTCCCACGCTCCATACTCGCGGCAAGCCGCAGCAACCCGGCTTCGTCGAAACCGGGCCCCGGCTTCACGCTAACCAACTTAGGCTTGCCTTCGGTCAACGTGCCGGTCTTGTCGACCACTAATGTGTCGACTTTGCGCAGCACTTCAATCGCCTCGGCATTCTTGAACAGGATGCCGTTGGTGGCGGCCTTGCCCATCGCGACCATGATCGACATTGGCGTTGCCAAACCCAGCGCGCAGGGGCACGCGATAATCAGCACCGCGACTGCGTTGACCAGTGCATACGCCAGACGCGGCTGCGGCCCCACCAGCGCCCACACCGCGAAGGTGACTGCGGCAGCGCCCACCACGATTGGCACGAAGTAACCGGCGACCATATCGGCGAATTTCTGAATCGGCGCGCGGCTGCGCTGCGCTTCCGCAACCATGCGCACGATCTGCGCCAGCAGCGTCTCCGCGCCGACGCGCTCGGCCTGCATGATCAGTGAGCCGGTGCCGTTCACGGTGGCGCCTGTGACCGGCGCGCCCGCCTGCTTCTCGACGGGGATCGCCTCGCCCGAGATCATGGACTCGTCGACTAAACTGGCGCCTTCGAGGACAACTCCGTCCACTGGAATCTTCTCGCCTGGACGGACGCGAAGCCGATCGCCGACTCGCACCTCCTCCAGTGGGACGTCCACCTCCGAACCGTCCTCGCCGACCCGCCGAGCGGTATTCGGCGCCAAGCCCAGCAGTGCCTGAATCGCCGCGCCCGTCTGGCTACGCGCCTTGAGTTCCAAAACTTGACCGAACAGGACCAGCGTTACGATTACTGCGGCAGATTCGAAGTAGACGGGAACCTCGCCACCGGTATCGCCAAACGAACCTTCAAAGAGCGCCGGGAAAAGCACAGCAGCGAGACTGAAGAAGTAAGCGACTCCGGTGCCTAGTCCGATCAGCGTAAACATGTTCAGATTGCGGCTGAGGATCGACTCCCATGCGCGCACGAAAAACGGCCAACCGCCCCACAGCACCACCGGTGTGGCCAACACCATTTCAAACAGGACTCGGCCGTGGTGTGATGCGAGATGTTCCAGCGGTTGCCCGGGGATCAGCATCCCCATCGCAGAGATGAAAATCGGCATCGTCAGGACCAGACACACCCAGAAGCGCCGCCGCATGTCGATCAACTCGGGGTTCTCGCCTTCATCGATCGATGGAACCATCGGTTCCAACGCCATGCCGCAAATCGGACAGCTTCCGGGCTTGTCGCGGACGATCTGCGGATGCATCGGGCAGGTATATTTGCCGGCCGCCGGTCGCGCAGTTTGGGTCGTCTGCGGGGTAAGATACTTCGCGGGATTGGCGTGGAATTTCGCGGCGCAGCCTTTAGAACAGAAATAATACGTTTGCCCAGCGTGCGTTTCGCGGGCGGCGGCGGATTGGGGCTTCACGTCCATGCCGCACACCGGATCCTTTACCGTGACCTCTTTAGCCGCGGGTTGCCCAATCTGAACCAGGCTCGGAGCACTGTCCTGAACCGGTTTTGACGCGAGGTACTTCGCGGGATCGGCCCGGAACTTCGCCGCGCATCCTTTACTGCAGAAATAATAGGTTTGACCGTCGTGCGTCTCGCTGGCGGCAGCGGACTCCGGCTGGACGTCCATCCCGCAAACTGGATCTCGCATTGTCAGACTACTTGGCACTATCCCCTAATTTCTCGCCCGGCCGCATCAGCGTTGGAGCCTTCTTCTTGGGCGGGGAGGCCTTCTTCGCCTCGGCTTTTCGCTCTGCTGCTTCGGCGGGCGTCATGGTGGCAAGGCGCTCCTGCTTTTCCTTGGCCTCTTTCGCCGTCACCGATGCCGCGCGGCCCGGCAGGTCCGCCTGGTTCAGTTCAAGGCTGTCCTGCGTGGTCTCGATGGCGTCGGTGAGCGCGAATTCATAGCGTGCCAGATCCTTCGGTTTCCCGTCGCGAATCTTTTCGAGGCGCGTGACCATGTCCTTCTCGGAGGTGGTGAGGGCAGTGACTCCGGCGTCAATAGCAATCTTGCGGCGCAGCGCATCATCGGCCACGGTATCCATGGCTTCGATGATATGGCCGTAGTCTTCGAGCAGGTCGTGAATGAAAGCCGATCGCCCCGCCTTATTGCTCGCAACCATTTGCTCGATCTCATCCAGCCGCAGCAGGGCCCACTTCGAATAGAGCGCGAGGCGCTCATTCGGCTCTTGCACTTCGCGCAATTGGTCGGCTTCGTCGGGGGTCAAAAAATCGCGCTGCTGCGCCGCCAGAGGCAGCGTCAGAAGCGGCGCTAATACTGCGAGGGCTAGAAATCGCATGGACACATCTCCTTAGAATCACTTTCTCTTGGACATGATGTCCTGCAGCAGGCTGTCGTGAACGGCAGCCACCTGCTCCCGCAGCTTCTTGGTGAGTGGGCGGTCTTCGAAACTCATCGACTCGGTCATCCCCTCGATGCGCCTCAGCATTTTACGGGTCGACAATTCGGTCCGCTTGAAGTATTTTGGATCCCGCCGAGCATTCTTCCCGGTTTCCTTCAGAGAACTGTAGGCCAGTTTTACGGCTTCCCCCGCTTCGTCGAGCGATGCGCGGGTTTTATCCATCTCGTTCGCCCGATAGGCGGTTTGAGCCGTGTCCAGCGCAGAATTGGCATACTCCATAGCGAACTGGCTGCGCCGCTCGAGGTTGGGCTCCCTCTGAACGGATGCGAGATCGATCGCCCACAGGCTCGCGATCGAAGCTGACCAGAGCAAGCCTATCCGGAAGCTCATCCGCCGCGTCATTTACCGCTTCTCCTCAATTCCCTTTCCAGCAGACGCGACCGTTGCCGCGCCTGAAACTCCTGATCCGGGAATTTACCTCCACTGGTTGCCAGGAATTTAGTGTAATTCTCCAGGGCTTCCGGGCGTTGGTGCAAGTGATCGTGGGCGAGCGCCCGAAAGAAATAATTCCCGGGGATCTCGGCTTTCAACGCTCGAATATGGTCGAAGGCCGCCAGCGCCTGCAGGTAATCTTCGGCGATCACCAGCGCACTCGCGAGTTCGTTCCACGCTGTGACTGAGGCGGGCTTGAGACGCGCCGCCGTGCTGAATTCCGTTGCCGCCTCGGAAAATTTGCGTTGATCGCGCAGCACGCGTCCGTAGGACATGCGCAAGTCGAAATCGTTTGGCGCCGCTTGCATCGCCGGTTGCAGCAGGGCCTGCGCTTTATCCAACTGTTTATTTTGTATGTAAGCATCCGCCAGCGCCACGCGCCGGGCTTGGGTCGGCATTTTTTTAACGACCGTTTCTAACGCTGGTATCGCCTCCGCAAAGTTGCCGGAGGCTGCCAGCAGCACACCGAGTCGCTCCAGCGCCTCGGGATTGTCGGGAAATAAACGATAGAGGGGAATGGCCTCGGCTGTACGTCCCGTGGATTCATAGAGCTCTGCGAGCGCAATAAACCCCGCGCGATAGGAGCGATCCAGCACAAAGGCCTGCTGTACATGCGGAGCCGCATCATCTGCCCTCTTTTGCCGGATGAGAGACATCGCGAGGCCCGATTCCGCCGCGGCTGAGCGCGAGTCGAGCGCCGCCGACTTTTGATAGGCGGCCTCTGCCTCGGGAAAGCGGTCTGTATTGTAGAGCGCCTGCGCCAGCCCCAGCGCCGGACGGAATTCCTTGGGGCGCTGCTCGGCTGCGGATCTAAACTGCTCCGCCGCTTCCGCCGGATGGTTGGTTCGCATGAGCGACAGCCCCAGATTCAATTCCGCCTCGTACACGCCTGGGTGCAGCTCCAGGGTGGTCTTATACTGCGGAATTGCATCGCCATCGCGGCCCAGCAGGCTGTAGGTGAGCGCCAATTGAAAATGGGCCGCATAATCCTTTGGGTCGGCTGCCGCGGCCTGGCCGAACAATTCCAGCGCGCGGTCATACTGCTTGGCGTCGAGGGCCTTGTTGCCATCGTCCAGAAGGTTCGCGGATTGCGTCAACAATGCCAGGTACAGAATCCACATACGCCTGCTTTAATTTTACTTCGCCGGATGTCAGCCGGGGGTCTTACTTCGTCAGGTAGACGCTGAAGCGCGTGGCGTCGCGGAAACCCATCCGCCGGTAGAGCGCATAGCCCGCTTCCGTCGATTGCAGCACGATGCGTTCGAGACCAGTGCGCTGCTGCATCTCCTGGACCGCCGCGCGCATGGTGGCTTCGCCGTAGCCGAGGCGCCGGTACATGGGATGAGTAGCCAGCGAATAAACTCCTAAGACGTCCGCCGCGGAGACGATCGCGCAAATCGACACCACGCGTCCTGCCGCCCGGCCCACGAAGCCGTGATAGTCCCCATGCCAGGCGTTGTCTTGTGAGTAAACCGCCTGTGCGATTCCGAACGGGATTTCAAAGCAGATCGAAGTGATTTCGGTGAAGGCGTTTTGCGACGCTTTATCGTTTACGGGCTGTACGGTCAGTGGGGGCAGGGCGCCGGTGGGCGGCAACAATGCAGACGCCATCATGCCGGGCGGATGAGAGATGGCCCGCAACCCGAAGTCGTCGAGCACCTGCCGCGCGCGGCGCCGCGTGGCATAATCCAGCAGATCCTCGCAAAGCCACAATGACCAGCGCGCCGTTTTGGGCTTGAAGTAGTGTCCTATTTCCAGCAGACGCTGCTCCAGAGTCAAGCCTGCTTTGGAGACTACGCCGTCCAGCATGGCTATGTTAAAGACGCCGTATTCCAGGCCCGAATACATCGCAATGCCTCCGGGCAAGGGAGCAATCTCGCCGGTGCCCGTGGCGTACCCGAAGAAGCGCATGGCAGCGCGTAGGTTTTCGTCGATGACTACGAAGTCAGGCATGCGGTTTGCGTCATCACAACAACGTCATAGGATCGACATCGATCACCAGGGCCGTGGCGCCCCATTTCTCGGCTGCCGCGAAGCGCCGCAGGTCGCCCAGAATCTGATTCAGCCGTTTGCGAGTGGCCGCTTTTAACAGCATCTGAAAACGGTATTCGTTTTTGATGCGCGCAAGCGCCGCCGCCGCCGGCCCCATTACGCGCACGCCTTCGGGAGCCGGTTGCAGCAGCCGTCCCATAGCGGCGCTGCGAGAGAGAGCCTCCTCTTCGTTCCGGCCCTGCACGATCACGTTGGCGAGCGCCGTAAAGGGTGGGTAACTGAGCGCCCGGCGGAACTGGATTTCTTTTTGATAAAAGGCCTGGTAATCCTGCGCGGCGGCACACTGGATCGCGTAATGATCCGGGTTAATGGTCTGGATCAGCACGATACCGGGAGTAGCGCCGCGGCCCGCTCGACCGCCGGCCTGCGTCAGCAACTGGAAGGTGCGCTCGGCGGCGCGGAAATCCGGCAGGCCCAAGCCCACATCGGCGCTCACGATGCCCACCAGCGTTACGTTCGGAATGTCGTGGCCCTTGGCGATCATCTGTGTGCCCACCAGGATGTCGTACTCGCCGTCGCGGAAGCCGGCCAGGATGGTCTCGTAATCGCGCTTGCCGTTGATCGCGTCGCGGTCTAGTCGGGCAATGCGAGCTTTTGGAAACGCTCCGTTTAATTCGGCCTCGACGCGCTCCGAGCCCAGGCCCATGAACTGAATGAATTCGCTGTCGCACTTGGGGCAGCGTTCCGGAACACGCTCGGAATAGTTGCAGTAGTGGCATAACATGCGCCGGTCGCGGCGGTGAAACGTCAGTGTGACCGAGCAGTTGGTGCACTCGACGCGCTCGCCGCAGGCGCGGCATGCGACGAAGCTAGAAAATCCGCGGCGGTTGAGCAGCAGCATGGATTGCTCGCCGTTTTCGAGACGCGCCGTCAGCGCATCGATTAGCGCGCGCGAAAATGTGGCGTGCTTGCGCGTTTCCAAAAACTCCTGGCGCATGTCGATCAATTCGACCCGCGGCATGGGACGCTGCTCGATGCGCTCCGGCAATTCAAGCAGCGTGTACTTGCCTGACTCGCTGTTGTAGCGCGATTCGAGACTGGGCGTCGCCGAGCCCAGCACCACCACCGCGCGGGCGTGCAGTGCGCGCATCACCGCCACATCGCGGCCATGATAGCGCGGCGTTTCCTGCTGTTTATAGCTCTGGTCGTGCTCTTCATCCACGATGACCACACCCAGATTGCTTACCGGCGCGAAGACGCCGGAGCGCGTAGCGACCACCACCGCGGCTTCGCCTGAGCGGATGCGCCGCCATTCCTGCGCACGCTCGCTGTCCTGAAATGCCGAATGCAATATCGCCACGCGTCCAGGGAAGCGCTGGTAGAACTGTCCGGCAACCGCGGGCGTCAGTCCGATCTCGGGAACCAGCATCAGCGCACTGCGGCCCAACGCCAGCGCGGCTTCGATCGCTTTCAGATACACCTCGGTCTTGCCCGACCCGGTGACACCCTGCAACAGAAACGTGTGGTACTGTTCGCGGTCGAGAGCGCCGCGAATGCAATCGAATGCCGCCTGCTGGTGGGGATTCAGAGCATGGGGCAGGCGAACAGGCCCCCAGTTCTCGGCCATGGGCTCAATGGTGAGGCGCACCAGTTCCCGGCGCGCCAGTGCTCGGGCAGCGGTACTGGCTTTGGCGACAAAGGCTTCGAGATCCGCCAGGTTGTGCGAACCGGGATGCAGTTCCAGGTAGGAGAGCAGTTCGCGCTCGGCCTTCGGCATCTTGCGCGGCGTCAGCTCCGGCGCGCGCTCTACGAATTCAATGCGCAGCCGTGCTGCCGCTGCACGCAAGGGATCGCGTTCGGCGGCCACATCTTCCGCCGCTACGAATCCTTTCTTTTCGAGTGATTTCAAGACTGCTGCAGCGTTCTGGAGTTTCTGCTTGAGATAGGATGCCGACAGTGGGTGGGCGTCCAGCATCCGCAGCGTCATCGCCGCCGGATCGTTATCGTTGTCCGAGCCCAGGTGCAGTTGCCGCGCGACGTCGCGCCCCGACTTCGTCAGCGAATAGACTTTCCCCCGCCGAATTTCCCCCGCCAACGGCGTCATCGCGCGCAGCGTCTCCCCCAGCGGCGCGCAGTAGAACTCGGAGATCCACCGTCCCAATCGCAGCAGCTCTTCGTCCAGCGCCGGCTCTTCGTCGAGCAAGCGCAGGATCTCGCGCATGGTACCCGGCGGAGGGTCGGTATGCGTCTTTAAGACCAGACCGGTGAGCGTCCGGGTTCCAAGCGGCGCTAGCACGCGGCAGCCGGCCTGCACGCGATGGCGCAAGGTTTCCGGCATGCGGTAGGTGAAGGCCTGGTCGAGCGGCACCGGCAAGCTGACATCGCAGAATAGGGGATCGCCGGTCACCTTTCTACTTTCGCATGGCCGGATGTATGACAACCCGCATGGTTTTGGGGGAAATAGCGCTGATGTGGGCCGTCGGTCGCACGCGGCCTGCGGGTCTTGTATAATCAACTTCTTGTGGAGGCGTTTAAAACATGAGATTGGCTGTGATTGGTTTACTGGCGTTAAGTGGTTTGGCCTGGGCGGCCGACCTCAATGACTCTTACACCGGGCTTAAGGCTGCCTTTGAGAAGAAGGACTACGCCCAAGTGAAAGTATTGGCCGCGGAAACCGAAAAAGAGGCGCAGGAACTCGCCAAGGAGAAGCAGCCAGCCGACGCGGGCGAAGCAGATGCCTGGAAGGGCCGCCAGCGGTTCGCCAAGGAAGCGGCGGATTACGCCGAATACGCTCTCGCGGTTTCGGCTAGTCAGGCGACTGACCCTGCGATCACCATAGAGATGACCGAAGCGCTGATCGCGCAGAATCCCAAGAGCGAACAGATCGATATCGCCACGCCGGCCTACCTCGCTGCTCTGCGCAAGGAGAGCCCCGCGAAGGCCATGGCCGCCGCCAATAAAATCCTCGTGGGGCGTCCAGAAGATGAATACGCGCTGGATGCGGTGTCGCGGAATTGGAGCGCTCCGGGGCCCGCGCTCACGGCTGCTAATCGGCTGATCGCCTTGCTAGGCAAGATCCAGAAGCCGGAAGGAATGAGCGACGCGGATTGGCAGAGGAGCAAAAACGACATGCTGGGCAGCGCCTATACATCCGCGGGCGTTATCCATGCCGGGCAGAGCCGCTACGCCGATGCCGATCGTAACTTGAAGGCCGCGCTTCCATTGATCGCCGGCAATTCGGCCATGCTTAGCTACGCGTACTACTACCTCGGCGTTGCGAACTATCAGATGGGCAAGTTGACGACCGACAAGTCCAGAATGGCGACTGGTCTTCAGTACACCGAAAGGGCAGTGGCAACTGGCGGACCGATGCAAGGCCAGGCGTCCAGCAACGCCGCCATTATGAAGCGCGAACTGGGCCGCTAGCCCTCGCTTCGCTTCAGTACTGCGTAGTCGCACTCTGGTCCATATTTTGTGAGCCAAACTGTGTCCTTGTGGGGACACATCGTCTCACGTTCCACCCGCGTCCGAGCGCGATGTCCTTGATTCTCCGCCGTAGTGGTGCTTGGCATGTCACTTGCAAACCTCAATGCGTGACAGCATCACAGACCATTTCCCGTTTAGATTCGGCGGTGAGGGCGGAGGCGCCAGCCGCAGCAATCTATTCCTTTGTGCCAACAGGCGGCGCGGAAAGCGCCCGCAGCGAGTCGCGCCGTGCCGTCAGGCAGCTATCGGAGGCAATGAAAGCTTACCTGGCGGATTCGGGAGACGACCGCACTGTCCTGCTGGCCAATTTTTCGGGACCTCAAAGCGATCGCGGATCGTCGATTATGTGCGTGGATCTGTGGGATGCCGACCCCAGGGAAGCTTCTGCCGCCATCAGATCCTCAGAGGCCGTCTTTCTCGTGTCTACAACCGAGCCCGCCTCGGTGGAGGACGCGTGCTCCCAGGCAGCCTGGCTGCATCGTATATTGCGCACTGTTCAGCGCGACGAAGCGTGCGGGTTGCTGTTGGTGCCGACGCCGGGTGGCGTCCCGGAGGCCGAAGCGGAATATCGGATCGGACTGCCACTATGCGGTATTTTCAGGAGTGCGGAGCACGCTATCCAGTTGGCACGCAGGATCATGCAAGAGTAATAACCTGGACCCTACAGCCCCTCCACAAAACGCAGCCATGGGTTCGCTGCCAGCCCTTAAGCCGGTGCGCTGCTATCTTTGCGACTTAGTTCTTCGGAAAGAATGATGGCGTCCGCTAGATCCTTCATCGGGCGACGCAACCGGCGGCTCTCGTTGCGCATGCGCAGATACGCTTCTTCTTCCGACAGCGCGTGACGCTTCTGCAGGATGCCCTTGGCGCGCTCTACCGATTTGCGGGTCTCCAGTTGCCGCTTCATCTCCGCGGTTTCCTCGGACAGCCGCGCGTTTTCTTCCTCGAGCATGCTCTTGGCTATGGCGCTGCCCATCTGCTCGCCGATAAAGGAAATGGTCGCGATCTCCTCGGGCTCATGTTCGTGTTTCTCGCGATGGTGAATGTTGATGACGCCGATGGCCTTGCCCTTGGTCACCAAAGGCACGGAAAGAAATGCCTGATAGGTGTCTTCCACCAAGGTTGGGAAAATCTTCGAGCGCGGGTCGGCTGCGGCCTTTGAACTCAAAGCCACTGGGGACTGGTGCTCCGCCACCCACCCCGTAACACCTTCGCCCATCTTCACTCGCAGATTTCCTAAATCCGAAGCGTGTGGGAGGAGCGATGCGCGCAGCACAAACTCACCGGTGTCCGCCTCCGCCAAGTACACCAGGCAGGCGTCGCAACTGGTCACTCTGGCGGCCAGCCCGACAATCTCGCCCAACATCTCGTCTAAAGAGAGCGGGGAGCTTACGATCCCGCTAACGCGGTGTAGCACCGATGCGTTGGAACTCTCCGTACCCATTTCAGTTACCACCATGCATTGAGCGTAAGGCGTCCGGGGGCCTGGAATCCAATCAAAACTTTTGATCGGGTTGATTCAGTCTACATGGCCTGTACTCCCATGGAAATAGTATGGATTTCACGTGCGTTAATTTTCCGCAGGCATTCCCCGATGCGGTCGCATATAATCAAGGCAGTATGAGACAAGCATGGGTGGCGTCCCGCGCCGGCGATCCGATTCCCACACAGATCCACTATGCCCGGCAGGAACGGATTACGGAAGAGATGGAGTACGTGGCGCGGCGTGAACGCCTGGAGCCCGAAACCGTACGGTCGGAGGTGGCCCGCGGCCGCATGATCATCCCCGCCAATATCAACCACACCAACCTGGAGCCCATGTGCATTGGCGTGGAGTCGCTTTGCAAGGTGAACGCAAATATTGGCAATTCGTCCACCACATCCGACATCTCGGCCGAGCTCGACAAGTTGCGCTATTCGGTCCGCTATGGCGCCGATACCGTGATGGATTTATCCACCGGCGGCGATATCCCGCGCATTCGCAAAGCCATCATTGAAGAATCGCCCGTGCCCATTGGCACGGTGCCGATTTACGAGGCTTTAGCGCGTGTTCGCCGTGTGGAGGACCTGAATATTAAGGTGATGCTTGAGGTGATCGAGGAGCAGGCCCAACAGGGGGTGGATTATATGACCATCCACGCGGGCGTACTCGTACAATACATTCCCCTGACGACGCGCCGCGTTACCGGTATCGTCAGCCGTGGCGGGGCTATTCTGGCCGAGTGGATGGTCAAAAACCATCGCCAGAACCTGCTCTACGAATACTTCGAAGACATCTGCAAGATCTTCCAGAAGTACGATGTGAGTTTCTCCCTGGGTGACGGGTTGCGTCCTGGGTCGCTTGCCGATGCCAGCGACGCAGCCCAGTTCGCCGAACTCAAGACGCTGGGTGAATTGACCAAGATTGCCTGGAAGTATGATGTTCAAGTGATGATCGAGGGTCCCGGTCATATTCCATTGGATCAAATACAGATGCAGGTCGAAAAAGAGAAAGAAATGTGCTACGAAGCGCCTTTCTATACCCTCGGCCCGCTGGTAACCGACTTCGCGCCCGGCTACGATCACATCACCTCAGCGATTGGCGCGGCCATGATCGGCTGGCACGGGGCATCTATGCTCTGTTACGTGACGCCCAAGGAGCACTTGGGATTGCCCAATCTCGAAGACGTCAAGCAGGGCCTTATCGCCTATAAGATTGCCGCGCACGCAGCCGATATTGCGCGTCACCGTCCGGGCGCACGCGACCGCGATGATGCGCTATCGCGCGCCCGTTTCGCGTTCGATTGGAATAAGCAGTTCGAGCTTTCGCTCGACCCTGAGACCGCGCGCGCCTACCACGACGAGACCCTGCCTGAAGAAGGATTCAAGGACGCCGCCTTCTGCTCCATGTGCGGACCCAAGTTCTGCTCCATGAATCATTCCGTCAAGACGCAGGAATTTACTGAAGCCGACGCCGACGCAGTACTGGCGCAGATTGCCAGCGCGCCGAATTAACGCCGGACTCCTTAGGAAGGAGACTACCGATGAAAATCGATAAAGAAGCTTTTGTTGAGAGCTTGGGCGGCTCTGCGGCGGTGGATTCCATGAACCCGGAAGCCAAGGCGGACGCGCTCGAAGATTTCATGATGAAGGGGCTGAACGAGCGGCGCTCCAACGAGAAGAACTCGGCCGAGCAAAAATTTGGTCTCTCGCTGCAATCGCTGAATGAAGACGGCTTCGGTGTGGCCCTGGGCGCGAACGGCGGCTATCCGACCATGGCCGAGATACAAACGCAAATCGAATCCCGCAATTACCGCCGCGGTGTGGGCAACCTGTTTCTGTCGCACACCGGCAACGTGAAGCGGCTTTCGGCAATGCCCGCGCAACCGACACTCGTCGATTTTTTCAAACATCGCTTCAACCTCACTGGGAATCACGTGCTCCAAAGCGCGAACCTCGCTGTGAAGAATGGACTGTCTGAAGAGATTGTGCTCGCTTGCCTGCTCCACGACACCATTCAGGAATTGATCAAAGTCGACCACGGCTGGTGGAGCGCGCAGCTCTACGAGCCGTATGTTTCCGAGAAGGTCGCCTTCGCCATCCGCTATCATCAGGCCCTGCGCTTTTATCCGGATAAAGAGCATGGGTATGAGTACCCCGAAATCTATCGCCTTTTCTTTGGCGAGGATTATAAGCCCGAGCCGTACATTGAAGCCGCCTACCAGATGGTTCGCAATCACAAGTGGTATTTCGAAACCCGCATGGTGACGGTGAACGACCTGTATTCGTTCGAGCCCGGCGTGAATCCGCAGATCGAGGAATTCACCGATATCATCGGACGCCATTTTAAGCAGCCCAAAGAGGGATTGGGGTACGACAACAGTCCGGTGGCTCACATGTGGCGCTCGATCGCGAATCCGGATCGGCCGCTGTAGAAATGCAGTGGTTTCTCGCGCTGTCGGAACTCCCCGACGGCGTTCCTGGAGCGATGGCGGCCGGCCACAATCAGAGCGGGTGCAGGCCCGCTGATCAAGGCAGACCTGCTAGGCCGGTTCTGGTCCTTGGCATATCCCCCTAGAGATTTAGGTGTTATGCTCCAGTTGCATGTCCTCAAGCATGCCCTACGGCCAGCGGCGTTGTCCCGCCTGCCCCGCGAAGTCCGCTAAGAAGGTGGTATCGTAATGCCAAGCTCTGCTGCACAGTCACCTGTCAATCCCACTCCGTTGGCTTCGGTGCTCATCACTGCGGAATTGACCCGGCGTGCCAGACGCCCGCCAAACGATGCGGCGGTCAATGACGCGCTCGTGATATTGGCGCAAACAATGGCCAATGCGCCTGAGCAAGTTCTCCAAAAACTTGTTGAAACAGCTCTGGAACTGTGCCAGGCACACTCGTCGGGAATCAGCTTGCTGGAGGAAGAAGGTGGCCGCGATATTTTTCGCTGGCATGGCGTAGCGGGTGCATATGCTCCCCACCTTTGGGGGACCACACCGCGCGATTTCAGCCCGTGCGGTACCGTGTTGGATACCGATGCGGTGCAGTTGATGTCCAAGCCTGACCGCTTCTTCGAATATTTCGCTGAAGTTTCGCCGCGTATCGAGGAAGCTCTCCTGATTCCCTTTCACCTAGGTGGCAAAGCGGTGGGCACGATCTGGGTCATTTCCCACGCTGAAACTCGTGCGTTTGACGCGGAGGATGCCCGGGTAATGAAAACTCTGGGAGAGTTCGCCGCTGCGGCCTATCAAATGGTGCGATCGCTCAAGGCGTTGAAAGATTCCAAGTTGGAAGTGGAGAAAATCAACAATAACTTGCTCCGCAGTAATGAACTGTTAACGGAGTCTGATGTGGCGTTGAAATTGGTAAACGCCGATTTGTCACAGTTTGCTCTCGCTGTCAGTCACGATTTGCAAGAGCCACTTCGCACGATTACTGCGTTTTCGGAACTGCTACGCGATAAGATCCGCGACAAGCTTGATGCGAAGACGGAGAAGTTGTTCGATATAATCGCCGGCGGGTCGGCGCGAATGAGGAGCCTTATCCAAGACCTGCTCGAATTCACAAACATCGGTGAGCACAGGACGGCCCTATTCCACGAGACGAGCCTCGATGAGGTGCTCGCGCATACTCTGTCTAACCTTAGAGGGTTGATTGATAGGGAACGTGCGAATGTCACTTTTACCACTTTGCCCACCGTCTGGGCCAATAAAGCGCAAATGGTGTTGCTCTTTCAGAACCTCATCTCGAATGCCATCAAGTACCGCCGCAAAGAAGTGGCGCCTGAGGTTCATGTCTCCGCTGAACGCGAGAAGGACTGCTGGATCATATCTGTCCGGGACAATGGGGAAGGTTTCTCGAAGGAGTATGCCGAGACAATTTTTACGGCGTTCAAGCGACTTCACGGCAGGGAAATTTCGGGAACGGGCTTGGGCCTGGCGCTTTGTCACAAGATCGCGGAACGGCACGGCGGCACAATTTATGCGACATCCAAGCCCGGAGAAGGATCGATATTTTCGGTGACGTTGCCGGTCAGCGACGCAGTTGCCTAGCATCATTTGCGGCCTTCACAGCACCATACCACTTGACGTGATTTGCAACTATTTAGTGGAAATCATCGCCTAAGATGCACACCGACTTTCGGCTCGGTGCCCGAAGCCTGGCTCCCGAGAGTAGAGGGTGTCTACCTCGCGCCCACTGCCGTCTTCACTCCGCGCGACGCTTCACCCTAATCCCGGTCTCGATTCCCTCCGGCAGCGAGATCACCATCGTGCCTCCGCTGTCGGTCTCTTCTTCGCGCAGTTCCTGATCGTCAATCTCGACGTTGTAGCTGGACTTCGGGGTCAGATTCAGTACGAACACCGCCTCGGAGTCGGCTCGGAAACGCGTGGCGTCTTTCGCGCCCGCGCTCAAGATAATGGCTTCGCCCACATGCACCGGCTCGGTAGCGGCGCCGGCCTTCAGCGTCTCGACCTTGCCGTCGTGAAAGACTTGCAGGTGTCCGTCGAAGTAGCCCAGCCAAGTCGCGTCCTCATCCCAACTGGTGCGTGCGAAGAAGTGGCCGGTGAGTGAATTGTGATACAGCAGCGGCATGTGGAAATAACTCAGCCCCGGCTGATACGGATTGGCCCACAGGAATTCATATGGAATGCCGAACCCGCCGCGCATCAGGAAGCGGTCCTGGATCAGCCAGCCTTGCAGAAATTGGTTTTCGAGCGCGTTGCTGTCATAGGCCACCATGGCGAACTCGGCGGCGCGTGAAAGCGCCGCATCGGTGAGGTCGGGCTCGCCGTCACGCACATAGACGGGGATGCGGTATTCGTTTTCTGCGGTCGGATAGGGAGCGGGGTAGTGACCTTCCAGGTGGTCAGTCGGGAGCGCCTTGAAGTAATCCGGCGCGTCTTCGCGCAGATCGATATTCAAGCTGTCACGCACAGCATGCAGCAATTCCATGAGTGCATAAGTCTGATCCCGTGGAATGGCCGGGGTCCCCACGCGTAGCTTTTTAGCGATATCGCCGCGCCACCACTGTTCGACGATGGGCTTCAACACCGACTCGCCGCGATCCGGGAGACGATCGGCCAGAGCGATCGCCGCGAACACCCGAGAACGCTGCTGCCTAATATCGGGATTGGTCGCCGCGGCGGACAGTCCACGCTGCAACTTCGCGGCCAAGCTCGCGTTCTGCTCGGCGGTCATCGCCGGGGCGCACCAATCGAAGACCAGCGCGAGCTGCCGCAGGTCGGTGGTGCTCGCGCTGAGCGCCCAGTCCACCGCTTTAGCGCCCCACGAGGGGACTCCGCTGGCCCGGTAGTACAGCGCCCAAGCGAACCCGGGCTCCGGCAGCGTGGCGCCGCCCGAGATCAGCGCATCCAGCACGTTCCAGCGCAGCGTATCGCGCTGGCGCTCGCGTTGCAGCAGGCGCAGGCGTTGGGGAGTTAGCAGCAGCCGGGGCGCGTCGGTATACACCCGAAACTCATCGCTTTGGGCGAAAAGCGGGGCCGCGAGCAGCAGGATGACGAGTTGAATCCGCATCACGGCCCAATTGTGTCATAGCGACACACCCCCGGGGCAAGCCCACCCAATCGCCGGCATCGGAAAGCTCCTATGTAATTGAAACCATACGGTGGCGGCGCTGGCGATGTGCGTGCTACCCTACAAAGCGAATTGATGCAGTAACTCTTGAACACCTGCCCTCTGCTTGCAACGAGTGCAGACGAGAGACGAGCGGTACTTTGTAGCGTGCTTGCGGGAAGTAGTTGTCCGAAAGTTTCCGCCGCTTGTTTGATCGTTTGAGCAAGTTGCAACAGAGGGGTTTTTTGGTTTAGCCCGCCCTTGTCGTTTCGAGTACCACGGCTCCGGTACTAAAACTCTTCTAACTCGTACCCCTTCGGAATCGACGTACTAGCCTATTGGTACTAAGGCCCATTCATGAGTCACAGTAGACGTGACTTATGAGTGACGTCTCTCTGGTAATGCGCTACACGCGCCGCTGGATCCATTACGGCCTCTTCGCTCACATCCTCATCTGCACCCTGATTGGCGCTGTTGAAGGTGTGTTTGGGCGCTGATCTGCGATCCTCAAGTGAGGATGTCTCTCACGGAGATACTGGGATTCCTCACCGGCGTCATCAACGTGTGGCTGCTGGCGAGGCAGAACATCTGGAACTGGCCGGTCGGTCTCGCCAACAATGCCCTGTATGTCGCCGTGTTCATTGCCGCAGGCCTTTATGGCGACGCCGGTTTGCAATTGGTTTACATCGCGCTGGGGACCTACGGCTGGTGGATCTGGTCGCATCCTGGCGCACGCTCGGAGCTGAGAGTCACGCATACGCCACGTGAGACCTGGATCTGGCTGACGCCCGCGACCCTCGGCGCCGCGATAGGCTTGGCGTTCTTTCTGCGCCACTTCACGGATTCCACCGTGCCCGGCTGGGACGGTTTCACCACGGCGCTCTCGCTTGCCGCGATTTATGGGCAGACCAGGAAGTATTTGGAATCCTGGTGGATCTGGATCGCCGCCGACTTGATCTATATGCCGCTCTACATTTATAAAGGCCTGTGGCTGACTTCCGGGCTGTACTTCATATTCTTGCTGCTGTGCGTGATGGGGTTGCGGGAGTGGACCAAAGCGCTACGCACGCAGGAAAATCAATTTCAGAAATACTCGGGTGCATTGGGGA
>JBDTTL010000035.1:0-22091 GCA_039930665.1 Acidobacteriota bacterium
CCCGCCGCCAGCACCTTGAGGAGGGCGATTAAACTCGCCGTTTCCACGAGGCGCGCGATTCGCCGGAGCCGCCTGCTGAGCGGGAGGTGCGCCAGAACCGCCGGGCCGCGATCCACCATAATTTCCGAAATTTCCGAAACCGCCGAAGCCTCGCCGGCCATTGCCGCCGGATTCAGACGTCGACTCATAGCGGTTGTTCACAATCGGAGGACTGATACGCACCGGCTGCGGCGCAGAGCGCTGCGGCGAAACGACACGGACGTCGGACCGGTCGCCGCCTACTGCCGGCGCGCTTCGTTGCGACTCGATCCGCCGCCAGCCGCCGTTAGTCGTTGCCTCGTTCAGCCGAATCACATTATTCGATCCGGGGCGATTGAAGCGCGCCGAGTTCCCTGAACCGTTTCCGGATCCATAGCTCCGAACCGCAGAGTTGCGCCCAGAAGCAAACGGCGTTCCGCCGCGCACCGCACCAGCGCGAGCAAGGTCTCCCGCATTGGGGCGCACGAAACTGTTGCGGCCGACGCCGCGCCGTCCGAAGTCTGCCGCCCGCACGCCGGTAACGGCTCCGTTAAACCGCGCATTCCGGTAGAAACTCGCAACGTTGGTATTGTTGACGATGGAGACATTTCGCCCGCCGCCATAGCCACTGCCGTACCACGGGCGATAGCGTTCGAACGGGGCGAGGGGCACCCACCCTACGTTGGCGTATCCGAATCCCACGCTGGCTCCGAAGCCGGGGGAACCGAATCCCAAGAAGCCAACCAGGGCGGGCCTCCAGTAATGGCGCCGACCGATAGGTCCCGGACTCCATGCCCAGCCGAACGACGCGCGATACCAATTGCCGTAGTGATACGGCGCCCAGCCCCACGGCTCATTGCCAATCCAGCTCCATCCGTAATAGTCGATGTCATCCCAGCGTCCATCGCGATAAGGCGCCCAATCGGGCGACTCATTGGGCGACCACACATATCCGTAATTGGGATCCGAGACCCAGCGTCCGTAGCGGGCAAGTTCCTGAACCCCCTCGATATCAGGTCCGGCATAACGCGACACATCCGGAGCGCGCTCGAAAAAGCGATCGCGATCTGCGTTCCAGCGGTCCCACTCATCATAAGGAATCGCGGCGACGCTCCTGAACTCCGGGTTATCGATCGGGCCGCGCGAAAGCATGGTCTGGCCCGCGGGCAGGCGCTCCGAACCCGAAGGAGAATTCAGTTCGGCTTCGCCCACCCGCACAGTGATCTCGCTCGACCCATCGGGCCGGACCGTCACACGATAGACGCCGGCCCTCAGGAGCGCGACGGAAACGTTGGGCGTGCTAATTTCGATGCGCGCATCGGTGTCATTCAGTACGCGAAAGAGTGTGGTGCCCTCACTGATCTGCACCAGATAGTGCCGGTATTGGAGGTCGCCCATGCGCATCTCGGTGTTGGGAGCCAGGCGAATCATGCTGCCCGGATCGAACTGGACCTCGGCGCGCGAGCCTTCGCCGGTCGCGATGCGATCGGTGGTAACCAGCGGCTGGTTGATCTGAGCGTTGATGGGTTCGCCCGAATCGCCGCGCATAACGCTGACGGAGCCATTAATCAAGCTCAGGCGGCCCACGCCATGCTCGGCGGCATCGGAGGGATCGTCTTGACCCATCGCCTGGCCTTGCGGCGGTGCTTGCCTATCTTGCGGAAAAGGCTGCGCCCAGGTCGAGAATACAGCCGGAAACCCGGCCATCAGGCCGAGCATCAGAATGGCAGCAGGGATCGCGAGCCGTCTCATAACATCCACGATTCTACTTGTTTCAACGCAAGCCGGGTTCCAAAGGGAACATCATGATTTACAAAGGGTTCGCATTTAGGCGACCGTTGGTGGGCTGGTTGAAAACCACCGAGCTGCTTCAGATGGGCCGGCTTCCCAATTCCATTTGCGCCCGCTTGTAACATTTATTGTAGTTGTCACGAGCTGCTGCTAGCGACTTGGGCACCAATTATGATGAGTTCATGACAGATTCCGCTGCCATCCGCTTAGGTATTCGACGCGCTGCGATGTTGTTGCTGTTCGGGGCGATTTTAGGGGCGGCGGGTAAATACCACGTAATCAAGAAAATCAGTATACCCGGCGACTACGGCTGGGACTATCTGACTGCCGATAGCGAAGGGCGCCGCCTTTACGTTTCGCACGACAAGGAAGTGGTTGTGCTTGACCTCGACTCCGGCGCGATCGTCGGGAAAGTTCCGGGCAGCGACGTTCATGGCATTGCGGTGGTGCGGGAACTCGGGCGCGGCTTCATTAGTGCGACGGATCCGGGCTCGGTGACTATCTTCGATCTGAAAACGCTGGCTGTGATCGGCAAAGTGACCGTTGGCGAAGATCCCAATGCGATTTTTTACGATCCCAAGACCAAGCGGATTTTCACGATTGATCGAGGGAGCAAGCGCGTCAGCGCCATTGATCCGAAAATCGGCAAAGTGGTGGGCACGGTCGAAGGTCTGGGCGGCAGAACCGAGCATGCGGTCTCCGACGCGGCCGGGCATATTTTTCTGAATATGCAGGATCTCGGCACGCTGCTTAGGATCGACGCACAGGCGTTGAAAGTCACAGACACATGGAAGCTGGCTCCCTGCGAGTTGCCGAGCAGCATGGACATGGATCGTGCAGCGCACCGCGTCTTCATTGGCTGCAGGAGCGGCGTGATGGCAGTGGTGGATGCCGACAGCGGGCGAATCGTCACCACGCAACCTACCGGGAAGGGAGTGGACGCCACCGAATATAATTCCGGCACGGGACTGATTTACTTCTCCAGCGGCGCCGACGGCACACTGTCGGTTTTTCACCAGGACACGCCTGAGAAATACACGCTTGTCGAACGTGTCAAAACCGAGATCGGCGCCAGAACGATGGCTCTCGATCACAAGACCGGCAGGGCATACCTGTCAGTTGCCGAGTTCGGCCCACGTCCCGCGTCCACGCCCGGGAAAGCGCAACCAAGGGCACCAATGATTCCGGGGACCTTTGCTGTTTTGGTGGTAGGAGAGTAATGGGCGCGTCGCGATGAGTTCGCGTTTGTGTTTGACGCCGTGGAACAATTCACCGCCCATTGCGTCTTATAAAATGATGCGGATCTTCACACTGTTTCTGGCGCGGGAATGTGCCACACTTAGAAAGGACTTATGAGGTACTGGGCCTACCTGATTGCGAAGCTGGTGGCTGCCGCGGGAATCCTCTGGGGCACGCGCCGGCTGATGGCTGCCGTGATGCCTCCGCCCGACACTTTCATGCACATGCGCGGAAGCGATCCGTTTGTCACGGACCTCAACTACACCTTCATCATCCTGATCTTCTGGTTGTTCGGGACGGGATTGCTGTGGCTGGTGGTGCTCGACCAACGCTACCGCTGCCGGACCTGCCTCCGCCGTTTAAGGATGCCGGTCCACACGGGTTCCTGGACCCACGTGCTCTTCGGCTCTCCCAAGACCGAGTACATCTGCCTCTACGGGCACGGTACGCTAAGGGTGGACGAACTGCAAATCAGCGGCCATCAGAATCCCGACTGGAAGCCCAACAAAGACATCTGGAAAGAACTGTACGCTCTCGAAGAAACCAAGTAATGACCGGATACCTCCGTGGCCAATAAGCCCCCACCTTTAAAGCGCTCACTGCTGGTCCGTTTCCTGACGAATCCGTGGGGCCGGGCGTTCCTGATTGCCTTTCTGGTACTAAGTTCAGTATCGGTGGGCGTTTTCACGTTCTACTACCACAAGTACGCGAAGATCATTGAAGAGAAGTTGCGCAACGGTCCGTTCGCCAACACCTCGATGCTCTACGCCGCTCCGCAGCCTGTCATGCTGGGCGATCAGAGCGGGCCTGATGAAATCGCCGATTATCTGCGCCGCACCGGCTATACGGAATCGAACCGTAACCGCCTGGGCTGGTATCATGTGCGTCCGGACGCCGTGGAAATTAATCCGGGACCGGACGCCTACGACAACGAAGGCGCGGTGATCAAGATCGATCGTGGCAAAGTCACCCAGATTATTTCCCTGCGAGATCACACCGAGCGCACCGAGTACGATCTGGAGCCCGAGCCCATCACTAATCTGTTCGACCAGAAGCGCGAGAAGCGCCGCCTGGTGCGCTTCAGCGATATTCCAAAGGTAATGGTGAACGCGGTGCTCTCGGCCGAAGACAAGCATTTCTTCCAGCACGCAGGGTTCGATCCGATCGGCATCGCGCGCGCGATTGTGGTGGATATTGAAGGCCGTCGCGGTATGCAGGGCGCGTCCACCATCACACAGCAACTGGCGCGCACGCTGTGGCTGGGCACAGAGCGGGGATGGCGCCGCAAGATTCCCGAGACGCTCATCACTTTGCACCTGGAGCAGGAACTCACCAAAGAGCAGATCTTTGAGGACTACGCCAACGCCATCGATCTGGGACATCAGGGCAGCTTCGCCATCCACGGTTTTGGGGAAGCGGCCACCGTGTATTTAGCCAAAGACCTGGCGGATGTGAACGCGGCCGACGCCGCGCTGCTGGCCGGGCTGATTCAAGCGCCCGTGGGCCGGAATCCGTTCCGCTATCCCGACCGGGCGCGCAACCGCCGCAACATTGTTCTCAAGGCGATGCGCGACAACGGCTACCTGAGCGAGCAGGAGTTTCAAGACGCGGCCGCTTCAGCGCTGAACGTAGTGCAGGGCGCGGCCGAATCGACGGACGCCCCGTATTTCGTGGACCTGGTGAACGACACCATGCAGAATCGTTTTCAGGATTTCGATTTGCAGAACAATTCGTACCGGGTCTATACCACGCTGGATATGAATCTGCAGCGCGATGCGGTGGAAGCCGTGCGCGTCGGGATTCAGGAAACCGACGCCCAGTGGAGGCGGCGCAGCAAGAAATACGGAACCGATGATATGCCGCTGGCACAGGTAGCGCTGGTGGTGCTGGATACCGAAACCGGCAAAGTGAAAGCGTTAGTGTGCGGGCGCAGCTACGGGATCAGCCAGCTCAACCATTGCGTCGCCAAGCGGCAGCCAGGTTCATCCTTCAAGCCATTCGTTTACACCGCCGCGTTCAGCGGGGCCCTGCAGGAAGGCGGCCCGGTGATCACGCCGGCAACCACGGTGGTCGACGAGCCCACTACGTTCGTGTACAACGAGAAGCCTTATGAGCCGGCGGATTTCGAAAATAAGTATTCCGGGATAGTGACTCTGCGGCGGGCGCTGGCGCATTCGATGAACATACCTGCTGTGAAAGTGGCCGAGATGGTGGGTTTCGACAAAGTGGCGGCGATCGCTCGGTCGGTGGGGCTGAACGGGGACATTCAACCCACGCCTTCCATCGCTCTGGGCGCGTACGAAGTGATGCCAATTGAGATCGCAGGCGCGTATACCGTGTTTCCCAATGGCGGGATTTTGAAGAAGCCGGGCTACATCGACTCCATCCGCGACCAGCAGAGCCGCACCGTTTTCCAAAATCAACCGCAGGATAAAGCGGCGATCGATCCGCGCGTCGCGTACTTGATGGTGAGCATGATGGAGGAAGTCATGCGAACCGGCACTGCGGCGGGAGTGCGCGGGCGCGGGTTCGTACTGCCGGCCGCCGGAAAAACCGGAACGTCGCGCGATGGCTGGTTTGCGGGCTTCACGTCTAAGCTGATCTGCGTGGTGTGGGTGGGTTTCGACGATAACCGCGACTTCAAGTTGGAGGGCGCCCGCAGCGCCTTGCCCATCTGGACCGAATTCATGAAGCGGGCGCATCAGCACCGCCAATATCGCAACGTGCACGAGTTCGAAGCGCCGGAAGGCGTGGTGACGGCGGACATCGACGCGGAGACCGGATTGTTGGCCACGCCTGGTTGCCCCAAGGTGCGCAGCGAAGTGTTTATCGCGGGAACGCAACCGATCGAAGCTTGCAAACTGCATGGTGGCGCTCGAACCCAGGTGGCGGGATGGGACCTGGTGGCGCCCGCGACGACCGAGGGAAGTCCAATGGTGGCGGATCGAGGAAGAGTTGCGGCGACGCCCGCGCCTGTGACCAGTATTGCGATCACGCCGGCCACGCCTCCGCAAACGGAGCCGGCCAAGAAGTCGAGGAGCTTCTTCGGACGCCTCCGGGATATTTTCAAATAAACCGGCTGCCGTAACTCGATACTTATGGTCAGCGTCCAAACACCAGCGATGACTCGGCGGACAACCCATACGACAACTCAAGGGAGAACCCGGCGCAGCGTCATCATAGCGGGCTTAGGATGCGCGGCCGCCGCCTACGGCTGGGCTAAGGATTTCTGGAACGATAAAAAGCCCGCGGACTGGACCGACGACGAGGTTCAAGAGATGCTGACCAAGTCGCCCTGGGCCAAGGATGGGTCCATTTTCGACAGCGCGACCCACAAGGGAGTCTCCGCCGCGCCGTTTGCGGGAGGACTCTACGGGCCCGAGTACGACTCCCCTGACGGGAAATCCCTGCCGTCGGTGCGCGGCGCGAAAGGATGGAGGGCGATCGTCCGCTGGGAATCGGCGCTGCCGGTTCGAGAGGCACTGAAGGCCGCCAGGAGCGTCGACACGGACAAGTATTACGTCATCGCGTTGGTGGGCGACATCCCCGGCGCGAGCGTGCCGTCGGATGACGATGACCCGGCTCAACGCCAGCGAAAGCTGGACATCCTGAAGGAGAGCACGCGGCTCGAACGCAAGGACGATCCGCTGGAACTGCAACAGGTGAAGATCGCGCCCCGCACTCCACGGTCGCCAGCCGGAACTTTGTACTACTTTTCGCGTGCGCTTCCGCTCACGCCGGAAGATAAGCAGGTAACGTTTGTCACCAAGGTGGGTCCGCTGGAAGTGAAATGCAAATTCACGCTGCGGGACATGCTGTATCGCGGCAATTTGGAATTGTGAGCGTGGCGCGGGCAAAAGGATTGCCATGCCTCGCCCCGGCGACCGAAAGTCCCTGTCCATGGCGCCAGCTGGCAGACGTGATGTTAAAATCGAGCAAGCAGGCTGGCGTAGCTCAGTAGGTAGAGCATCTGATTTGTAATCAGAGGGTCGGGGGTTCAATTCCCTCCGCCAGCTCCATTTGACCGTTGTCCGGACCGGACACGTAGGTCACAGGTTGTACCTAAGACATAGGTAACACTTTTGGCCAGCGCCGGAATGAATTGGCGAGGCTCCATCGATCTAGCGTTCAAACAGCAGTACCGCCAAGCCTGGAAGGACTGTTCCATGGATGCCGACGAGCTACCCAAGCCAGCAGCGATTCAAAGCCTAGTGCAGATCTGGCGGGTGTTGTGGGGTTGGAGGAAGCGTTGAGATGGCAATTACGACATACTACAGCCAGAAGGAACCGGCTGCTGATGCGGTGATTTGGCGCTTCATGGACCTGCGGAAGTTCCGGGACCTGATGGCAAGCGAAGAGCTGTACTTTCGCCGCGCTGATTTGTTCGACGACGAAACCGAAGGCTTGCCGCCCGAGCAATACGTCCAGCGAGTACTTCGCCTTGACCCCTTGGACATCAACGACCGCAGGGAACTTAACAACCACCTTGGTTCACTGGCAGATAGCCGCGAGATGCATTACATCACGTGTTGGTATCTCTACGACCAGGAAACGCTGAAGATGTGGGAAGGCTACGGCCATGACGGCGTCGCAATCGTTTCCCGCTACGATTTGCTGAAGGAAGCGCTCCGCAAGCGCATCATTGATGAAACGCATATCGGGCTTGTGCAATACGGCACAGCGCACCTGACCGACCGATTCAACGCGCTAGAATTCATCACGACCAAGCAGGCGAAGTATGAGCATGAATGCGAAGTGCGGGCGATGCTGACGTGCATAGACCCGTTGGGCAGCGGCTATCGGCACATTGACCTCAACAGCGTTCTACATCCCCGCCCCCTGCCGATGAATCCTCGGCATGCTTGGGTTCCTGACTGCAAGCGACGACGAATTGTCTTGAAAGACCTCGTGCAGCAGGTAGTAATTTCGCCATGGGCCGAGGTTGACAACGTGGAAGAAATCAAACTTTGGAATAAGCACAAGGGCTTCAACCCTCCACGCAATTCAGGACTCCGAGATTGCAAGACGCCAACGCTGGAAGAATATCGAAAGTACATGGGTATTAAAAAACCGCCGCCAGAACCGGAACGATTGGCAACGGACTACGAGCTACAGCATTTCTACGAGGAGCTAAGCACGCTCAACGAAGACCGTGTTCGATGGTTGTACCGGCAGCGTTGGGACAAGTGCCGCTTGGAACCAGGCAGCCTTCCGAGCACGTTGGACGCTCAATACCTGAGCACCACGTTAAACATCTTGAAGGGTATGAAGGTGAAATGACCAACGAAGAACGACGACCGCGGCCAGAGCATCATGTGGTTCACGACTACGCCAATCTGGTTTCATCGTGGCGACTACGGGAACCTCATCACGTAGCACAGCTTTTAACAATTCCGACCGCGAACGGTCATGCCTGGCACGCCTTCCAGATGAACTGCCGCAAGATGTTTGAGTTCTTCAAGTACAAGCCCGATGGCAAAGGAACTTATCTTCGGGCCGCGCATTTTCTTAATGGCGAGCTTGACTACCGGTTCGTCCACTGGACTGACAGCGTTCAAGAGTTCATGAATGCTCACCTTTTACACGTCGGCATGGACCGCATGGACAATGAGATTCCTAACGACGGCAAGAAGGACCCGCTGTACTTTCAGGATTTCCAAAACGCTTGGCAGGCGATGCTGAAGCAATTGAAGCCTGTGCATCGCGACGTTTTTCGAGACGAGATTGACTTTCGCCTCGCGGACCGGGAGTTCAAGATTTGTGGCACGCTGGGCAAGGAGTTTATTCTCTAGCAATTAGTTGAGAGCTTGTGGACCCAGGACCTCGTGTACCATCCGTGGGAGTGTCAATCGCCTGTTTTTGTCAGTCACCTGTCAGTCACGGCCTTGATTTGGCCCGCCTCCTACCGGCAAAAAACAATGAATTAACGGCGATTTGATACAAATATGGACCCCCGAGTCTGATTTGTAATCAGAGGGTCGGGAGTTCAATTCCCTCCGCCAGCTCCATTCAACCTTCGCATCAGTCCCTAATGCCGTGCCGGGGGGCTTCCCGGAAACCAGGAATGGCGCGGTAGATGAAATGCAATGGTCTCCGAGAGCGACGTGAACGGGCTCTGACGGTGATAGCATGGCAACCAATGGACCCAACGGAAATCACGAAGCACATCCCGGAAATTGTCGGTGTTGCCAAAGTCGCTGCCGCCTCGATTCCTTTCACCGGAATTGTGAAACGAATGTTCGGTCCCGCCGCCGATGAAGTTGCTGAAATGTGGCGGGATGAGGTTCGTATTTACCGATACGGACGGCAGGTAAAGCTACTGGAGAAGGTCGAAAAGATGGCTCAGGAGGCCGGTTTCAACCCGCAGGCCGTTCCACCCAAGATTTTGTTTCCTCTTCTCGAAGGCGCATCCTTTGAAGACAACGAAGACTTACATACAATGTGGGCTGGTCTACTGGCGAATGCGGCACATCCCGAGAGCGGAGAAATACTGCGGCCGAGTTTCATTTCGATCTTGAGGGAACTGGCACCAGATGAAGCGGCTGTCCTGAATTGGATTTTTGACAACAGTCACGACAGCCCTGCATTTCGCAATTTTCGTATTAGCGTGACCGACCTCGCAACCGCATTCATTGGGCTTGGCCTTGCCACTGAAGGGAATAGCCTTCACGGACTCTCCACGCTTGAGAACGAGGGGCGGCAGCGCCTCGAGACGTGCATTGATGGCCTACAGGCGAGTCAACTGATTCGTCGGCACAATGACTCCGATGACGATTTATACTACCGGCTAACTTTCCGTGGACGTGATTTTGTTCGAGCCTGTCGTCCGCCTAAAGCCAAATCCTAGGTGCCCTAGGCTCTCACGATATTCACTAACCTCATCAGCCACTTCGACATTGAGAAGAAGCCGCTGCAATCGATTGGGCTGGTAGCATCAAATCGGCGATGTGATGGCACCGAGCCGCCCTTCAGGCCATGTGCAATCCTGAGGCATTATGATTTTGGCAAAGAGAGGTCTTACAATCCCGGAGATCATGCTGATCGCTGGAACGCGGGTGGCTCTCGGCGTTGGCGTCGGTTTGTTGCTTTCGGATCGGCTCAATAAAGATCAGCGTAAGGGTGCGGGATGGGCTCTTCTGTCGGTCGGGGTCTTGACTACGTTTCCTATTGTGAGGGGTATACTCGCCAAGCCGCCCGTTGCGTAGAGTTAAACGGCATTAGCGTGGTGAGCGGTTACGTTCCGGAGACCCTGAACAAGAGTCAAGCCACATTTCAACGTCTTCACGCTTGCAGCGAAGCGCAGAACCGATCTCACGAAATTTGGACCCTTTCCAAACAATCGCCAACGACGCATGGTCATGGTTTTTGCTCTATTTTCTTGCGTGATGTTCGGACAATGACAGACGGAACGATTTCCGGAGGGTTCGGTGCAGTATCGTCCCGAGCCACCCTTAGATGCGGTCTCGCGCTCAGGGCTGAAGAAGCGCATAGTATTGCTTGAAATCTGAGAGAGAAGGAGCTTTTCCCTGCTTGAGTAACTGGCGGCTCAGCGCACAGGCAAGCTGTCGCATAGTGATCACGCCGCCATCCTGCGCAGCGAGGAATGCAGCCTCAAGCGCGACGTTGCGGATGTCTCCTCCCGTCAACTGAAACTGCACGGCAAGGAACGGAAAGTCGACGTCCTCGCCGAGGGGAGTTTGTCCGGGGAAGACGTTCCGCCACAGTTTGAGTCGATGGTCTTCGTCAGGCACCGGGAATTCGATGACGTAGTGAAGGCGGCGGGAAAAGGCGTCGTCGATATTACGGCGGAGGTTTGTAGCCAAAATTACAGTGCCGTCGTGTTCTTCAAACTTCTGGAGCAAGTACGCGACCTCAATGTTCGCGTAACGGTCGTGCGCATCCTTCACCTCGGACCGCTTGCCGAAAAGGGCGTCGGCTTCATCGAAGAACAGGATCGACTGACTGCCGCGGGCGGCGGAGAAAACGCGGTCCAGGTTCTTTTCGGTTTCACCGATGTATTTGCTGACAACGCCGGAAAGGTCAATGCGGAATACATCGAGAGAGAGATGGGCCCCGATGAGTCCGGCGGTCATGGTTTTGCCGGCGCCGGAGACTCCTGCGAAGAGAATCTTCAGTCCTTCGACACCGTGATGTTTACGCCCGAAGCCCCAAGCATCGTAGACAGTATGGCGGTGGCGGATAGCTTCGGCGAGTTCACGGATCTGGCGAAAGGTCGCCGGGGGCAGTACGAGGTCGTCCCAGGTCTGATTTGTGATGAGGCGCCTTGCAAAGTGTCCGATCGTGCTTTCCGACTGGGCGCGCACGGCGTCGGCCAGGTCGCCGAGATTGGGCGCGCGCGGCTCATTATTTAGCGCCAGCATATCTCGCGCGTAGGCGGACGCGGATGCGATTTGGGAAGCGCCGATGGAGTAGCGGGCAGCGAGTTCGGCCGCGGGAGCGCCGGGCGCGGCCGTATTCCAGATCTGAACGCGCTGGTTGTAGGCGGGATCGGCAAGCCGGATGACGCGAACGGCGTGGCCCGGGATCAGGCCGCGCCAATGAGAGCCGGGCGGCACGACGATCCAGATCGGCGCGGCGGGGTTCGCGAGCTCATGAAAGAAGCTGCGGGCGCCAGGGGACGGTAGCAGATCCACGCCGGCGGTCAGGCACACGCCACAGTTCTCGACACGCTGCAGAAGCTTGATACGCGTGGCCTGATCGAACGCATGAAGATCAATTATCAACAGACGGCGATGGGTCTCGTGGCAGGCGGTCTTGATCGCGGACACGGCATCCTGCGCGTCGGCGGATTCAATTAAGAAAAGTCGCGGAAGACCGGCCGTTGCGGTAAGGAGGTCGTGATGCGAGGCGGCGGTGTCCGGGACGGATGACTCGGGAGTGAGTCCTGTAAGGTGTCGAAGGACGGTGAGGGGAATAGTGAGATCGCGGGCGAGGAAGCTGTCGCCGGTCGCAGTTAGAAGGCCGCTGGACAGTAGACGGCCTTCCGGCAGGAAGACATTGCGGTCAGCATGTGAGCAGACGCGGAGCGCGAGTTCGACGGTCGGCCTCTTGCGGACTACGTCGTCTTGTAAATACGCGTAGAGGGTCTCGTATTTCAGGTTTAGCTCGCGGGCAAGCGCAAGCAGCATCACGTCGTGTTCGAAAGGCGTGAATTGAAGCGCGGCCCATTCAGGAGGGTCCTCCTGGCGCGGAAGCTCTTCGAGAATTTCAACTGCCTTCGACGGGGGTCGTACCAGCGAGTCTACTTGCTGATCGCTGACGTAGAGGCCGCGGAATTCATCGCGAGAAAGTTGGTAGCGGGCGCGGAGACGGAGGATCTCGCGGTGAAGGAGAATGTCGAGCCGGTGGAGTTCCCGGTCCAGGTAATCGCTCACTACGGCGCCTCCGGATAGAGGTGAAACGGCTTGGGGTCGAGCCAGGAAACGGTGTATCGCCAGCGGCAGAGGCCGGTCATGTTGAGGATCAACTGGAGCGGCGGGGCACCGAGCCGGATGACGCGGTGGTTTTCGAACTCTTCGATGCTGGCGGGAAACTCGAGGAAGTTTTCGTACAAGTACGGGAGGCTCGCGGTTGAGAAGCCGGGTAAGCGCCAGGCGAGCGACCTCGCGACCAGTAGCGCCACATCGTCGAGCCAGTTGTCGCGGCTCGATGAGATCGGGCGCGGCAGGCGCAGCCAGGCGCGATCGCCGGGAGCGAGGTGGCGAGAGTTGTCGCGCATCAAATCGGAGGTAAGACATAAGCGGCGAAGCCGGCGCAGTTGGCGGACGCGAATCGCTCCTTGCCAACGGCGGAAGGATTCAGCGGAGAGCGCGGGGTCAACCTTGAACAGAGAGCGGAGGACGGAATCCTCAAAGGCGCGCATCGCGCGGGGCGCGCCGAGAACCTTTAGAAGAAGCAGAAAGCGAAGCAGCGGATCCTGGATCGGAAGGGCGTCGAGGAATGGGAGCAAGAGGAAAGCACCGCCGTAAACAGTGTAGCGGCGCTCGGGGGCCTCTGCTGACTCCGGGCGGCGATCGAGGAAGGGTTCAATCACCGGGCGCGGGGTGCCGAGCAACGGCTCGACGATGACAAAATCCTCGAGAGTCATCAGTTCGCGAAGGTCGTGGGGGCGATTCTGCGCTACGCAGTCAATAGCGCGTGCGCTGGCCGACGAGTCGAGTCCGCGAATCACCATCAGCAGCCGGCCCAGAGCCCGCGCAGCCGGGATCCAGCAACCCGCGGCAAGCGATACGTGAAGCGCCCATCGAAATTCGCCCGCGCCGTCCGGACCGGGCAGCGTTGAAGGAGCCGCCGTGATGGGGGCTTCGGGCCGTGTCTTCGCGAGCGTCTCCCAAATGCGGCGAGCGTCGTTCTCAGAGAGCGCGGCAATGACGGCGCGCAGTTCCGGCGCCATCATGCGAAGGAGGGCGTCGATTCCCTGGGGATTGGAACAGACGGCGGTGCGGATGCGCGCGGTGGTGGAGAGATAATCGAGCCCTTCGAAGCGCCGGCAATACCATTTGCGAGGACGCCCAAAGGCGGCGTCGACGATGTAGGCGCGGAGCAGGTCGGCGGCATCCTTGAAGTGAACGATTCCGGCGTCATGCGCCTCGTCGATATGGCGAGCGATTGCGGCCATGAGGCGCTCTGCCCAGAGGGCGGCGAGCGCGTCGTCGTCGTGATCCAGGTCGAGATCGACTTCGAACTCGAAGCTGCGGAAGATCCAGATGGAGTTATCGCCCCGAGCCTCGCCGACGGCCGCAAGCGCGCGAGAGATGGCATGCGGCAGATGGCGCGCCGCGAGTGAATCGAGACGTTCGCACGCAGCGCGCGGGAACGGCTGGTCGCTTGGGACGACGTAGGTGGACCGGAACTTGCCGACCTCCATCATTTGCGCTTGCGAGGCGTGGCTTGAAGCAGGCTGAACACCGAAGACACCATCCCTATGGCGGTGCGAATGAGTTTGACGGAATCATTGTTCGACGCCTCCCACGCGGTGCCGATGATGTCGAAGCGATGCCTCTCGACCGCCTGGCGCGGGGAAATAGCAATGGCCGCGCCGTCATTCCCGCCTGAGCAGACCAGAACGTCGCCGACTGCGACACGACCGCGAACCTTTACCGGCGTCTGGCCGAGCAGGGCGACACGGGCCTGGCGGATTGAAGCCGAGCAGTTACCCACGACCGCGGGACGGGTGGAAATAGCAGCGAACTGGTGCGCATCGCGAGTGTTGAGCGTTAACTTGCCGTCCACGATGGCGACGACGTCGCCAGGGGCGACTTGCTCGTCGGCGGTCAGCGGGAGGCACTCGGCGAAATCGGCGCCGGTGGTGTTGAGAGCCACGCCACCTCCGTTCCCCTCAATTGCGCCGACCGCGCCGGCGCCGGAGAAGAAGGTGATGAAGTTATTGTTGGCCTGCGCGGGCGAGGCGGCGAGTTTCAGCGCGAGAACGTCGGCGTTGGACGAAGCGGTGTTTTCGATGATTGCTACGTGCTGGGCGGGGTCACTAGCAGAGCCGGCCTTGGAGTCGACGACGTGGAGTTTGCAGGCGGGGGTGGAGGTGCCAACGCCGACGCTGCCGTCGCCGGCAAAGGAATTCATGACGATGTTGTTGTTGCCGGCGCCCCCGCTCGAGCGGATGAACAGGCTGTTGGTTTCCGAATGAAGGTCTACCGAGGTCCCGTCCGTGCGGAGGTCGATGCGTTTCCCGCCGCCCTCCAGGCGGATCCGGTTGCCGACGACGTGCAACTGTACGGCGGGCGCGGCGGTGTTGATGCCGATGTTGCCGCCGGCTTGGATAGTCATGCGGGTGACGTTTACGCCGGCGCGGAAGACCAGGTCGTGGTTGGTCATGGTCGAGACGATGCCGCCGTTCGCGTCGGCGCCAATCAGGACTTCATGAGTGCCGCCGTCTGCGATCACGTTCAGGTAAGTTCCCGCGCTGCCTTTCACCGTAAGTGCGCGGTTGGGCGTGGTGGTGTTGACGCCTACGCGGCCCGCATCATCAATGGTTATGCGTGGAGTATTGTCGGCGCTCGAAAGGCGAAGTCCAGGGCCAGGGTCGGGGTTTGCGAAGACGCGCGCTTTCTGAACCCCGTTCTTATCCTGGAAGATTAGGTCGCCCGGATCGTCCTGGGCGGCTTTCATTACGACGTCGCCGTCGTTGATCTCAAGCTTGGCCGACGGTGTTGACGTGCCAACGCCGATCCGGCCGTCGTCCCGAATGACGAATTTCGGGAGAAAACCAGCGCCTGTTTCGGGCCCGATCTCCAGGTGGTTATTGCCCGTCTCTGCCGAGCCGATGCGAAGTTGCAGGGAGCGTCCAATAGCGGCGCCAGCTCGGCGGATCTCGAGCGGAATGCCTTCATCCTGTCCGAGCGCATTCACCAGAATCACCTTGGAACCAAAAAGACGGGCGTTACCCTGAACGCGAAGGTCGCCCTCCACCCAAACTAAGTCGGGCGAGGCAACCAGCGAAGGAACCGTGATCCGATTTTTGAGCCGCAGAATCCCCTCCGGCGCCTGGATGGCCGCGGCGACCGAGCCGATCAGAATGCGGAAAGCGGCGACCTTATCCTTATCGGTGTTCAGGAGCTTCTTAAACGCTCCGGGCTGCGCCGCGATGGGATTCGGCCGCCATCGGACATATCCAAGCGGCACCAGCCAGCGCGATTTGGAACCGGCGGCGGGAAAAATCTGATGAGATATGGAGGCATCGGGGATGAGCGGGTCGGCGGGATCGAAGGCGCGGAACGCTTCCTCAGCCTTAACGCTGGAACCTGCCACGATGATGTTGTCGCGCTGGGCAGCGTCGTCACGGGGGCCGATCTCGATCGTAAAAGATTCGAGTGCTCGGGCAAAATCATTCCCGGGCGTGCAGGAGGCAAAGCCGGGCGCGGGCTCTTGGGTGGGAATATTGCGGTAACGAAGCCAGACTTCGACGAGCCGGCCGGATGGTTCGTCTGTAAGAGGATCGTAGACGAAGGACTTGAATAGCTCGGCGGGAATGCTGGCGGGGTTGAGTAGAACGATTGGGCGGCCGAAGCCGTCCCAAGCAAAACCGGGCTGAACAAAGTCGAGCACTTCTCCGCCGGGGCCGTCAATTTCCTTGATGGCGAGCCCGAGCGCGATACCCCAGGTGTGAGCGCCCAGGGCGTGACGAGCGCTTGTAAGTCGCGAGTATTCGAGCGCGGCGGTCAGGTCCTCGGCGCCGAGATACTGGCCTTCGAAAAATTGGGGACGCAATAGCTGGTTTGCCGGCATCGGTGTCTCCTATGAATTCTTTTCGCGGAGTGCGCGGACAAGGCCGTCGATCGTCATTTGCTGTTTGTCGACGGTTTGTTGAAGTTCGCCGATCTGGCCTTTGAGCGAATCAAGCTGAGAGTCCTGCTCGCGCTCGTGCCCGACAGCGCTCGCCGCGGCGTCGCCTCCGGCGCGGGCGAATGCGGCGATCGCCTCCGGCGGAAAGACCGCGGAAAGCACAGGCGTCAGGAGATCGTCAGCTATGGCCACCGAGAGCGGATTCTCGAGATCGACCTTTTGCAGGAACGGTGCGCCTTTGGAGTCATTGAGTCCGGCGGCGGCGTAAGCGACCGCCTCAATACCGGCGGAGTTCGCCGTCCGCGAGCGCGCGAAGGAGTTGAGGGCAATGCCGGAGAGGACGCCGCTATCGGTATCGGGGGCAGCGGCTCCCAGATGAGAGCGGGTGAAATCGGCCTTAACGCCGGGCGTGAGGTTACTGTCGCTCGACTGGGGCACGGCGCAGCAAACACGCTCCAACGCCTTTCGCAGGTTACGGACGTAGGGCAGGAATGAGAGCCAGTACTGCAGGTTTGGGAAGGTAGTGAGAAACTTTCGGCCTTCCAGGTTGCAGATCCGAAGAACCTGGCAGTCCTTGAGGCGGATGGTGAGCGTAGCGAGTGGAACACAATTGGAGAGCGTGGGTTCGGGGCACGGCGGCAACAGCGCGGAGCAAAGACAGTTCCGGAGGTACTCGATGAGAACGGGTGCAAAGAGCTGGAGCACCTGTGTCAGATAAGCCTGGGGCGTCGTATTCGAGTTGACCGGCGGGCAGGCGACGTTGAGCTTGTCGAATATTGCGCAGTTGGTTCCGGGATTCTTGCGAAAGAGATTGATGAGCGCAGAGCGAAGGTCGGCGCAATATTTCTGAGCGGCGGCGAGAGTGAAGTTTCCTGTAGGCGGAGCAGGTAGCGTGGCGGTGAAGTCGGCGAGGCACGCCAAGAAGCGGTCGAACATGGCGCCGCGAGGCCCGGCCCGCTCCTCCGGAGGCGCGGGATAGGCGATGAACCGGAAAGTCTCGCAGACCGTGACGGGTTCGCATTGCGTGGGGGAGGGGCGGATGGCGCTCTTGGCTGATTTGCCGGACCCGCAGCCACAGCCGCCTTGCGATCCGCATCCGCACGCGGGCGCGCAGGCGCCTGTGGAGCGCAGAGCGGGAACGCCCCGGGAGAGCGTCTCGTCATAACAGACGGCGAGGATCCACTGCTGCTCAGCCTGTTCGCACGCCGTGGGGATGGGGCGCGGCGGATAGCAGTTATCGGGTTCCGGTTGGCAGCATCCAGTGATGAGCTGGCAGATATCCACGGTTTGATCGGCGCAGAGAATGATGTCGTCGCCGCAGGGGCTGAGAGCGTAGCCGGACCGGACGATAACCTGGTTGCCGCACGGATTGCAGACAACTTCCATGCCGCAGGCGACGCCCCAACCGTGCAGGTAGCGGTTGTGGAGTTTGTTCTTGGCAACGATATAGTTCTCGAGGCGATTCAGGTCCACCTCGGTGAGAAGTTGACCGGCGAAGAATCGAGGACGACAGAGGCACTCGAGTCCGCCGCACACGGGACAGGGCAGGCAGGGGTCGGGACTAGTGGTCTTGCCGGATCTCGCGGCAGCGGCGAGGTTGGAGTATGTCGTCGTGGGCGTCATCGTTCAGTCCTCCTTTTTCCGGTGGGGCGTTTCGCTTCCGGCGCTTCGTCGGCGGATGCAGCGAGTTCGCGCGGGGCGAGAATGATGTCTGGCTGGCGAAGGTAGAACCAGCTCTCGAAATTGCCGCCCTGGACCAGATTGCCGGACGGGTTTTTACCGCCGCCGATCCACGTGGGAACGTCGCGATGATTTGTGGCGGAAGTTGAGCCGACGCAGGCACCGATGTTGTTGGCGTCCAGGGCCAGCGTCTCCTTGAACGTCTTACCGGTGTAGATGAAGTCGCCTTTTAGAGCGACGCGCAAGACGGGGCGGTCCAGTTGCAGCCCTTCGGGCGGGGGCGGCGGGTTGGTGTTGTTGAACCCGTCCCAAATATTCCTGTGGTCGAACGTAAAGAATTCCTTATAGGGGACAAACGCCCAGGCGGATTTCGCGGATTCGCCAGTGTGAGGAGTGGTCTTTGGGCCGAGGTCGAGCAGATAGCCGTAGAGATGGATCATGTCGTACTGGCCGGTGAAGTTCTTCCTTTCGATCATCTGAGGGAAGGCGATGTCCACCTGAAACGTCTGACGGCTGATGCCCTGGAGTTCTGGCGTATTGAAGTAAATCGTAAGTGTCGGAGCTTCGCGATTCAGAATTTCCTTCGGGTGTGCGTCATAGAAGCTGAGGGCGCGGAATTTTTCGAAATCCACCAGACCGTCATGCGGCCAGTTAATGTCAAGAATCTTGGGGAGATCTTTGTTAAGGCCAGTTCCGGGATCTCCCTTATCTCCCTTATCGCCTTTGGGACCGGGATCACCTTTGGGGCCGGGTTTACCGGCGCCGTTTGCGGCGACGCACTCGACGACATCGAGCAGGGTTTGTACGCTCGGAAGAATGCGGCGTCCCTTGCGGTTGTCAATGCGGGAGATATGCGCGGCCGCGTCGGCGATTGGATCTGACGGCGGGACCGACTGGTCGAGGATGCGATCTCCGCCGCGATAGTTCTCAATGGTCGCGAGGACGACGCAGTTGGCGGTATCGCAGGTGCAACACTTCCCGTTCAGGAGTTCGAGGCAGTTGGTTTCGGTGACTTCGATGATGGCGACTCCGCCATCTCCGGCAATTTGCGGATCGCCTGTCCACGGAATGTAGAGTCCCCCGTCGACTGGCACGGTCGTCGTCGAACCGGGCGAGAGAGCGAACGGAGGCATGGCTGAGCCGGGTTGACCGAGCCGCAGCATGGAAAGATTCACCGGCTGAAGGAATGAATTCAAACCGTCGTGCTCGACGATCCAGGCTACGCCTCCGTCGGCGGAAATGGCGATGGACTCAGGCGGATGATCGAGGGCCACAGTCTGGACGGTGGCGCTGCCAGCCTGGAGCAGCGTGAGATTCTTTTGAGTACGCGCGGTGACGGCGAGCCGGTCGGGCCCGGGGAAGCGCACCACGGCAAGAGCGTCGAGGTCCAGCGTGCCGGGCGGCACGGTAATAGGTTGGCCGGCGTTTTTGTTTGTCAGGTCCGCTACTTGAATGCGGTGCGCCGAAAGTTCGATCGCGTAGGCTTTATCGCCGGCTGTGCCGAGCGCCAGGCTTTGAAGGCCGGGCGCGAGTGTGATGTCATCGGGGGCGGCCGGGGTTCCGCTGGTGCTGTCGATATCGGTCTGCCAGGCGATCACATGGCCGGAGTCATTGAGAAGTGCGACGAGCCGGCTCGATGGCGCCGGCGTCACCGCCAGTTCTACGCCAGTGGCCACGCCCGCAATGGAAAGCGTACGGAACGCGCCGGAGGAAAGATTCGCGGTGTCATAGACAAGCAAATCGCGCGGGTTATTGTCGATCACCACGTACAGACGCTGGCCGTCATTCGAGACTGCGATCTCGATGGCCTTGCGAGACGCCGGCAGCGGGACGGGCGCGAGCACGCTGTGATTATCGGTGCGGACCGGAAAGACCACTCCTTCTGTGGTGAGCACATAGAGGCGTTGGGTCGGCTGGTGTGCGACGGCCTTGACGGCGTGCGCGATGTTGACGCTATTGCGCCAGTCGAGTCCCGGGAAATGCGTATGAGGCAGCGCGGGTGGCGGGTCCACAATGAGGCCGGGTTCCCAGGATTCGAGGATGCGATTGGGCGCGCATTGTGTGTCGTCGCACGCGCAGTCGTCATAGAGGACCGGGATCTTTTCGGTAGGGCACTCCTTATAGCGGACGCAGATTTGGAGGGTGTGGGGTTTGCCGTCAGTATTGATGGCGGCGTACCCGTCGAGCGTCGTGATGTCGATGGGCTCAACCTGGCGCACGAGGATGTCATGGCCGCAGCAGTCAAGGGCAGCGCCAGGCTGGACCTGCACGATGCGGTTCTGGCAGGCGGGGTTGGGATGCTGGACGACATTGAGACCACAGATAGCGCCCCAGCCATGGAGCCGCTGATCGTGGTGGCGTAGCTTGTCGATGTAATAGGTCTGCTCGTCGCGGAAATCACGCTCGACCAGGAGTTTTCCGGTGAAGTAGTGGTTGCGCGAGAACGGTCCGATGCCGCAGTCCGGGCAGGTGTCTTTGCAGGTGCAATTATGAGTGGCGCTCATCGGCGGTCTCCTCCTCTACGGGGTCGGGATTAAGCGGTGATCGAAGTCGCCTTTGCACGCTGAGGCGCGCTCCGCGAAGGTCATTCCAGAATTCGTTGAGCATGGGGTTTTCTCGCGATAACAGAGTTGAGTCCGATGGAGGACTGGGAGCCGATTCGGAATGTGGGGCGGACGAATTCGACTTCATATTTCGTATGGGCCGGGCTCTCGGAACGAAGCAGGTTCAGAAGAGAACGGCGGAGCGGATCGGAGTCCTCGAGCCGGCCGGGCACGAAGACGGTGAAACGATGGGCCGTGTAGTGGAACGGGTCGCGCAATGGGTCGTTGGAAGTAACCAACTGTGTGCCGCCCACCTGCGCGCCTTCGTTAAGCTGGCTGCGATTGACAATCTGCCGGCCCCATAGAACCGAGCAGTCGCCGAGACGGCCCTCGTCGGCGAAGAGCCAGCGTCGGATTTGAAAGTGCTCCAGGATCAGTTCGGGCGCGGGACCGCAACATGGGCGGTCCGGAGTTGGAGGACAGGTTATGCGGCCGGGACAGTGCGTTTCCGGTTCGCAAGGTTCCACAGGTTTCCACCCGATGAAGTCGAGAATCTGGCGGTGCAGATTTTCCCGTGTGCCGCGGCAGCGTAGTGTTTCGCCGGAGTCCGCCAGGATTCGGCGGCGCTGTGCCTCCGGGAGTTGGCGGTCGAGGCGGACACCGATCCATGAGGCTAGCCAGGGAAGGAAGTCCGGCGGCGTGGCCAACGGGTCGAAGAAGCGGGCCTGCCGATCAAGAGTGGATTCTATAGAACGAAATGTCGTATCGAAGATGGAAAGGAATCGATCGAGAAAGTCCGCGCTGACGGGGTCTTCCCCGAAGACGCCTGGCAGGTAGCGGCGAAGGCTGATGCGTGGAAACTCGACGCGGGCAGCTTCGATGCTCGGCGAGAAAAAGCCATCACCTTCGAGTTCAATCTTGAGCCACAAGTAGCGGCCAGGCGGGCTTTGGATGAGGCAGTCCCAGTCGCCTTCAGGTTGTGTGTCCGATGCCGGGTGGACGCGCCACGGCAGTCCGGGCAGCGTGATCTGGACGTCGGGGAGGGCGGCCTCGGAACAATACGTACTCACGCGGACCCGGCATCCGCGCGGTACGCGGCCGGTCAGAACAATTCGATGCCACTGGCATTGATAGATGCGGCTGTCGAGCGGGCCGCTGATCAGAGCGCCGCTGCTGTAGAGCTGAACGGACAGAGGCGGAAGCGGAGCTGTGATCGGGTTGCCGTCCAGGTCGAACGGCGCGCCGGCCGTCGAAAGGCAAAGACGCGATGCATAAAACCGCCCGGAAGAATCGATAGGGAACGGAAGCGGCGCGAAATGTTTCGCGATGGCGGCCGGTGAGACAGCGTCGGGGAGTTGGTCGCCGTCCTGGTCGAGGACAGCGGCACCGGGTTGGTCGTCACGCACAACGTAGACGCGGCCCTCGCAATCGGAGGCGAGATGACGTGGAATTCCGAGTTCGGGGATGAACTCGTGATGGCGGCCGGAGATGGAAAATCGG
>JBDTTL010000036.1:0-22054 GCA_039930665.1 Acidobacteriota bacterium
AAGTCATTCGGAGGCGCGGCAGCATGACGGGTCCCGAGGGGCGGGAAACACCAGCATACAACGGTGGCGGGGGGCGGGCAGACTAGAATTGAAGGGATTCCAGTGTCCATTCAAGACGCCTCTCCCTTAGACGAATATCGCTTGCGTTTGAAACGCTGGCAGACGGAGCACGGGACCAGCAGCGTCCGCTCGCGGCAGCTCGGCAACGCGCGGCTGGTGACGGGGCTGGCGGCAGTCGCGATCGCAGCGCTGGCGATAGGCGCGAGCGTTCTCTCGCCGTGGTGGCTGCTGCTTCCTCTGGTGGTCTTCGTGGTGCTCGCGATCCTGCACGATCGGGCGGACAAGCAGAGAGATGCGTCGCAACGGGGATCAGCGTACTATGATCGAGCGCTGGCGCGGATTGAAAACCGGTGGGTCGGCAAGGGCCACCAGGGAGAGACTTTTCGCGATCCGAAACATTTGTACGCGGACGATTTGGATCTGCTGGGCCCGGGGTCTGCGCTCGAATTACTTTCGACATCGCGCACGGCCACGGGTGACCGAATGCTGGCGGAGTGGTTGCTGGCGCCGTCCCTCCCGGAGGTGGTGAGTGCGCGCCAAGCCGCAGTGGCGGAACTGCGTGAAAGACTCGACCTGCGCGAAGACATAGCCCTGATGGGCGAAGATATTCGCACGGCCATCGACGATCAAGCCATGAAGAGCTGGGGCGAGCGGCCCGCGGTGCGCTTTTTTGCGGGCGCTCGCTGGGCAGCATTCGCACTCGCGTTCGCGGCCGTAGTGACGTTCATGCTGTTTCTCGCGCAAGCGCTCAGCCTGCGTCCGTTTCTAGGCGTGGTTCTGGCCGAGCTGATCTTTGGACTGGTGGTGCGAGACGCGGTGCGCCGCGTGATGGCGTTGGTATCGACGCCGGCGCGGGAGCTGAAACTCGTGCGGCTGCTGCTGGAGCGCCTAGAGAAGGAACCGTTTACCGCTCCGCATCTGACACGTTTAACACGCGCGCTGGATGTGCACGGTTTGACGGCATCGGCGGAAATCCGACGGCTGGAGCGGTCGGTGGAATATCTGGACTCGGCGCGCAATCAATTCTTTCGCGCGTTTGCGGCGCCGCTGGTGTGGATCCCGCAGTTCACCATGGCGGTGGAAGCGTGGAGGCAGGAGTGCGGGCCGCACATCGGGGAATGGATTGCGGCGGTGGGCGAATTTGAAGCGCTGTGCTCGCTGGCGACGTTCGCGTATGAACGGCCGGATGCTGTGTTCCCGGAGTTCGCAGCGGCCGATGAGGGACTGCTGTTCGACGGAATCGACGTTCGGCATCCGCTTATCCCCCGGGACCATGCCGTCGGCAACGACGTGAAGTTGGGTACCAAAGCCGACGGAGCCTGCGCGCTGTGGATCGTAAGCGGCTCGAACATGTCGGGCAAAAGCACGCTGCTCAGAGCTGTGGGGCTGAACACCGCGCTGGCGTGGGCGGGTGCGCCGGTGTGCTGCGCCCGGCTGCGGTTGTCGCCGCTGCGCATTGGGGCGTCGATCCGCGTGAACGATTCGTTAGCGGACAACAAATCGCGGTTTTACGCCGAGATTAGCCGCCTGCGGGACATCGTAGACCTGGCACGCGCGGGGCAGCCGACACTATTCCTGCTCGATGAGCTATTGAGCGGCACCAACTCGCACGATCGCCGGATCGGCGCGGCAGCGGTAATTCAAGGTCTGGTCGAGCGGGGGGCGATCGGTTTGGTAACGACGCACGATCTGGCTCTGGCGGAGATTACGGCAACCCTGGGCGAACGGGCGCGCAACGTGCATTTCGAGGATCACATCGAGAACGGCGAAATCCATTTCGACTATCATCTGCGTTCGGGAGTGGTGGAGCGAAGCAATGCGCTGGAGTTGATGCGCGCGGTTGGCCTGGATGTATAGTGGGCCTATGAACGTCCTGATCACGGGCGCAAACGGCGGGCTGGGAAAAGTGGTGTGCCAGGAATTTGTCGCGAGCGGAGCGAAGGTAATCGGTGTCGATCGGGCGTGGAAAGTGGCGATGCCGTTTGCGACGATTTCGGCCGACGTATCGACGGCTGAGGGCTGCGAATCGATGGTGAAGCAGGCGCTGGAACACGGGCCTCTCGACGCGCTGGTACATCTGGTGGGCGGCTTCGCGGGCGGCTCGGGCGTTGCCGAGACCAGCGACGAGACCTGGGACAAAATGATGAACGTCAACTTGCGTGTGGCGTTTTGTTGCATACGCGCGGCGCTCAAACCGATGCAGGCGGCGGGGCGCGGGCGGATCGTAGCTGTAGGCACGCGCATGGCGGTGGAGCCATCGCCCAACTTTGCGGCATACGCCGTGTCGAAAGCGGCGCTGGTGGCGCTAGTGGAAAACGTCGCGGCGGAAGGCAAGAAGTTCGGCGTCACGGCGAATGTGATTCTGCCTTCGACCATCGACACACCGGCAAATCGCGCGGGGATGAAGGACGCGGATTTCTCGCGCTGGGTTAAGCCGGAGTCGATCGCGAAGTTGCTGGTGTTTCTGGTCTCAGACGCGGCTGCGGATACCAGCGGCGCGGTGATACCGATTTACGGGAGGGCTTGAATGCGCGAAAAGATGACAGACGCGGAGATTGCAGCCGCTTTGCCGAAGATGGCGGGATGGACAGTGAAGGGCGGCAAGCTGCATCGCGAATATAAGTTTCCGGATTTCAAACGCGCGATGGAGTTCATGCAGTCGGCGGTGGCAGGGATCGATAAGTTGGATCATCATCCCGAGTGGGCCAACGTGTATAACCGGATCACCATAGATTTGAATACGCACGACGCCGGTGGGATTACGGCCAAGGATTTTGAACTCGGCGAACTGCTGGAGGGGCTGTCGAGGCAAGCGTTATGAAGGCGGGCTGGCTCGGAATGGTAGTTCTGCTCACGCAGGTTGCCACGGCGCAGGAGACGTTTTCCGCGTCCGCGGAGCTCGACGCGGTGGTGGACGCGGCAGTGCGCGAAGGCCTGATTCCGGGCGCCGTGCTGATCGTGGGGCACGACGGCAAGATTGTTCATCGCAAGGCCTACGGGAATCGCGCGCTGGTGCCGTCTCGCGAGGCCATGACGCTCGACACCATTTTCGACATGGCGTCATTGACGAAGGTGACCGCCACCCTACCATCGCTGATGAAACTGTTCGAGCAAGGCAAACTGCGCATCAACGATCCCGTGACTGCGTATCTACCGGAGTTTGAGGGCGGGCACAGCGACATCACGGTGCGCGATTTGCTGACGCATTTCTCAGGGATGCCTCCGGATCTAGCGTTGGAGCCGGCATGGAGCGGCTATGACACTGGCATCCGGCGCGCGCTGCTGGAGAAACCGATGTCGCCGCCGGCAACACGGTTTGTCTATAGCGACGTCAATTTTGAACTACTGGGCGAGATCGTGCGCCGATTGAGCGGCAAGCCGCTGAATGAATACGCTCGTGAAGTCGTATATGCTCCTCTCGGGATGAAGGAAACCGAATTTCTTCCGGCGGCATCGCTGCGCGCGCGTATTGCGCCAACCGAGATCGACGCGGCTACCGGTTTGCCCTTTCGTGGAGTCGTGCATGATCCCACCGCTCGATATATGGGTGGCGTAGCGGGGCACGCGGGCCTATTCTCGACCGCCGGCGATCTCGCGAAGTACGCGCAGATGCTGGTTGATGGCGGTGGAAAACTGTTCTCGCCGCTCACGGTGAAGAAATTCACATCGCCTAACTCGCCGCCGGATCAGCCCATTCTGCGAGGGTTGGGCTGGGACATCGATTCCGGGTTTTCCGCGCCGCGCGGCGAGCTGTTTTCCCTTGGATCGTATGGGCACACTGGCTTCACGGGCCCGTCGTTGTGGATTGATCCTGCGTCGAAGACCTACGTGATCCTGATGACCAATTCGGTGCATCCTAAGGCCGGCAAGAATTTGAGCCCACTGCGGTCGAAAATCGCGACAGTGGTGGCCGCCGCGTTGGGCGTGGAAGGTAACCAGCCGTTTTATGAAACGCTCGAAGGCGCCGGCGTGCGGCGCATGGTCGCGCTGAATCATGAAGTGCTGACCGGGATAGACGTGATGGAGACCGAGCGATTTAAGGCACTCGCGGGGAAGCGGGTGGGCCTGATCACGAACCACACCGGCCTGAATCGTGCGGGCCAGCGCAACATCGACGTCATGCGCGAGGCCGGCGTGCGGATCACGACGCTCCTTTCGCCGGAGCACGGTATTACGGGGAAGGAAGACCGTCCCGATGTGGCGAATGCCAAGGACGCTTCCACAGGATTGCCGGTGTGGAGTCTCTACGAGAACGGTCATTATCGGATGACGCCTGCAATGCTCAGCGACGTCGATGTTCTGGTCTTCGATATACAGGACGCGGGAGCGCGGTTCTACACCTATTCGTGCACCATGCTCTACGCAATGGAGGAAGCTGCGAAGGCGAAGATCCCGTTCTACGTGCTGGATCGCCCGAATCCGGTGACGGGCGCGCATGTCGAGGGTCCTTTGCTCGAGGATAATCTGCATAGCTTTGTTGGCTGCTACAGTATGCCGGTGCGGCATGGGCTAACGTTGGGGGAACTGGCGGCGATGGCCAATGGAGAACGGAAGTTGGGCGCGGACCTGAACGTTGTGAAGATGAAGAACTGGCAGCGCGGCGACTGGTTCGACTCCACCGGCTTGACCTGGATCGACCCTTCGCCCAACCTGCGCAGCTTGAACGCCGCGGCGCTCTACGAGGGATTAGCACTGCTGGAAGCAGCCCCGAATTACTCGGTGGGGCGTGGCACGGATGCGCCGTTTGAACAAATCGGGGCGGATTGGATTCACGGCACCGAACTCGCAGAGTTCCTCAACCGATGGGTGCTGCCCGGAGTGCGTGTGTATGCCACCCGGTTCCAGCCCTCGTCAGGGCCGTTCGCCGGAAAAATGATCGAAGGCGTGCGCTTTGTGATCCTGAACCGCGAGCAGTTGAACTCGGTGCGCATGGGACTGGATGTGGCGTACGCGCTCCAGCGCCTGTACCCCGGCAAAATTAATTTTGAGGCGTGCCGTTTTCTGATTGGCAGCCGCGAGGTAGTGGACGCACTCAAAGCCGGGACTGCGCCGGGCGTAATCGAGGATCGGCTGCGTGAGCAGCTAGAAAAGTTTGAAGATCGGCGGCGGCCGTATCTGCTCTATTGAGGCGGCTCAGTCGATCCTGCAAACTGGCGTTTCAGTGTGGCGATGGTTCTGCTCTGCGCGGGCGTGAGGTTGGGCGTTTCGCGCTCTACGATCTCGCGAGCTCCGGCGATACCGTGGTCGGCTGCGAGACCGAACCAGGCGAGGGCCTGTTCATATTCGTAGTCGGGCCTATTAGGGGCGTCGTAATTCTTAGCCCGGTCGATACTCATTTCCAAGCCGTCGCCTCTTTGATAGCGGTCGCCGAGGAATAATTGCGCCTCGCGACTACCGAGCACGGCGGCGCGGCGCACGCCCTCCCAAGCCCTTTTATCGTTCTCAGAGTTGTCAAGCGAACGCTTCGCGACTTGGTAAATGGCGGGACCGTAATTTTTCTTCGCAGCTTGTTCGATCTTTAGCCAGCCGGCCTCCGAATTTCGAAGAACAGTCGGCGCGACTTCACCGGTGGTTTCCCACATCCCGACCAGATACAAAGCTCCTGGGAAATTCCGCCTCGCCAGGTTTAGCATGGTCTCCACGCGGCGCTCCCTCCCTGCGGGTGTGGCATTTCGCAGACCTGCGAGCGCCACGTTAAATTCAGTACGACGACGTTCGTAAGCTTCGTCAAATCCTGCACCCACGAAGCGGAAGTTCACCTCCACTGTGGCCATGATAGGCACAGGATGACCATCTTTCTGGCCGGGGACAAACTCCCATTTCTGAATTGCGGCGATGGCGTTTTCGTCGAGCCCGTAGCCTAGTGGACTAATCACCTGTATGTCGCCAGCACGGCCTTTTTCCGTGACCACCAATTGGACCACAACCGTTCCCTGAATGTGATCGGCACGGGAAAGGGCGGTCATCTCGGGTTCGACTTTGCGAATGACGCGGGGTGGTGTGACGCCCGGACCAATCCGAAGGGGTGCGGTCTGAGCAAGGGTCCCCGCCGCGATAGCGATCGTTGTCACCACGCATGCCGTGTGAATTCGGGACACGATAAGCAAACTATACATGGTCCATGCCTGACTGCGCACCCCAGCTGTGTCGATGCTGTGCCGAATGGCATAGCGAATTAACCACATTTTTCTCGCATCGCGAAAAATTATTCGCGAAGGAGTAACCTCAATGCGGATACTGACGTTTTATAGGTAATTAAATCCCCGTTACAACGGCGGGCGCCCTCACCCTTATCACCCAAACAGGCGCCCGCTTTCTTCTTTCCCAAATAATTGCCGCGGTAGCGGAGGCTTCGGCAGCCCGTCAATCCAAACCGTCCACCAGCGCCGAACTCAAATATCGTTCTCCGGAATCCGGCAGAATCACAACGATCATTTTCCCCTTCATCGCCGGCTCATGCGCCAGCTTCACGGCCGCAGCGACCGCTGCCCCGCAGGAAATCCCGCACAGTATCCCCTCTTCCTTCGCTAAGCGCCGGGCCATCTCGATGGATTCCTCATCACTGACTTTTTCCACGCGGTCCAACATTTTCAGGTCGAGCGTGCCGGGGATAAAGCCGGCGCCGATTCCCTGAATGGCATGGGGTCCGGGCTCTAGCGGCTTCCCGGCGAGCGTCTGGCTGATCACGGCGCTGCCGCGCGGTTCTACTCCAACCGACAAAATGGGCTTCTTCTTTTCGAGCTTGATGTAGCGCGAAACACCGGTGATGGTGCCGCCGGTGCCGATGCCGGCCACGAAGGCGTCGATTTGGCCTTGCGTGTCGTCCCAGATTTCCGGGCCGGTCGTTTTGAAATGGATGTCGGGGTTGGCGGGATTCTGGAACTGCTGCAGGAGAATCCAACGGTTCGGCTCGGCCGCGACCATTTGTTCCGCCCGTTCGATGGATGCGCCCATACCGAGAGCGCCGTCGGTGAGAATGATCTTCGCGCCCAGCAGCTTCAGCACGGCGCGGCGCTCGATCGACATGGTCTCCGGCATCAGGAGCGTCACCGGGTAGCCGCGCGCGGCGCCGACAAAGGCGAGCGCGATGCCGGTGTTGCCGCTGGTAGGCTCGATCAATTCGCGGCCGGGCTTCAGGAGGCCGCGGCGTTCCGCGTCCCAGATCATGGCGGCGCCAATACGGCACTTCACAGAGTACGCCGGGTTGCGACCTTCGATCTTGGCGATCACGCTGGCCTGCGCGCCGTCCGTAACACGATTGAGGCGCACCAACGGAGTGCGCCCGATGCTGAATGAGTTGTCAGGAAAGATCATGGTTTTTCGGATTATGTTTCTTTGATGTGGACGCTCAGATGTCCCAGTTTGCCACGTAGCGGGTCTGGGATTTCTGCCAGGTTCTGGCGAGCTCGGCAAAAGTGGTATGTTCGAGGATGGCGGCGACGGCCGCATCCACCTGCTGCCAGATCTGGTGAAACGGGTTGGAGGCCACGCGTTTGCTGTGCTTGTTGTCTTCTATAAAGCGCAGCACTTCGCCAACCGTGATTTCATTCGCGGGCTTGGCCAGCCGATAACCGCCCTCCGCCCCGCGGCGAGATTCGACGAAGCCGCCCTGCTTCAGGCTGGCGAGGATTAGCTCCAGAAATTTTTGCGGGATTTTCTGGCGGCGCGCCACGTCAGCGATTTTGACCGGCTCACCGGGCGGCTGCAGCGAGAGGTCGAAAACCGCCAGCAGGGCGTATTCACTTTTCACGGAAATGTTCATGCGGATCGCGCGAGCGGGCGTTCTACTTAGCGATTGTAGGGGTTGCCGGGGGAGTGCACAAGTGCATTCACAAGATCCCCAGAAAATATATCTCGTGCAGGTGCCGCAAGTTGATGCGTGGACATCCGGCGGCAGTACGCATGCCGGCTGCTACGCTGCTGATCGCGAGGGGAAAGAGGCCGGATGGTCATGGACGAGACGAGCGGCAAAGCGAAGCCGAGGAATGGCGCAGCGCGCGGCGCCGGTGGGCAGGCGCAAGCTGTGAAGAAGATGCTCTCCAACATCGAAAAACAGATGACCGGGAACCAAATGAAGGCCACGCTGGCGGATTACATACGACTGGTGCAACTGCACAAGGAATTAGATGACGAGTCGCCAAAGGAGATTAAGGTGACATGGGTGGAGCCGGCGGAAATGGGGTCCGCGAAAGAGGGATAGAGTACCATCCGCTGCCATCGCAGCAGAGGTTTCACGATTCCAGGGCGCGGTTCAAGGGGTTTTCGGGCCCGATCGGGTCGGGCAAAAGCCAGGCGCTGTGCCAGGAAGCGCTGAAGCTGACGTATTTGAATCCGGGCCGGACGGGGCTGTTAGGGGCTCCGACGTTTCCGATGCTGAGGGACGCGACACAGGCTGCGCTGCTCGAAATTCTGCTGCGGAACCGGATTCCACATGAGTGGAATCGCGCCGAGAACTATTTGGTGCTGAGTGAGACACGGTCGCGGATTTTGTTTCGATCTGTGGAGGAATTCGAGAGGCTGCGCGGGACCAATCTCGCGTGGTTCGGACTGGATGAGCTGACGTATGCGCCGCGGCAAGCGTGGCTGCGGCTGGAGGGCCGGCTACGCGATCCGCGGGCGGCGCGGCTGTGCGGTTTTGCAGTGTGGACGCCGAAAGGCTTCGATTGGGTGTACGAGCGATTCGTCGAATCGCAGGTGGAAGGCTACGAAACGGTGCAAGCGAGGCCGTTTGAGAATCAGTTTCTGCTGGAACAAGTGCCGGATTATTACCAGCGGCTAAAGCACAGCTACGATGCCCGATTTTATGAGCAGGAGGTTCTCGGGCAGTATCTGGAACTGACGGCGGGCCGGGTGTATTTCGCGTTCAACAGGGCGGGGAACGTGGCTGAAGTTGCGATCGATGAAAAGCGTCCGTTGTTGTGGGCGCTGGATTTCAACGTAGACCCGATGTCATCGGTGGTGGCGCAAATGGATGGTGAAGAGGTGAGAGTGCTGGACGAGATCGTGCTGAATCGAGCGAGTACCTACGACGCATGCACGGAGTTCGGGAACCGCTTCGCGGAACACGCGGGGGGCTTGGTGATCTATGCGGATGCAAGCGGGGCGCGCAGGCAGACGTCGGGAACGACGGACGTCGAGATTTTGAAGAAATTTGTGAGCGAGCGCGCCTACGGCGAGGTGCGGTTCCGGATACCGAAGGCAAATCCGGCGGTGAGGGACCGGGTGACGCTGATGAATTCGAAGCTGGAGTCGGCGGCCGGGGAGCGGAAGCTGCTGATTCATCCGCGATGCAAGGAGTTGATCAAGGACTTCGAACAAGTGATGTACAAGGAGTCGAGCCAGGTGATCGATAAAGATCGCGATCCGAAGAGGACGCATTTGTCGGACGCGCTGGGGTATCTGGCGTGGCAGGAATGCCGCGGCGGGATGAAGGTCGGAGAGCAAGGCCGGCCGCTGTTCTAAGTGTGCGAGGAAAGAGGACTACGTGTTGGATATCGATCGGGAACATCCACATTACAAAACGCGCAGAGAGGTCTGGCGGTGTTATCGCGACCTCTACGTTGGCGGCGAACAGTTCAAGCTAAACGCGCAACGCCATCTGATCCCGCGGCAAAAAGAGCCCAGCGATGTGTACCGCGAACGCTTGTCGCGCGTTTTCTACGAAAACTATATCGGATCGATCGTCGACTGGTATGCGGCAACCTTGTTCCGCAGGGAACCGGTGCTGACTTTCGAGGGGACCAATGAGCAAGGACAGTCGTTCTTCGGGGAGTTCATCGAAGACGTGGATCGCAAGGGTACAGCGCTCGCGGATTTTTTGCGCAAGCAACTAGTGGAAGCAATGGTGACGGGCGCGAGCTACGTGCTGGTGGATTTTCCACGCATGGGACAGAAACCGGAGAGCCGGGCGGCAGAAGATGCGTTGGGGGCATCCCGGGCCTACCTGGTGGAGTACGCGACCGAGGACCTCATCAATTGGAGTCTGGACGAACAGGGCAACTACGAATGGGTAGTCCTGCGAACGGAGCTGATCAAACAAGATCGCGTGGAAGATAGCGAGTGGCGGCGCGAGAAACGCTGGGCGTATTACGACAAGCAGAGTTTCAGACTATACCGGCAAGTGACGAGGGACGGAGGCGCGAGCGCGATTGAGCTGATCGACGAGGGACTGCATGGACTGGCGAAGTCAGGGCGAGTGCCATTGTTCGAGTTGCGGATTCCAGCGGGGTTATGGATGGTGAACCGCGCGGGATCGCTGCAATTGGAGCACTTCAATAAATCGAATGCTCTGTCGTGGGCGCTCACGATGGGGCTGTTCGCGATGCCGGTGGTGTATTCCGAACGGGAGTGGAGCCAGATGGTGGGCGAGAGCTACTACATCCAACTGGGCCCGGAAGACCGATTCGGGTGGACTGAACCGGAGGGCAAGGTTTACCAGATCGCGGCGGACAATCTGACGAGCTTGCAGGAAGAAATGTACCGCGTGTGCTACATGCCGCAGGCGGGGGGGCCGCTGGGCCAGGGCGGCAGACAATCGGGAGTCAGCAAGCAACTGGATTCCTCCATCACGCAAGAAGTGCTGCGGGCGTATGGGGACGCGGTTAAGGATCAGGTGCGGCGAATCCTGAAGGCGATTAATGCGGCGCGGGAGGACGGACTCGCGATCGGCGTGACGGGCCTGGACGAATTCGATATTTCGGATTTCGCAGTAGAGGTGGACGATGCGCAGAAGCTGCTGGCGCTGGGCGCGGAATCGGCCACGTTGCGGAAAGAAGTGCAGAAGAAGCTAGCACTGAAGTACCTGGCGGACGCACGGCAGGAGGTGAAGGACCGGATTGTCGCGGAGATAGAAAGCGCCGGGATTGAAACCCATGGATGACATTCGCGAAATCGTGCAGGCGGTAGTGCAGGAGTTCATGCCGCAGAAGACGGAGCTGGAGGAAGAGCGCAAGCGGCGCGAGAGTCTGGAGCAGCGGGTAAGCGAGTTGATCGCCGAGTCGGAAAAGGCGCGGGCAAAGGTGGACGAAGCGGAACGAAGCGCGGCGGTCAGAGCGGAGTTGCAGAGGCACGGTGTGGCGAAGTTGGACTTGGCTTACAAGGCCGTCAAGGATGAGATTCAGCGCGGCGAGGACGGCAAGTTTATCGGGATGCGGGAGCACGTGGAGCAGTTTGTGAAGGAGAACCCCGAGCTACTACCGGCGAGGCTCGGTGGCGGGTCGGGGGCGGGGGCAGGGCAGAGAAGCGTGCCGGGAGAGACGCGAGTGGATTTGGAGACGATTCGTCCGGGCATGAGTCCGGAGGAACTGGACAGAGTACGCAAGGAGATCGCCAGAGTGGCGTCGCTGACGCTGCGCGGGTGGTAGAGGAGAGGAACAATGGCAACAATTACTTCGGCAAACGTAGCGAGCGCGATTGTAAAGCTGGTGGCGGCGGACGCCCTGCCGGCGTTGATGGGGAACCTGGTAATGGGGAACCTGGTCAATCGCGATTATGAGCCGGCGCTGGCGCAGGCGGGGGATACCATCAACGTCCCGATTCCGCCGACGCTGGTGGCGAACAATATCGCAGAGGGTGGTACGGTGCAGACGCAGAATCCGAGCCTGGGAAATGCGCAGATCATACTCAGCACCCATGCGGAGGCTACGTTCCAGGTACCGGACGTGACTAAGATTCTGGCGGTACCGGATCTGTTGAAGCTGTATATGCAGCCGGCAGTGGTGGCTCTGGCGGAGCGGATAGAAGCCGATCTGTTGGGGCTGTATCCGCAGTTCACAGCAAACACCGCCGTGGGTACCGGGGGCTCCGCGCTGACGGAGGCGGTAGTGGATTCGGCGGAGACAGCGCTGTTCAGCACTAAGGTTCCGGCGAGCGCGTCGAAGTACCTGGTGGTGGACGCGGCCGCGTACTCGGCGCTGCGCCAGATTCCACGCTTCAGCGAATACAACACGGCGGGCGAAGCCGGGTTACGGGCTATCGTGGATGGGGCAGTGGGCAAGATGAAGGACTTCTACATCTTCCGCTCACAGTTCATCGCTAAGACGGGGACCAGTCCGGTGACCACGCACAATCTGGCTTTCGCGAAGAACGCGATCGGTCTGGTGGTGCGCCGGCTGCCGCAGCCGCTGCCGGGAACGGGGGCGATTGCGGAATACGCCGAACTCGGCAATTTCGGAATGCGCGTCACGATGAGCTACCAGCCCAATACGCTGGCGCAGCAGTTCACGGTGGATGTGCTGTACGGCGTGGGCGTACTGCGGAATAACCACGCGGTGCAAGTCAACAGCTAGCACCGATCGAGGCGCGGGGGACGGGCTTTAATGGCTCGTCCCCCTTTTTATTGGGTGGCAAGACAACGGAGATCAAATATGGCACTGCTGACGGACGGCAATCCGAACGATACAGAAGCGCTGCGGGTATATGAGGCGGCGATTCCGGAGGTGGCGAACGTGGAGTCCATCGATTTGGACGTGAAGCTGTGCCTGGCCACAGAAGAAATTTCTCAGGACGTGCTTGGCGTGCTGATGGGTAACATGCGGGCGCAATATTCGTCAAGCTATTCTGCGGCGGGCGGAGACCGCCGGAGGATTGGAGTGTCGGACGTGGTGGTGAGTCCGCAGATGAAGCGCTGGCATGCGCTGCATACGCTGGCGCTGGTATACCGGGACGCCTACAACAATCAATTGAACGATCGCTATTGGAACAAGTGGGAAGAGTATCGCGAGTTGGCGATAGGCGCGAAGGAACGCACGCTCGAGTTTGGCATCGGACTGGTTGCCACTCCGGTGCCGCGGGCAGCGATGCCTGTGCTTGGTACGACAGCCGGACCCTCGGCAGCGACGATTTATTACGCGCAGGTGAGTTGGCTTTCGGCGACGGGCCAAGCGGGAAGCCCGAGCCTGGTGACGAATTTTCAGACGGACGACAACAGTTTACTGACGGCTGCGGCCGTCAGTGCGCCGCCAGTTGCGGCGGGATGGAATGTGTATCTGGGGCTAACTAGTTCGACGTTAACGCTGCAGAACAGCGCGCCGCTGGCGATGGGGGCGACCTTCACGTTGCCAGTGGCGGGGTTGGTAAGTGGACCGGGCCCTGGCGATGGACAAATGGCAGACATGTTCGTACCCGGCGACCGGATCTTGAGGCGGGGATAACGCCATGGCGCAGGCAGCGAGCATAGCGGCGGGGAAAGTGGTGGCGCTGTTCACGGACGCTCTTGCAGGATTGGCGCCGGTGGCGGTGCAGATCGCTTTGAATGCCGGCGTGGACTTGCCGTCGATTGCAGCGGAGAGTGTGGTTCCGCAGAACGCCCCGGTAGCACTGATGGAAAAGAGCGCGGCGGTGAAGTATCCGGTGGTGCTGGTGTACGCGGACCGGGTGCAGAACCTGCTGACCGAGAAGTTCCGCAATTTTTCGGGGAAAGTGCGCGCGGTGGCCGAAGTCAGAGCATCGCAGGATCGCATCGAGGGATTGGAAGAGAAAGTTCGTCTATACGTGGACGCGGTGACCCAAGTTCTGGATGCCAATCGCGGGGACTGGGGACAAGGGATGTTTTTTACCGGCGGCTATGAAGTGAAGTTCGATCCAGTGCAACTCGGCGGACGGAACGTACTACAGGCGGCCAAAGTGATTTTCGAAGTCGATTTGTCGAGATGAGAGAGGCTGGGATTCATGTCGTGTTACATATCGTCAAACAATAACCGGTTCTATGTCGCACTCGAATCCGCCTATGGGAATGTGCCGGCGGTCACAGGGCAGGATCGGATTCCGGGAGTCAAGCTGGCGGCGAGGCAGGTGCCGGAGCAGAGTTCGCGTAGAGACAAGTCGGGCAGCCGGACGTTCGTCGGATTGCCGAATAGCATCCGGAAGCGAACCGCGTACCAGCTCAACACTTTTATGACGGGTTGGGTGAGCGGGCAGGCGGCACCGAGTCATGGACCGCTGTTTCAGGCAGCGATGGGCGGGACGCCGCTGGCTTTCGCCGGTGGAACGGTGGCGACGACGAGCGCAACCACGCAAATTTCTTTTTCGGCGGCGCACGGGCTGAGCGTAGGTCAGGCTGTCGCGAGTGCGGGAGAGATTCGATTCGTCGCAGCGATTCTGGATTCGACAACCGTATTTTTGATTGCGCCTTTCACGGGCGGGGTCGCGGCGGGAACGGTCCTGGGCGCAACGCTGACGTATCCGTTAGGGAGCGATTTGGGGAGCGTCAGCATTTTCGACTATTGGGATCCGGCCGGCGCCGTGCAACGAATCGTGAATGGAGCGGCGATCGACTCGCTGAGGGTCAAAGTGAACGGCGACTTTCAAGAGTTCGTCTTCGCGGGACCATCGCAAGACCTGCTGGATAGCGCGAGCTTCACGGGCGGGCAAGGCGGCATGAGCCAGTTCCCGACGGAGCCGTTGGACGCGGGGTTCGACTACACCATCGTGCCTGGGCACTTGGGGCAGGTGTGGATGGGTGCGACGCCGGCAGAATTCTTAACGCTGACTGGGGCGGAACTCGGCTTGGAAAACAACGTTCAATTGCGGGTTCGCGAGTTCGGCAGCGATCTGGCGCGCTGCATCGCAGCAGGTGAACGCAAGGTAACGCTGAACTTCAGCGTGTTTGAGATGGTTGACGAGCAGACGCCAGCGTTGTATCAAGCGGCACGGCAGCGGTCGCCCATCAGTGTGATGCTGCAGCTCGGACAGCAAAGCGGGCAGTTGTTTGGAGCGTACATGCCGGCGATGGTGCCGGAGGTTCCGACATTCGACGATTCAGAGACGCGGCTGCAGTGGAAATTTCAGAACAGCCGGGCGCAGGGGGCAGTGAATGATGAGCTCTACATCGCGTTCGCCTAGGAGCGACGCGGAACATTCCTTCGATAGCGCGTTATGGTTCGATGCGGAGTCGGCGTCGGGCGTCAGATACGCGATTGCGCGGTTGACGTTTGGAAGAAGGTTGGAACTGGCGCGCAGGATACGGGAGATCGGGCGCAAGGCGGAGTTTCTGGCTGCGGGGATGGATGCGCGGGAGAAGCTGGAGGCCGCGGTAGTGGGCGCAGAAGTGGACCGGGCGTATCTGGAGTGGGGACTGCTCGCGGTGGAGGGGTTGACGATCGACGGCGAGACAGCGACTCCGCAGGCAGTCGTCGAAAAAGGTCCGCTGGCGTTGGCGAGCGAGATTCTCGAGCGCGTGAAGGCGGAATGCGGCTTGAGCGAGACCGAAAGAAAAAACTAACAGTCGCATTCCATTTTCTAAGCGGGAATCAAGCCGGGTGGAGATGCGAGCCATGCAGACGGCAAGGGTTGGAAGGAACGCGGCGGTGTGGATGGATTCCCGAGGAGCAGCGCGGGCCGCGGCGAGTGGTGTGGGTGCGAGGGCGTCTATCGACGGAGGAATGCCCCCGGTCTTTGGTGACACCTGAAAGCATCGGCTGGGTGGAATGGTTTTTCGCGAGCAAATGTTTCGGCAATGGCGAGATGGCGGGACACCCGGCCAAAGAAGCCGACGCAATGTTGACGCTGGAAAAAGAGTGGCGAGAGGCGAGGAATGACAACCAATAGTTCCGACGGCCTGGCGGGTCTGTTGCGCGCCAGCGGTCTCAGCGGAAGAAATTCGCTCGACACGCATATGACGAGCCTTGCGGATCAACTGCAACAACAGCAGACCATCAATGACGCTTTGATGCAGCAGACATTGGCGGCGATGCTGCAGCCGGTGAGCGGCGGGACCGGCAGCGGTTCGAAGGGCGACGCGATTCTGGGCACGATCGGTGGCACGCTAGGCGGCGGGCTCGGGTTGGCACCGCTAGTCTCCGGGATCGCAAGCTTGTTCGGCGGCGGCGATTCGAGCACTCCGGCGGCGCTGCCGAATTACATGGCGCCATTGCCGATCCATTTAGACGCAGGTTTCAGCGAAGGGGGCGGCGGCCCTTTCGGAGTAGACAGAGCACAAGGCGGGGGGCCGAGGGCACTGACGAACTCGCCGGCGCCGCAGATTACGGTACAGGTACACGCGATGGATAGTCAGTCGTTTTTGGACCATAGCGGGGATATCGCGCTAGCGGTTCGGCAGGCGATGTTGCAATCGAACGTGTTGAACGATGTGATTCGCGAGGTGTAGCGTGGCAACATTTCCAACACTGAAAACCGGGGCGGTGGCGCAGTATGGGTCCAGCCGAATGCGCGGGTTCTCGACGCAGGTATTCCGATTTGTGGATGGCCGGGAGCAACGGTTTCAGCAGTACGGAGCGCCGCTGCGGCGGTGGACCATTCGGCTGAGCTTACTGGATGAGGCGGAACTGGCCGCGTTGGAATCGTTTTTTCAGTCGCACGGCGGACGGGCCGAAAGCTTTGCGTTCCCAGATCCGTGGGACGGGACCGTGTATGCGAACTGCAGTTTCGATAGCGATCAACTGGCGACGCAATACGGCGGGCAGGCCAGAGGGATGGCGAGCGTCATCGTGAAGGAGAACCGAATCTAGAATGCTGATTTTCCCTCAGTTGACGACGGGCGCTTCGGCGCTCTACCCGGTGACTAAGCACGGACTGCAACGAACCGTGATGAACGCGCTGGCCGACGGGAGCACTGTAGTTTACCGCGATCCCGATGCGGCGATCGCAGGGTGGGAGTTGCGCGCAACCGGACTGACGCTGGCGGAGTGGAACGCGATTGAGAGCCTGTTTCAGCAGACATCCGGGATGTCGCAGACGTTTACTTTTCTCGATCCGTTGGGGAATCTTTTGCTGCAGAGCGAGAACTTCAGCGCAGGCGCTTGGACCGTGGGCGCGCTGGCTCAAGTGACAGCAGGAATAACCGATCCGTTCGGAACTACGCGAGCGACTCGCTTGGCCAATACCGGACAGGCCAGTGCTGGACTGACGCAGATACTCAATGTTCCCGGCGATTTTCAATATTGTTTGAGCGCATGGGTGCGCAGCACGTCGGGATCGGCGGTGACGCTGGCGGTAGCGAATACCAGCAAGAGCTACGTTGCGGGAACGCAATGGAGACGAGTTGTCCTTTCGACGAATCCCGGGCAACCGGGCGCGACGACGGTTGCCTTCGGAGCACAGGTTGCGGCCGGCGGCTCCGTGGAATTGTTCGGGATGCAGGCCGAGGCGCAACCGGGGCCTTCGGAATACAAAATCACGGGGGCTATCGGCGGCGTGTTCGGGAAGGCGCGGTTCGGCTCCGACCAGATCGCAGTGACTGCTCAAGGCAGCGACGTATACGATGCGGTGATTCAGATTGTGAGCACAGAAAGCTAAGCCTATGCCGACCATCGACCAATTCAAAGAGCAGGAGACGCCTCCGACGCCGCTGTTCATTTTCGACTGTATGCTGGCGTCCGGCGTGACGGTGCGATGGAGTACGCATGCCGTTACGGTCGGCGGCAACGCATATCCGGCCCGTCTGCTGAAGCATAATCTTTCGGCTCTAGTGGCATCGTCGGACCAAGGCGTGGACGGCGCGCAAAAAATAACTGTGACACTTGCCAACGCTGATTCGTATTTTTCGCAGCTTGAACGCGAGACGGGCTTTCGCGGCGCGCGAGTCACGATCCGGTTCCTGTTTTACGATTTGACGGCCAACGCGGCGGTATCGGAAGAACGCGTGATGTTTTTGGGAACCGGAAGCATGGCGGAGGAAATAACGGAATCGGCATTCCGCGTCAGCTTTACGAACCGCCTCAATATGCAGCGGATCATACTGCCTGAGGTGCGAATCCAGCGGCAATGTCCGTGGTCGTTTCCATCGACGGCGGCGCAGAGGGCAGAGGCGTTGAATGGCGGGCCCAAGGGAAAATATTCGGCGTTGAACCGCTGCGGATATTCACCGGATCAGGCCGGCGGCGTGGGAAATCTGAATGGGACGGTTCCCTTCACGAGCTGCGACTACACGCGTACTTCCTGCGTAGCGCGGGGCATGTTCGACACTGATAGCGCCAGTCAGGAGACGCGGAATTTCGGTGGTATCGAATTCGTTCCGGCGCAGATTCAAGTGCGCAGCTTTGGAGAGAGCGGAACACATCTCTCTTCGCTGATCGACAACCAGGCTCGGTACAACGATTTCGTTCCACTGGCATACGGGTCCGCATGGTATCAGCCGCCGACTACATTCGCCCGGAACGACGGCAATCTTACGCACCTGGAAGTGCTGCTGGGCATGGGGCGGATTGAAAACGTGGTCACGGTGGTGGTCAACGGCGTCGAGATCCCGCAGGGCCAAAGCGGCATGAACATGACGGCCACCGGATGGTTTAATCTTGTGACCCCCGGTGCGCGGAACGGCGCGTTCAATGCCGATTTTGTGGACTCGTCAGGCCAGCCTCTGGGCGATCCATACGGCAGCATGGCGCTCCTTAGTGTGGTGGTGCCCAACCAAGTAAGCAGCGCGCAATCGCTGCCTAAGGTCGACATTCTGCTGATGGGTCTGATGCTGGAGCGGTTCGACATCGCCGGGGTTTCGCTCGGCGAGACCTTTACTAATAGTCCGCCGTGGGTGCTGTTGGATGTATTGCGGCGCAGCGGATGGCTGACGACGGAAATCGATCTCCCCAGCTTCGCGTCCGCGGCCACGTATTGCGACGAGCAAATTCCGACCACTGACTTGTACGGCAATGCGATCTCAACTCCGCGGTTCCAGTGCAATCTGGTGCTCGCGAAACGGTGGAGCGCGGCGGAAGTAGTCAAAGGAATTCGCAACGGCTCGGGCTTGATGCTGGGGTATGGTCAGAGCGGATTGCTGCGACTGCGCGTCGAGAATACATTGGCGTTGCAGCAGCCGGCGTTGCCTGACGGAAGCAACAGCACGGACGCGCTCGATGGCGGTTGGCCAGCCTATGAGTTCAGTGATGGCTCCGCTGCGTTTTCGGGAATCGTGAGGAAGGCGAACGGCGATCCGGCGATACGGCTGTGGGCTCCTAACGGGGCTGACGTTGCGAACCGTCTCACGGTGGAATTTCAGGACGAATTCAACCAATACCGGCAGGACAGCCTTGGCTTGGTGGATGTAGACGATGCGCAGTTGACGGGGCGCGAAGTAACCGCCTCGTTCGCGGCGGCGGGATTGCCGAACTTCGATCAAGCGGCGCGGATGATGCAATTGCATCTCGACAAGGCGCTGAGCGGTTCGACCTTCGTCGAATTCGAAACGACGGTAAAGGGAATTGGACTGACGCCGGGCGATCTGATCAGCGTCACGTACCTGAAGGAGGGTCTGGAACGACAACCGCTGCGAGTGGTGCAACTGGCTCCAGGCCGTAACTTCGAGTCGGTACTGGTGACAGCGCAATGGCACGATGACGCGTGGTATACGACTGGCGACGCGAGCACGGTCGGCGGACGAAGTCCCAACGGCGCGGGGTTGGGTTTACCTAGGCCGCTGGTGGGCAGCGTTATCGACAGCAACGGCATCGGGCAGTTCGGGATCACGGAAACGGTGATTCAAGGCGCGGTGGGAAGCGCCGTGTTGTTGAGCGTAGCCTTCATGCCGCCCGCGTTGCCCAAGGCCACGGGCGCAGCGATTCCGCTGGTGAGCCTCTCTCCGACCATACCGATGGCTGGGGGCACGCTGGCCGGCAACCAGAATTTGTACTATGCGTTGACGGCACTGGATACGAGCGGTGCGGAGAGCGGACTCTCGTTCACGGTGCGGGCCACGATTCCGGCGGGAACTGACACCAATGAAGTGACACTGACGGGTCTGAGCTTTTCGCCGGAGACGTCAGCGTTTAACGTCTATCGAGGTTTGAATCCCTCGCAACTGCTGAGGATCGCGGCGAGCGTAGCGGTGTCGACGTCTTATACCGATGCAGGAGAGACGCCGCAATTGGCGGGACCGCCGGATTCCAATTACGATCACGCAAATTTCTCGTGGAGGCGCGAACTGCAACCCGAAGCGGGTGCTACGGTATTCACGGGGACGGCGGTCGGCAACGACACATTGGGTATGGCTACGGACGAGTTCGTGGGCAAGTCCGCCCGGATCACGCGTGGAACCGGCGCCACACAGGAGCGAGTAGTGACCGCCAACGATGCGAGCACGCTGACGGTAGCGCCGCCGTGGACGGTTACCCCGGATACCACGAGCTATTTCGTGGTCGCCGACTCGGCTTGGAATTTCGGAGCTGTCGGAACCAGCAGTCCGGTGCAGATGCAGGTGCCGAATTGGGGCGGGCAGTCGGTGGAGATTTCAGGGCGATCGGCGAATGTACTCAATCAAGAGAGCCGGTACGAGCTCAATCCTCTGACCAGGTGGCAAATCGGGAGCGGTGGCGCGGGGGGCGATACGGGCTTTCCGCCGCTGCCAAACTTTGTGCTGACTCCGGCGGCGCAGGGGACCATCGATCTCTCGGGAATCACTTTCCCCACGCAGGCGAATACGCTCACAATAGCAGCGGGGTCGCTCACGCTGTTCTACTACGATGAACTCGACGGGCCTTCGTCGGTGAGCTTGACAGCCGGCATCACAGCGACGGACACAACCGTAACGTTGAACGTCGTGAGCGCGGCCGTGCCAGACGACTTCATCCAGATCGACGCTGAAATTTTTCAGGTCCAAAGTTTGCAGAGCGGCGGGCTGGAACTGACGGTCACGCGGGGCGTGCATGGAAGTGCAGCGGAGGCGCATGGAAATGCCGCGACCGTTTATCTGCTGGAGCGGACGACCGTGATTGTTGCCTTCGTCAGCGCGTTCTTCTTGAGCCCGGCCAGCGCGAACTATAAATACTCGATTTTTCTTCCGGACGTACGCGTGGTCGCGGCTGAGTTCTATGTGAGCAATATGTTCGGTACCAGTCCAGTGATGCACGTGCCGTATTCGGCCACCACTGATGGCGGCTTACGCACACTTTCCGGAGGCCAGATCGCGTTGCAGGTGGACGGATACCTGGCAGTGCAGACAGATGCAACTCCGCCGTTCGTGATGGATGAAGCGCATATTCCGCGTGACATTTTCGCAACCTTGCGAGAGGCGCCGGCAGGCGGGGCAGTGATATTGCTGATCCGCCATGACAGCGCGGCTTACTCCACGCTGACGATCGCGAGCGGGGACACCGTATCGAACACCGTGAATGGCCTGGGCCTGCCTGCACTCGCGGCGGGCTCGCAGATTCACTTGGATGTGGTGAACGTACCGGGCGCGGCCAACACGCTGCCGGGGCGCGACCTGACGGTGACTATCCGGCTCTAGAAAATGCCTGAACAACTTCTGAAGCTGAGCCCGCATCGGGACTTGCAGTGCTTCTTCTTCCAACCCTCGGCGGTGGCGGCGATGAGCGGCGCGTCATCCACCGGATTCACTTTGTCGGGGACATGGCGCCAGCAATTCGATTGGGCGGTGATCGAATGGAATTGCGACAACGTCTATGAGCATCCTTTATTTCGCAGTCTGCCCGACGGTGACTTGAGCGGGCTCACACTGACCTACGAAGAGACACGCGACAATTGCATTCCCCTCGATTCAGCGTTATACGCAACCGTCGACTGGCCCACTCTGCGCGTATGGGCGACGCCGGCGGGCGGCAACGAGACGATTTACTACGTACCCCTGTTAGCGCATGCCGAGGCGATCGCGGGTAGTTACCAGTGCGCTCACGCGGACTTCACTGTCTCGGGGACGGTGACTGTTGGCGACTACGTGGGGCTGGCGTTCTTGACTGAGGCCTACACGTATCAGATGATGAGCGGCGACATTCTCGCGAACGCGGCGCTGGCGATTACGGATAGCATCAACGCCTTTTCCGCGGTGGCTAAGGCGACGCGTACTGGCTCCACGGTTCGGGTCTATTACACCGGCGGAGCGACCATCGCGGCCAGCACCGCCGGCGCGAACGGCAATCGGTTCGCAATGTATTCGTATGCGACCGGAGCCGCCACCTGGGATGCAGTCGCGAAGAACTTCGAGAATGGTACGTCGCCGACCGCGTGGAGAGTGACCCTCGATTTCAGCACGCTGCAGGGCTCCATTACACCGGACCTCGCGGGCACTCTGTATACAGTTCCGACA
>JBDTTL010000037.1:0-21991 GCA_039930665.1 Acidobacteriota bacterium
CCTCTCCGCCCACTCACCAGGATTTATCACACGAACCACGGGGACAGGAGACTAGAGATCATGCGATAATTCCCTTCCTCACGGCGTACAAAATCACTTCCGCGAGGCTATGCAAGTTTAATTTTTCCTGAAGATTCCGGCGATGCGTCTCCACCGCGTAGGGACTGAGATGCAAGGCCTGCGCGATCTCCTTGTTCGCTTTGCGGTCCGCGACAAGTTGCAGAATTTCGCGTTCGCACGAGGTGAGCAGATCGTACGCGTCTTCCACACCCCGAATGCGGATCTCACTCCTATAATCCTCGACCAGCATCTTACTGATCTCCGGTCCGAAGAAGGTTTTTCCTTTATGCACGGCTCGGATCGCCTCAATCAAATCACCTTGCGCCGAGTCTTTCAGCAGGTAGCCTTTCGCGCCTGCCTTCAAAGCTCGCAAGACGTAGCCCTCGTCGGAGTGCATGCTGAGGATCAGGATGGCGGTGTTGGGCAGGGCAGCCATGATGCGCTGAGTTGCTTCAATTCCGCTCAAATTGGGCATGGCGATATCGACCACCGCGACATCCGGCCGGGTCGCTTCGGCCTGGTCAACCGCCTGTCGTCCATCCGTCGCCTCAGCGACGACCCGGAATTCAGGCTGCCTTTCCAGCAGCAGCCGTAGGCCCCGGCGCATCACGGTGTGATCGTCGGCTAGCAGAATGTGAATCGGATTCACGGCGTCGGTATCATGCTAACCGAGCCTTTGCCAGCGAACTACGAACTACCGGGCTTTTGTTGGAAAAATACCAAACCCCCGGTATGGATGGAGGAGGGCCTCCATCGATATGTTAGAAGAACAGCATTGCTATGCATCTCCGCGCCTGACTCATGACACCGTATAGAGGATTCGTCAAGACAGCAACCCAGAGCAAACGGCAATGACCAGACCTAAGCAAAAAGCTACTTACCCGACTCTAGCGGTACTCGCTGCCGTTACCGCCGCTCTGCTCGGCAACGCCTGCTCACGAGGAACGCCGGTGGAGGCGCGCAGCGCCACAACACCTGAGGCTCCTACTGTGGCGGTCGCGAAAGCCACCGTCGAAAATCTGTCGCGCGGCATGGTGCTCACCGCGGAGTTCAAGCCCTATCAGGAAGTCGACATCATGGCTAAGGTCGCCGGCTACGTGAAGAGTATCACCGTAGACGTTGGCGATCGCGTCAAAGAAGGCCAGTTGCTGGCGACCCTGGAGATCCCTGAAATGGCGGATGACCGCGCCCGGGCCCAAGCCGCATTGGATCGCAGCCAGGCGGAGGTGACGCGGGCGCAAGACCAGGTCCAACAGGCCCAATCCGCCCACGAAATTGCACACCTCTCCTATAGCCGTCTGGCGCAGGTGTCCATGCAGAAGCCGGGATTGGTTGCTCAACAGGAAGTCGACGATGCCCACAGCAAGGACCTGGTATCGGAAGCCCAGATTTCCGCCGCCCGCTCCAATCTTGCGGCCGCACAAGAGCAGGTGCACGTCAACAATGCGGAGCTGCAAAAAATCAAGACGCTTTTCGACTACACTCGCGTCACCGCGCCTTTCGCCGGCGTGATCACAAAGCGCTATGCGGATACCGGGTCTATGATTCAGGCCGGCACCGCGTCCAGCATCCAGGCGATGCCGCTGGTGAGGTTGTCGCAAAACAGTCTGCTGCGTTTAATACTTCCGGTTCCCGAATCGGCGGTGCCTACCGTCCACATCGGCCAGCAGGTAGAAGTCCAAGTGAAGACGTTGAACCGAAGTTTCTCCGGGCGGGTGACGCGCTTTGACGAAAAGGTAGCGCTCGCCACGCGCACCATGAATGCCGAAGTGGATGTTCCCAATCCCAACCTTGTCCTGATTCCCGGGATGTTCGCCGAGGTGAACCTGACGCTCGACAGTCACGCGCACGTGGTAGCGGCGCCGGTTACCGCAATTGACGTCGGAAGCGACGGGTCTTCGGGACAAGTATTTGTGGTAACGCCCGGGAACCAGGTCGAGATTCGCAAAGTGAAACTCGGTCTCCAGACGGCAGCCAAAGCCGAGATTATCGAGGGCGTTCACGCGGGGGACATGGTCGTGATCGGCAACCATGCCAGCCTTCGCGCCGGCGAGCAGGTCCGTCCCAAGCTCATCGATATACTTACCGAGGCGACTCCCTAATTCCATGTCCCGTTTTGCCATTCGAACGCCTTATTTCATCGTGGTCGTCGCGCTGATCCTTGCGGTTGTCGGCGGCACGGCAGTGGTGCGCATGCCGGTCGACATGTTCCCGAACATCAACATCCCGATGGTGGTGGTCGCGACTTTTTACAACGGGATGCCGCCCGAGCAGATCGAAAGCGATATCACAAGCCGCTTTGAACGGCAGTTCACTCTGGCCAGCGGCGTCGAGCACATCGAATCCCGCTCCCTTCCCGGCGCCAGCGTCATTCGAGTTTACTTTCAGCCCGGTGCGAATTCGGATTCCGCAGTCGCCACGATTTCCAATCTTGCTCTGGCGCAACTGCGGCGTCTTCCTCCCGGCACATTACCTCCGGTTGTATTGAAGTTTGACGCGTCCAGCCTTCCGGTCTGCCTGGTGACGGTCGGGGGGCAGGGGTTCGATGAAACCCAATTGCGAGACTTGGCGCAGTTCAGGGTACGCAATCAGATGGCCAGCGTCGTCGGCGCCAGTGTCCCACAACCGTTTGGGGGGGGCTATCGCCAGATCATGGTATACGCCGACCCCTACAAACTGGAGGCGCACCAACTCAGCCTCATGGACGTGGTTCGCACGGTAAATCGCTCGAACTTGATTTTGCCCGCCGGAGACGTGCCCATCGGCTCGCTCGACTACAGCGTCTACACGAACAGTCAGCTTCCCAGTATTCAGGAAATTGATCAGCTGCCGCTAAAGGTTGTTGGCTCATCGGTGGTCCGGGTTGGAGATGTGGCTCAGGCGCAAGACGCTCGCCAGATCCTGACCAGCATCGTGCGAGTGGACGGCAAGCGCTCCGTCTACACTCCCGTGCTCAAACAAGGCGGCGACACCAACACCATCGCGGTTGTGGATGGCGTGCGCGATGTCGTGCAACACCTGGTGGACGTTCCCAAGAACCTCGTCGCGAACGTGCTGTTCGATCAATCGCGGTTTGTCAAAACCGCCATTCGTACGCTACTCGATGAAGGGGCCATCGGCCTGTTCTTAACCTCCCTGATGATCCTGATTTTCCTAGGGAGCATGCGCGCGACGGTGGCGGTATTCTTTTCGATCCCTCTGTCGGTGTTGGCAACATTTATGGCGCTTTCGCTCGGAGGCGGCACGGTCAATAGCATGGTGTTGGGTGGCCTGGCGCTCGCGCTGTCCCGTCTGATCGATAATTCCGTGGTGGTGCTGGAGAACATCTATCGGCATCTTGAACTGGGCGAAGACCCCGCCACCGCGGCGGAAATTGGCGGGACCGAAGTTGCGCTTCCGGTGCTGGCTGCTACGCTCACTACGGCCGTGGTCTTTTTTCCGGTAACTTTTCTCTATGGCGTGAGTCAGTTTCTTTTCTCAGCCCTGGCGCTGGCGGTGGTGCTGGCGCTGTTCGCGTCGTACGCGGTCGCGATGACCGTGGTTCCGCTATTCTGCGCACGATTCATCAAGGCGGCTTCGCATCATGGGACACCCTCCTCCGAAGAGCCGGTCGAAGTGGAGCTGAAGAGCACTCACAATCGCTGGAGATTGGGCGAACGCTTCAATGTCTGGTTCAATGACCGCTTTGAGTCCTTCCTGCGCGTCTATGATCGCCTGGTCGGAGGCGCGTTAAGATTTCCATGGATTACGGTTGCTCTTTGCGGAATTTCATTCGCCGCGAGTCTGGCTTTATACCCCCGTCTGGGCTTATCTTTTTTCCCGCGCACGGATGCGGGCATGTTCGTGATTAATGTCAAGGCGCCCTCCGGATGGCGCATCGCCGTCACCGAAAGCGAAGTTGCCAAGGTAGAGGCGTTGATCCGGCAGATCATCCCGGAGCGTGATTTGGGTGTGATTCTTTCGAATATTGGCGTGACGCCTGGCTTTTCCTCTATTTACACCAGCAACTCCGCACAACACACAGCGTTCGTGCAGGTGGGCTTAAAAGACGGCCACAAGGTGGGCAGCTACGAATATATGGCTCGCGTCAAACAGCGCATCGCCGAGGAACTCCCCGAGTTGAGTACCTACTTCCAGTCGGGCGGAATGGTGGATGCCGTACTCAACCTGGGTTTGCCCGCGCCCATCGACGTGCAGGTAGCCGGCTCGAATCTGGAGCTCGCCCATGGCACGGCAGCGAACCTCGCCGCTGAGATCCAGAAGATTCCCCGTGTTGCGGATGTATACGTCCCGCAGGACGTCGATTATCCGTCGCTAAAACTGGACGTGGATCGCACCCGCGCGAGCGAACTTGGACTCGATCAGCAAGAGGTTGTCGGTAACGTGATCACGGCCCTCAGCAGCAACCAGATGATTGCGCCCAGCTACTGGGTGGATCCCAAATCGGGCCAGGATTATATGTTGACGGTGCAATACAACGAAGGCCAGGTCAAGACTCTAGCTGACCTGAGAGCAATTCCGTTACGGGCTGCCGGGAGCCTTCTGCCCACCCGCCTCGACACCATCAGTTCAGTGACACGCGGTCTCGCACCCACGGAGGTAGACCACTACCAGATCCGCCGCGTTACCGATATTTATGTCCGCCCGCTCGGGGAGGAACTAGGAAGCATCGCAGATCGAATCGATGGGATCATCGCACAAACCAAGATCCCGGACGGACTCAATGTCACGCTGCGCGGGATGGTGCAAGGTATGCGCGCCTCGTTCCGCAGCTTTGCTCTCGGCCTGATCCTTTCGGTAGTGCTGCTGTACCTCATCCTGGTGGCGCAATTCAAAAGCTTCGTCGATCCGCTCCTGATTCTGTTGGCTGTGCCGCCTGGCTTGACGGGCGTGCTCCTCACACTCTGGCTCACCGGCACCACGTTGAATGTGATGTCGCTGATGGGCGTCGTGATGCTTACCGGGATCGCAGTTTCGAACAGCATTCTGATCGTGGAATTCACCAGGCAACTGCGCGAGAGGGGGTTGGCGGTGCGGGAGGCGGTAGCGACCGCATGCCGCGTGCGCCTGCGGCCTGTACTGATGACGTCGCTGGCGACCATCATTGGTCTGATGCCTATGGCTCTCAAGTTGGGCGAGGGAAGTGAAAGCTATGCGCCGCTGGCTCGCGCGCTTCTGGGCGGATTGGCGCTCTCGGTGGCGCTCACCGTGTTCTTGGTTCCCGCGGCCTACGTGCTGGTTTATGACCGCAAAAATGCAATCGCATGATGCGTACGTAGGAAGAAACAAAATGTGTTCCAGAATCCATAAGACGTTCCTGTTCCTTGCGATTTCGGCGGCGGTTTACGCGCCCGGCGCCATGGCGCAAGCCCCGCCACCGCAGAATCCACCTAAGCTGACTCTGCAACAAGCCGAGACGATGGCGCTACAGAATCATCCTCAGGTGCAAGCCGCACAGCACGAAGTCAACTATTCCAATCAGCAAATCGTCGAGAGCCGCGCCGCCTATTACCCCAACGTCACGGGAAATTTGACGGGGACGCAGGGTAACGATCTGGCGCGCATCGGCGCCGGAGACCTGTCCGCGTCCCGCCTCTTTAATCGCTTCGGCCAAGGTGTAGTGGTTCGCCAATTGGTTACGGATTCCGGACGCACCTCGAATCTGACCGGCAGCTCGCGCTTGCAGGCGCAAGCGACCGCGCAGGCCGCCCAAGCCACGCGTTACGACGTGCTTCTCCAGGTGACTCGTTCCTATTTTGAAGTGCTCCACGCACAAGCTGTGGTGAAGGTCGCCGAGCAGACAGTGAGCGCGCGTCAGTTGCTGAGCGACCAGGTGACCGAGCTTGCCCGGAACAGTCTGAAATCACAGCTCGACGTCAGCTTTGCCGAAGTGAACGTGTCGCAGGCCAAGCTCCTGCTGCTGCGGGCTCAGGACAGCGTCCAACAGGGTTTCGCCGAACTGGGCCGCGCCATGGGCTCGGACCAGCCCGTGAACTATCAGTTGGCGGATGAGCCGCTGCCCTCGGCGCCGCCCGTCACTGCCGACCAGTTGGTGGCACAGGCGATCGGCAATCGTCCCGAGCTGGCCAGCCTTCGCTTTTCACGCGATGCGAGCTACAAATTCGCCGACGCCGAGAAGGACCTGTCGCGCCCCACCGTAAGCGTGGTGGCGGTCGGGGGCTTCGTGCCGTTCATCCACTCGCCGACCGGCTCGACAATCCCGGCTGAATACGAAGGAGTGGGAGCAAACATCAGCATACCGGTGTTCAACGGGCATCTGTTCTCGGCTCGCCGCGAGGCAGCCATTCAACGGGCCATGGAATCCGACCAGCGGCTTCGCGATTTAGAGCAGCGAGTCTCTCGCGACGTGCGCGTGGCTTGGGCCAGCACCAACGACGCGTTTCAGCGGATCGATGTCACCGCCCAGTTTCTGCGCCAAGCGGCGCTCGCTTTGGATCTCGCGCAAGGACGGTACAATCTCGGTTTGTCTTCGATTGTCGAGCTGACGCAGGCGCAGTTAAATCTCACCGAAGCCGAGATTGAAAATCTCAACGCCAAGTACGACTATCAGACCCAGTACTCCGCACTGCAATACACCCTGGGCCTGCTGCGCTGATCGCTGATCGCGCGTCGTCCGCACGCTATCGCGGCGGCAGCTCGCGCATATTTCTGCGCGCCTCGACCTCTTCGTCGGTCAGACGGGCGTCGTAGATTGAGCGCGGCTCAATGGTTCGCGCCACCAGCGTAGCAGTTGCCACGGCCAGTAACAGCGGCACGATAAACGACCTATCCCGGCCGGTCAATTCCATCATCAACACTACCGTCGAGATCGGACCTTGTGTTGTGGCCGCCAGAACCGCCGCCGCACCAAGCACGGCGAACAATCCCGTGGGCACGCCAGGCCATGCCCAGCTCCAGACATGCCCCAGCACTGCACCGAGCAATGCGCCTACCGTCAGCGAAGGCGTGAACAAGCCGCCGGGCGCTCCACTGCGCACGCAAAGGGTAGTCGCGAGCGGCTTCAGCACCAGCAAGATCAGAAGCAGCGCCGGTGCCGTTTGGCCCGTGAAAGCAAGTTGTGAGATGTCCTTGCCGTTTCCGAGCAATTGCGGGAAGGGGATCGAGACCGCGCCCAGCAGAGCCAATCCCAGCATCGGCTCGGCCAGTCTACGCCAGCCCTCCGGCTTATTGCGGTCTGCCCAAGTGATCGCCCGCACATAGCCTACAGAAACCACGCCTGCAATGGGTCCCATCAGCAGAGCCCACAGCATACTCGATGCGGAACTTTGATACGCCGGGATGAGATAGGTGGGCGCATCCGGCAGCACCAGCCAAGAGACCGCGGTCGCTACCACTGAAGCGAAAAGCGCGGGTAGCACATAGCGCAGCGCGAGCATCCCTCGCATCACTTCCAGCGCGAAAAGCGCCCCGCCTAACGGGGCTCCATAGGCCGCGCTCATCCCAGCTCCCGAGCCGCAGGCTACCAGGAGCCGGCGTTGTTCATCGGATAAACGCGTCCGGTCAGAAAAGAAATTAGCAAACACCGCGTCGGCTTGCTTGGGTGCGCCCTCGCGGCCGAGCGACACGCCCATGCCAACGATGATCACCGAAAGGACTGCACTTCCCAAAGTACGCCAGGCCGGCATCCGCCCGGCATGGAACCAAATCGCGGCCGTGGTATCGATTCCATTAGCGCTCGACAAGCGTCGAAGCATGATCTGCCCGACGCCAGTCACAGTACCTGCACCGAGCAGGACCAGGATGTGCCGCCACGCACCGGCATGCTCTGCGGCGTTCAAAATATTGGTGCCCGAGCCATTCCACACGATTTGCTGCACCAGTTCCAGCAGCCTGGTAAGCGCCGCCGCGGCCACCCCCGTGCCGATGCCGGTGAGCAGCACGGCCAGCCAGAAAGGCACCGCGCCCGGACGCGCGAGAGCGGAAGGAATCATGTAACCGCCAGCAGGTAGCGGCGTTTTCGGCGGCATTGATGCCTTTATATCAGCCTCGCACGCTACGCTCTCAAACGCGTCAAAAACGCTGTCATCACCGTTGCCACAGGATGCGAGCGGATTCGAGCGGAACCGCCACGCCGGAACGCTGCGAGATCACTCGCGGCGTGTAGTCTGTCGCTGGACGTGAACTGGACACACTCGCGTGATACACACAGCGGCCTCCCACTTGATGTTGCGCGTGCACGCACGTCATCTCCACGGTGGTGGCGGCGCCTCCGGCCATTCCGTCGGCATACAATTCCACTCGCACCGCATTCGGGTCCAGGCCATCCAGAACAACTTCGACTTCAAATACGTGGTGGTTGGCATCGGATTCCACCCTTACATCGCCGAAATGCAGCGAGTCCCACTTCCAGTTCAGCGTATGCCGCCAATCCACCAACTGTCGCGCCACCGCTCCTTTGTCCGTGGCTCGTTCCCGGTAACGGGCTGCGGCCGGGAGATAGTGTTGTTCCGTGTATTCGCGCACCGCTCGGCTGGCCGAGAAGTGCGGGGTCAACTGCGCCATGCTCTCCCGCATCCGCTTGGTCCAGGCGGTGGGAACACCGTTCTCGTCGCGGCTATAAAACTCCGGGATCACCTCTCGCTCCAGCAAGTCGTAGAGCGCACCCGCTTCCAAGGCGTCGCGAACTGGGTCGTCACCGTGCTCCTGACCGTCCCCCAATGCCCAGCCGACTTCAGGGGTGTAGGCTTCCGCCCACCAGCCATCCAATTCGGACAAATTGATGCCTCCATTCACCAGCACCTTCATCCCGCTGGTTCCGCAAGCCTCCCAGGGCCGGCGTGGTGTGTTGATCCAGACATCCACTCCCTGCACCAGATTCTCGGTCAGCCGCATGTCATAGTCGCTAATAAAGACTGCATGCGGACGGGCGTCAGCGCCCCGGATGAACTGTACCCACTTCTGGATAAGCGCCTGCCCCGCGTCATCCGCCGGATGCGCCTTCCCGGCGATCACGAGCTGCACCGGACGCTGCGGATTGGTCAATAAACGAAGCAGGCGCTGCGGATCGTGCAGCAGCAAGTCCGGCCTCTTATAAGTTGCAAACCGTCGCGCAAATCCTAGCGTCAATATGTTGGGATCGAAAAGGTGCTTCGCCGCTTCGATTTCTTCCAGTGGTTGGCCTGAGACGGCTAGTTGCCGTGATAAACGTTGGCGAACGTATCCCACCAAGGCTTCTCTGGAGGTGCTGCGAAATTGCCATAACTTCGCGTCGGAGACGCCGCGAATTTCCTGCGACAGCTTGTCAGTGGTCCTTAGCCAGCGGTCTTTCCCGCAGGCGCCGGTCCAAAGCTCGTCGGCCGGAGCCGAATCCCAAGTGGGCGTATGGACGCCGTTCGTTATATGTTGGACCGGAATTTCGTCCTCCGGCCAGCGTGAAAACAGCGGTTGAAAAATACGCCGGCTCACCTGCCCATGCAAGCGGCTCACGCCGTTGACCGCCCCTCCTCCGCGAATCGCCAGATACGCCATGTTGAAGGGTTCGGATGGGTCCTCTGGATTCTGACGGCCGAGAGCCAGCAGATCATAGACCGAGATGCCGAGTTTTTGCTGGGCGTAACCGCTCAGGTATTGCTCGATGAGCGCCGGCGCGAACCGGTCAAAGCCGGCTGCGACCGCGGTGTGCGTGGTGAACAGATTGCCGGCTCGGGTCGCGGCGAGCGCCACCTCGAAGGGCTGCCCGGTCTCCTGCATGAAGTTGCCGGCGCGCTCCAACACTGCGAACGCGGCGTGCCCTTCATTCAGATGGCACACCTCCGGTTCGATCCCGAGGGCTCGCAGCAGTCGCCATCCCCCAATCCCGAGCAGCATCTCTTGCAGAAGCCGCAGCTCGGGTCCGCCCCCATAGAGTTCGCTGGTAATCCCACGATGGGCGGGATAGTTTGCAGCATCGTTGCTATCCAGCAGGTAGAGCTTCACTCGGCCGACCTGGACCTGCCAGGCACGCAACCAAACTGAGTACCCCGGCAACGTAACCTCCAGCCGCAGCCACTCCCCGTTCTGCTGGCGCAGCGGCATGACCGGCAGTTGTCCCGGGTCGTTATACGGAAACAGCGCCTGTTGTTCTCCGTGTTTGCCGATGACCTGGCGAAAATAGCCCTGCTGGTAAAGCAACCCCACGCCAGCCACCGGTACGCCGAGATCACTGGCCGCTTTGAGCTGATCGCCGGCTACGTTGCCCAACCCGCCTGAGTAAATAGGCAGAGCCTCGCTCAACATGAATTCCATGCTGAAATACGCGGCGCAGGTCAAGGGAGAGTTAGCATGATTCTCTTGAAACCAGGCTGGCGCGGTTGCCGCTTGCCGTGTCTCGTCAAGGAGCTGGTCGACTTTCTTGCGGAAAATCGGATCGGCCAGCACGCGCTCGATCTGATCGCGCGAAGCCGTCTGCAACACCACCCAGGGGTTATGCGTGATCTCCCATAGTTTGGGATCGAGCTTCCGCCAGACTTCGTCGGTCGCGTGATTCCACGACCAGCGCATATCCAGGGCTAATTCCGCCAGAGAGTCGAAACCTGGGATTTCAGTAGGCAGCAAGTTGTAGATTGGGTGGCTGGTACGACTTTGTTCGCTCATGACTGCACCGCTCCAAACCGAGAGTTACGGCCCAGGGTGTTCGCCATCGCCTGGGCTTTCTTCCAGGATAAGACGCGAAGGCCGCACGAAGCACCGCGGCGCAAAGTGCCGGCTAGTTTCCCGCAAATAGCTGGAAGATTTTCGTGAAATCCCAGGGCGACTGCGTTATGCCGCTGCACGTGCCCGTAACCACCGGCGCGCCGGGGCACTGTTGGTCGCGCCCGGCGGACCAGAAGGTCAGCATCCCAATCCCCGCCGAGTGCGCTGCCGAAACTACTGTCGAAGCATCCGGGAGCGTGAATACTTCCGGCGTGACATCGTTCAATCCGATTTCGGGGGTCACGCCTAGCATCGAGCGCACCTGTGCATCCGTCTTCGCAGCACCGTAGAGCGAGGACACTTGCGAAATAGTAGCATTCATGGCTTGAACCGCGTACGCACCCATCTGGTTGGGGTCATAATAACTGCCGTAATCCATGGTCATCACATTGACGATGCCGATGCTGACTCCATTGGCCCACGCGTTTTGCAGAACGCTCAGGCCCTGCGAAGTCAGGCCCGTGGGAAGCACCGGAAGCGTGTACTGGACGACGAGGCTCTTTCCGGCTCCGGCTGCTGCTCCCTGCAGCGCGGCGATGGCCTTGTTGCGGCGGTCGATGGAAGTTGCGTTGCCCAATGCTGGGCCTTCGACATCGAAATCGATCCGCGTCAGATCGTACCTGTCTATTACAGCCTGATATTGCGCCTGGAGTGTTGCGACAGTGGAGCAGGCCAGCGCCAGCTCGGTTCCAGCGGCGCCCCCGAAACTGACGATCACATCGCCGCCCTGGGCGCGCAGCGTGGCCACGTCGTTCACCTCGAAGTTCTGTGCCATCGTGTAGTAGCCGCCCCAGTTGGACTCACAGCCCTTCCCCGCGACGATGAAAGCCAGCGAGAAGTATTTCTGACCCGTGGTAGTCGCGAGCCCCGAAAGCGAGGGCGTCGGGTATTGCAACATGTCGATGTAGGGGGCAAACAGATGCGCCGGGAAGCCACCGGATGTTCCGCCGCCCGCGGCGGTGGTGGAACTAATCGGGCCCGCCCAGCCCGAACTTCCGAACGCATCGGCGGCAGAGACTGCGAATTGATATGTTGTGGATGGCAGCAGCCCGCCGGCATTGTAAGTCGCAGTCGCGAGGCCGCTGGCGGCCTGCATGCCGTCGCGATAGACGGTGTACGTCACCGCGCAACCGGCGGGCGGCGTTACAGCATTCCACATGAGATTTACCGAGTTGCTGGAAACCGAGGTCGCCTGCAGTCCGGTGGGTGTCGGCGGAAAAGCAGTGCAGTACGGTGCCTTCGTGGTGGCGGTGACGGTATTACTGAATGCGGAAACATTGCCCGCGTTGTCACGCGCGCGAACTGCGAACTGAAAGGTTGTCGATGGCGCAAGCCCCGTGACGGTGAATGCGGTGCTGGTTGTGGAAGCTACCGCGGAGCCGTTCTCCATGATGTCGTAACCCGCCAAGCCACTGCCCTTACGATCCGAGGACGCTTTCCATTGCAAGCTCACGGATGCGGAAGCGATCGCGGCGACGCGCAGCTGAGTGGGAGTGCTCGGAGGAGTCGTGTCGGCATCTGCAAGCATCGCGCTCCACAGAAGCAAGGCGAATAATGTCGATTTCAAGGAGAACTTCCTTCGGATGTTCGAACGGCCAACTCACGGCGCGGCGGACCGTTTTAAAACTAGCCTCCGGAAGTATATACCCATCGTGGCAGTCCAACGGTACTGACGACTAGGACATAAGTACCGGTACCACACCGGAATGAGCCGCGAGGCCTCTCCGCGAAGGCACTTCTTCGGATTAGTTACCCGCGTCGGGCAATGCGTTCCACGCCGTTTGGCTGACGTCAAGGCCGTGGAAAACCACCGTGGCAAAGGGCCAACTGGTCTTGATCCACTCTCGAACTTCGGCTTCGAGCAGCGGCTGCAGATTCTCCTTGGCGCCACGCTCGGTCATCAGGAAGTGAACGGTAGCGTCGTAGCCTTTCCGTATTTTCGGTTGCAAGGGACAAGGTACGCCGGTCGCGCCGGTTCACATCAGTTTTTCAAGTAGGCACACGGATCAATGCGTTCCATACACGAGCGCCGCGAGGCTTTCGTATTGATCCGTAGCGATTAGATCTACTCCGGCAGCTAGAGCGGCCCTCCAGCGAATGAGAACCGCCTCGTGCGATCCGAAGCTGTATCCTTCTTCCCAGCCGCGATTGTCCGCTGCGTTAAACCCGTCCAAGGTATAGAATCGAATCCAAAATCCAAGCTGGTGAGCGCGATTGACCAGAGCGCGAAGACGTTCGTCGTCCGCATGGGTCCACTCGCCGGCTTCCCGCTGTCCGCCTTCTTCCACCTCCCACCACGAGTTGTTCCACCAGCGGCGATAGTTCGTCGGAGGCTCTGCCAGCAAGACCTCCGGTGAAAGCGTAGCTGCGGCGTGTGTTTTTTCGCGGGTCGTCGAACCGGGCAGCTTGCCAGTATGAGCGGAGCCAAACAAACGCAGCCGCGCACCCACCGGTACTTCTTTGAAGAACACTTGTTCCTGGGCGTCGTTGTCCTCGGTTAATACCAGCAGCGGCTTGGGATCGAGGGGCGCGAGAACGCTCAAGTCCAGGCGTTTCTCAGCGGTAGTGATCCAGTTCGTGTATTCTCCGAGGAGATCCCACACAGCGCGATGAAGCTCCGGGCGGTTGTCCTTCACATCGAAATGTAGAATGATGAGCGGCCACTTAGATTTATCGTTTTCGCGCAATGCTTGCTCGACAATCGGGCGGACCCGCTCGAAGAAGTGGTCCTTCAGCGTAGGCTCGCTTCCAGTGGTTTTCGACGTGTGCGATACCACGACGTGGCCATTGCCATTCGCATCAATCGACCAAGCCAGATCCTGCTCTATGCCAACCGGAATACCGGTCCGGAGCGCACGGTCTATACGGTCCAGCCATTGTCCTTCGTAGGGATAACAGTTGTGTGCGTCCAGCAGGGGCTCACCGTGATTCAAGAATTCAAACGGAGATTGCCCCCGAAGCGTCCAGCAAAACAAAAGTATTGAAAGAACCTTCATGTTCCAAAGCTACTTCAAGATTATGATTGGCTGATTGAAAGCCGCGAGGGGGAGCGTCCTCACCGCATCACCCCTTTTGCCGCAGACGAACCTGGAAGCTGGTGCGGCCAAGCCTTGAGTCGACAGAGATTTCTCCACGATGCGCGCGTACAATCCGGTAAACCGTGTCGAGTCCCATGCCGGTGCCTCCGCCCACGCCTTTGGTAGTAAAGAACGGCTCAAAGATGTGAGGTTTTACAGCATCTGGAATGCCTGGCCCGTTGTCAGTGATCTCAACAAGAACGAAATCCAGCTCCCGCGAAGTTCGAATTGTTATTTCGCCTTTGCCCCCCATCGCATCGATGGCGTTGTCGATAAGATTGGTCCAGACTTGGTTCAATTCACTTCCGTGGGCAAAGATCCGGGGAAGGTCCGGGGCAAATTGCCGCGTCACCTGAACACCGTGTTTGAGCCGGAATTTCAGCATCGTGAGCGTGCTCTCGATTGCCTTGTGAACATCTACCTCCTGTTCCGGTGCCTGGTCCATGTAGGTGTATTCTTTGATCGCGCGGACCAATTCGGAGATCCGTCCGGTGCTCGCTTCGATTTCGCGCGTTAATCGCTCAGCGCCCACGGAATGTACCACGCGAGAAAGAATCTGGGACAACACGTCTCCTTGAAACTTCGCACCAATTTTCTCCAACGAGGCACAATCGACTCCCGCTTCGATCAGTCCCGAAGCAAGCCTCGACGCATTCGGGATATTACGGTGATTCAACCAGGAGGCCAGTTCGTCCTCGCGATCGCTCTGTTCCAGGGCATCCTGCACGGGAGCCGATGCCAATTGATCAACCAGTTTGTCTTCCAGGGAAGCGAGCATCAAGCGTTCCTGGCAGGAAAGCGACGCATCGTCCAGTAGCTTATTGATCCGCCGAAGCTCCCTCATGTATTCCCGAAGACTCTCGGCCGCCCTGCCCGCCGCGGAAGCAGGATTATTGAGTTCGTGCGCCAGCCCGGCAGACAGCTTACCCAGCGCGCTTAATTTGTCACGCTGCTGTTCTGCCTGGCTAACCGCCCTGATCCGGTCTGACATGACGCCGACCAGTCGAGGCAGCAGCTCCGGAATGCGCTGGAGCATCTCCGGAAAGCGGTCCTTGTGCAGCCGCAGAATCCAGGTGGGTATAATCGCGCGGGCAGTCAAGGAGTACGTGACCATCCGGGAGAAAGGCAGCAAGCCGGTCACTTCCCCCGCGCTCCCCATAAAGCCTGCGGCGTCCACTGCGGCATTGTCCCGGCGCCCTCGGACCTCGCCATCCAGGATGACAAGCAAGGCGTCCGCCGGAGCGCCTTCGCGCAAAAGGGTATCTCCCGGAGACAGCAGAAGCTCTTTACCGCTGGAGGCAAACCACTGCAGTTGATCATCGCGCAAATCTGCAAATATCGCGATGCGCCGCAGCGCGGCTTGCAGGGGATGATTTGCGGACACGTCAGAGGGCATTAGGATACGTTACTCAAGTATTGATGCACGAACTGGATGGCGACAGAGCCTTCGCCAACTCCTGAGGCGACTCGCTTAACTGAGCCGAATCGAACGTCGCCGATCGCGAAGACACCGGGAACGCTGGTTTCGAGCAAGCTGGGATCGCGCTCCAGCGTCCAGCCCCTCGCCCGCTTACCGGACTTGAGCAGATCGGGACCTGTCAGTATGAAACCCCGCTCATTGCGTTCGACTGTTCCATCCAACCAGGAGGTGCGCGGTTCCGCACCGATGAATACGAACAGCGAGTTCGCCGGAACGCGATTCACGTTGCCAGTGCCATCGCAGATGATGGAGACAGATTCCAAGCGATCCTCGCCATGCACCTCCATCACGCGCGAACCGTATTCGACTTGGATGTTGGGAGTGGTTTGGACCTGCTCGATTAAGTATTGGGACATGGTGGCGGCAAGTGACTCCCCGCGGACCAGCATAACCACACGTTTCGCATAGCTTGCGAAGTACATCGCGGCCTGTCCCGCTGAATTTGCGCCTCCGACGATGTAGACATCCTCGTCGCGGCAGGAAATAGCCTCCGTGGCCGTCCCGCCGTAATAAACACCGGCGCCCTGCAGGCGATCCATGCCAGGAATGTCGAGTTTGCGCCACTGCACGCCCGTCGCCAGTAGCAGCGCGTGACAGGACAGTTCCGTACCGTCATTCAACCGCAAGTATCGATAGGGACCATCCACCCGCAGCGCGGTAGCCTCCCGCGGCGAGACAATCTCCACGCCGAATCGCCGCGCCTGGGCCACCGCTCTTCGCGTAAGATCTCCGCCGGTGAGGCCCGACGGAAAGCCAAGATAGTTCTCGATGCGCGAGCTAAGACTCGCCTGTCCTCCGGGCGCTTCCCGCTCCACCATGACCGTCTTCAAGCCTTCCGACGCACCATAGACCGCGGCGGCCAGCCCGGCCGGGCCTCCCCCGACGATTGCCAGGTCATAAAACTCCAGGCCTGCACGGGTTCGCAGGCCGAGTCTTTCCGCGAGTTCCTGGGTCTCCGGATCAGAGACGCAGCTCCCGTCCGGGAACATGATCACCGGCAACTTAAGATCCTCGGGAGCGACACTTTTCATGAGGCGCCCCACCTCCGCGTCCCTGTCGGCGGCGTCGGCGTCAAGCCACTGATACGGCACCTGATTTCGAGCCAGGAAGTTACGGACTTCGTATGACTTTGGGGACCAGCGAGTGCCCAGTACACGAATCCCGTCAAAGGGCGGATGGAAATCGGCGTACCAGTCGTTGAGCAGGTCGTCAAGAACGGGAAACAATTGCTGTTCCGGCGGATCCCAGGGCTTCAGCAAATAATGATGGAGGTGGACATCGTTAATGGCTTTAATGGCGGCATCTGTGTCTGCGTAGGCGGTGAGAAGCGTGCGCTTGGCGTTGGGATAAAGCTTGATGGCCTCCTGCAGCATCTCCACGCCGTTCATCTGCGGCATGCGGTGATCCACAAGCAGAAGAGCTACCGTATCATTCCGCCGCTGCAGCCGGCCCAAAAGATCCAGAGCCGCCCTTCCGGAATCGGCCCGAAGGATGCGGTACTGCTCTTCGTAGTGCTTCTTGAGATCGCGCTCTATGGCTCGGAGGACGTCCGGATCGTCGTCGACTGTCAATATGACCGGTTTCTGCATATCACTCCAAGCTTCGCACGAGGTCGAATAGCAGTATCTCGCCTAGCTCGGTGTCGACGGCGGTCAGGAAAAGCTTCTTCTCGCCTTCATGACGCTGCTTCGCCTATTTTAGCGTCACGGCACCCCGATTACGTGGATCAGAGCCCAACGCTGCAAGACGAGTGTGTAGACAATCCCGCCAAGAGTGGCTTAAGACCGATTCGTGAGCTTGGGCGGATCATGCTCTTGCAGCGCAGGCGGTTGAGACGCCCCGCCAGTCGAGCGCGCATCACATCATTCGCCAGAAAGGCGGATTCACGCTCCAGCCGCTTACTCCGGGGGATTGCCTTTACCGGGCGGTGGCACTACGACGGTTGATACACCGGCAGCCTTCATTGCCTTCTGAATCACGGCCGATGTCTCGGGCGACGGCTTGAAGTTTCCGAATCGGTAACCCTCGGCGATCAGCAGGGGCGTCCATCCGAATTTGTCCTTGCGATTCCAAATCTCGATATTGGCGCCCTTGTCGACCAGAAATTGTACGGCACCCGGAAGATTTTTGTACGCAGCGCCATGCATCGCGGTCTCACCGTTTTTGTCAACGGCATTTATGTCCGCTCCGAGATCCAACGCCACTTGCATTGCCTCAATCACTTCGCTCTCCGTTCCAGCGTCTTCGCCCGGAGAACGCGTCCCTAGTCCCGCCGCGGCCATGAGTGGTGTGCTGTTGTCCACGTTGAGTAGCAGGGGATCGGCACCCAATGCCTTCAGGGCCCGCATCAGATCGGCGTCCGCGGTTCTCGCCGCCAGGAAAAAGGCCGTCCCGCCGTTGGTATTCAGGCGAGTCAGTCCCACATTCACACGCTTGGTCATGCGCGCGTTGATATCCGCGCCGTGGGCCACAAGTTTCTTAGCAAATTCGAGACTGGTCATATTGCCCGACCCTTGAGGAGACGGGTCATTGTCACCGCCGCCGGACTTGCGAAGCCAGGTGACCATATGCAAAGGTGTATAGCCCGGACCAACGGCATTCGCGTTGGCGCCCGCGTCGAGCAGCATCGCCGCCAGCTCATAATTCGCGTTCGCGACCGCCAGATGCAGTGCGCTGACACCCGCTCGCGGGACCTTTTCTCGCGCGTACACGTAGCCGGTATTCTTGGGAGCATCCAGTGGCTGTATGGTCTCATTCACGTCCACGCCCGCTTTCAAGAATGCCCGAACCACGCCGATCTTCCCTTCCCGCACGGCAAACAGCATCGGCGTAAATCCGGAACCCAAACGAGCATGAATATCCGCACCGCTCTCAATCAGCGCCTCCACAACATCTACGTGGCCTTCCGCAGCCGCCCACATCAGAGCCGTCTCGCCTTTCTGGTTTTCTTTGGCGCGGACATCGGCTCCGGCGGATAACAAAGCGTTGACGGATTCAAGGTTTCCTGCGCGCGCCGCTGTCATCAAGGCGGTCTCGCCTCCGACCAATGTGGTATTCGGGTCGGCTCCGGCTTTGAGCAGCAACTTGACCACCTTACCGTTGCCATTCGTGCAGGCCAGCGTGAGTGGCGTTATACCATACCGATTTGCCGCTTTTACGTTCGCGCCGGCTTGCACCAGCAGGTCTGCCGTCTCCAGATCGTCCTGATACACCGCCCAGTGGAGTGCCGTGGTCCCATCGACCTGCGGTACATTCACGTCTGCGTGTTTATCGATCAGCGCGCGAATCGCTGCCTTGTCGGAGGCCTTTGCCGCATCCGCGAGTCGCGCCTCAGGGCCGGCGGCTACCAAGCAGACGACGGATAAAATCGCAGCGATCCCCCATGGGATAAACCGTTTCAGGCACATCGTGGTGGTCTCCTGGCTTCCTTAGCCTGTTTCCCCGGCGTAGTATTGATTCGGGCTTTCGATCACGCCAAAAACGGATCCAGTAGCTCTTTCACCTCGCCCTGGCTATCGCCGAAAGAGTCCACACGGACTCCCGCGCGATCCAGCAGCGTCAGGTGAAGGTTGGCGAGTGGCGTCGGCTCTGCATACTTAATGTGACGCCCGCCCTTGATCTTGCCCGCTCCTCCGCCGGCAACCAGCATCGGCACATTCACGTGATCATGCACATCCGGATTGCCCATGCCGCTGCCGTACATGTACATAGAATGGTCCAGCAGAGAACCGGCGCCATCCTGCGTCGCTTTCAGCTTCCCGATGAAATAGGCGAACAGTTCCACATGAAACGCATTGATCTTAGCAACCTTTGCCAACATTTCTGGATTGCCCCGGCTGTGGGTCGTGGGGTGGTGAGGATCGGGCACGCCGATTTCAGGATAGGTTCGCGTACTGGTTTCGCGAGCCAACTGGAAGGTGACAACCCGGGTGACGTCGCCCTGGAATGCCAGTACTTGCAAATCGAACAGCAAGCGAGCATGGTCCGCGTAACCGGCGGGCACACCGACTGGTCGATCCAGATCCGGCAAATGATTGCCCGCTGCTTCGGCCTCGGCCTTCTGAATGCGGCGCTCCACTTCGCGAACCGTATCCAGATATTCGTTGACCTTGTCGCGGTCGCCCGGGCCCAGCTTCCTCTGGAGGCGGGAAATATCTGAAGTCACCCAATCCAGCAGGCTGGCGTTCTTTCGTAGTTCCGCGCTGCGTTCCGCCGCGTTGCCGCCTTCACCAAACAACCGCTCGAACACCGCGCGCGGGTGCGCTTCGGCCGGCAGCGGCGTGGTCGGCGACGACCAGGAGAGGTTGTTCTGATAAACGCACGCGTAGCCGTTGTCGCATACCCCGATCGGCGTCAGCAGGTCCATCGCGAGTTCCAGGGATGGCACGCGCGTGTCCTGGCCCATGTGCTTGGCTGCGATCTGATCGACCGTGGTACCCAAAAAGTAATCCGTGCTCTCGGTCCACTTGGCCTTGGCCGCGCTCAGGAAGGTGCTGTTGGAGGTGGCGTGGGTGCCGGGATAGGCATTCTTCAGCTCCATGTTCGTAAACACGTTGAGCTGATCCTTATAAGGAGTCAGTGAGCGCAGGGTGGGCGAAAGCTCGCCCAGGACGCCCGCCGGACCGGGCGGAGTCCACTGCGATATGATCGTACCCATCGGGACGTAGACAAATCCCAAACGTCGTACCGGATTCGCCGGCGTGGCCGCCTGTGCTGTCAGCGACGGAATCATCGCATCCAGCAGCGGCAATGCTAGCGTTGTCCCCACACCTCGCAGGAACGTGCGACGGTGGAGAGCCTTCTTGGTAATGATCATTGTGACCTCCTCATTTGAAATGGCGTACTGTTTACTACTCCAAAGATCATGGACGAGAACCGGAAATTGTTGGCCCGCGTTTCAGCCAGGATTTTTCGAACCGACGGCGCGTCGTAATACTCGACCCCGCGGCCCAGCGCGTATGTAAGCAGCTTTTCGGTGAACGTGCCAACAAATAATTCGGGACGGGTTAACAAGGCCTTCTGGAGTCCGGCCACACCCTCGAACTGACTCCCATCGGGAAGGGCGCCGGCGGAATCGATGGACTTGCCATCCTCGACGCTGCGAAAGCGTCCCACAGCATCGTAGTTTTCCAGCGAGAAACCAATCGGGTCCATTAACTTATGGCAGCCCGCGCAGGCTGGACTGGCGCGGTGCTCCGCCATGCGCTCACGCATGGAGAGAGTCCTGCCCTCACCGCTGCTCTCCTTCAAGGCAGGGACAAACGGCGGCGGCGGAGGAGGAGGGGTCCCGAGAATATTCGCCAGTATCCACTTGCCGCGAATTACCGGCGACGTACGGGTGGCATAGGAAGTCACGGCTAAAATGCTTCCCTGACGCAGCAATCCGCCGCGCTCGCCATTCGCCTCGAAAGTGACGCGCCGAAACCGGCTGCCGTAGACCTCTGGTATTCCGTAATGCTTGGCCAGGCGTTCGTTAACGAAAGTGTAATTCGCGTCGAGCAGGTCAAGCACGCTGCGATCCTCACGCATGATGCTCTCAAAAAAGAGTTCCGTTTCCTTCCGGAAAGCTTGCCGCAAATTGTCGTCGAAATCGGGGAATATGCGCATGTCCGGACTGGTCGAGTCCAGATTGCGCAAATACAGCCACTGCTCTGCGAAGTTGTTCACCAGGGCTCGCGAGCGTTTATCCGCCAGCATTCTGCGTACCTGCTGTTCGAGCACTTTAGGCGTGCTGAGCTTTCCCTGAACCGCTGCGTCAAGAAGTGCGTCGTCGGGGATGCTGCTCCACAGGAAAAAGGACAGCCGCGATGCGAGCTCCAGGTCACTGACGCGATAAGGGGTATTTGGAGCCACGCCGGCAGGATCCTGCTCCACGCGGAACAGGAATTCGGGGCTCACCAGGATGGCGCGCAGCCCCATTTCAATCCCGTTTTCAAAGCCGCCTTCAGCGCGCGCATCGTTAAAGAATTTGACGGGGACCTGCAAATCGGTTTCGCCGACTGGCCGCCGGTAGGCACGACGCATCAAAGTGGAAAAGATACGTTTCGCGCAGCCTTCTTCCTGACTGGGCTTGGAGGGCTGGCAAACAAAAATCCGGCGACGACTGGGCGAATCTCCCGGGCCCTGGGTATCATAGGGTCCGCGAACGGAAACCGTGTAGATGGCCGCATGAAGGCGGGGATGCCGATCCAGGTTGAAATGCGCCTGGTAGGGTTGTCGCTCGGTTTCGAGCAGCGGTGAGCGGGGCGTCAGAAACGCGGCCCCAATTACGTGGGGACCAGCCTTCACCGCAATGCGAGCATTCATATCCTGGTCGACCGCGTGATGATCCTGGTCGCCCGGAGGCGGCTGCACCGTGAAAACCTGCACGCGTTCGCCATCGAGCGTCAACTCCACTTGCTCGGGTCCGCTCAGCCCCTCTACGTGCTCATTGCGGTCCCGCGAAAGGCGAAGCTGTAATTCGTATTTGGCGTCAACGGGGAAGGTGTAATGAACCACCGTCCCGCCCCGGGTGCCGAAGGGCAGTTGGTCGAAGTGCACCTCTTGTGTGAGGTCGGATGGAAGCTGCACCACGAAATCGTCACCCGCGGTAATGCTGGGGCTGCCGATGGCGAGCCGGCTGATCTTCCGCGCTGGTATCGAAGTTGGAACACTCGCTCGATAGCGCTGCGACAGCCAAGCC
>JBDTTL010000038.1:0-21703 GCA_039930665.1 Acidobacteriota bacterium
ATGACATAGCATGTCAGTACACAAGCACGCTTAATTTTGGTTTTAATAATAAGATTTCGTCGGGTGACATGGACGCGGCCTCAGGCCGCTGTTTCAGGTACCGTCACCGGCTCCACGGCAACTTCGGAGGGCGCGGGTTCCGCGAGTTTGAGCGACATCTGGCGGTTGATGCCGATGATTTCGTTATAGCGTTCGTAGGCCTTGACGATCTTCTGCACCAGATTGTGGCGCACCACGTCGCGATCGTCGAATTGCACGAAACTGATGCCCTCAACGTTGCGCAGGACATCCACCACTTCCACCAATCCACTCCGCATCCCGGGCGGCAAATCGATTTGCGTAACGTCGCCGGTGACCACCATCTTGGAGTTGAAGCCCTGCCGCGTCAGGATCATTTTCATCTGCTCGGGCGACGTGTTCTGCGCTTCGTCCATGATGATGAAGCTGTCGTTGAGGGTCCGGCCGCGCATGAATGCGAGCGGCGCGATTTCGATAGTGTTGCGCTCCAGCAGCTTGTCTACTTTTTCCGCCTCGATCATGTCGTAGAGTGCGTCGTAGAGCGGACGAAGGTACGGATCGACTTTCTCTTGCAGCGTACCTGGCAGGAAGCCCAGACGCTCGCCGGCTTCGACTGCGGGCCGGGTCAGAACAATGCGGCTCACCCGCTTCGAGAGCAGCGCCGAAACGGCCATGGCGACGGCTAGGTAGGTTTTTCCAGTGCCGGCGGGGCCGATACCGAAAACCAGGTCATGATGTTCGATGGCGTCGAAATAGCGGCGCTGGTTCATGGTCTTCGGCGTGATGATCTTCTTGCCGAAGCTGCGCTGCTTACCGCTTTCCACCAGACGCCGGAGGCTCGCGTCCGGGTCCGCGGTCACTACACGCAGGAAAGTGTTGAGATCGCCGTTATTGAATACGTGCCCAGCGCGGATCAGTGCGACATAATCGTCCAGAATACTGGCGGCCCGGGCCACCGCTGCATCCTCGCCTTCGATTTCCAGCGAATCGTTGAGCAACCGCGTGCGGACCTGAAGGGCGGACTCAATCAGGCGGATATTTTCGTCGCGGGTCCCGAACAGGGACTCAATGCCACGGCTAATTTGTACGCTGGATTTCATTCAAGGGAAGAGCAGGAGCAGGGCAACCAACCGGACATCCGCGGGCGCGGAGGGTGTGACAACATCTACTTGAAGCATAGCAGAAATACCGGGTGAGTTCTTGCCGAATCGCGAGATCGTTACGGCCCCATCCTGTGGAGCTCGGGCGCACCCGTACGCCACGCTCCAGCCTTGCAGCCGGGCTAACTTGCCTGTTCTCAGCGGGCTATTCTCAGTGAGCTACTGCGTGTTCGACTTTGAGCGATTCCGTCAAATAATCGAGCGCCGTCGCGACGCCGCCCTTGCGGTGCGGGACGCCGGCGATCTCCAACCCCATCTCGACGCCGCTTAGCGATCCAGCGAGCATCAAATCGTTGAAATCGCCCAAGTGCCCGATACGGAAGACCTTGTCCTGCAGCTTGCCGAGCCCGGTGCCGAGCGGCATATCGAAACGCTCCAGAATCACCTTACGCAGGCCGTCGGCCGAGTGCCCGGCCGGTGTGTAGATGGCCGTCACGGAGTCGCTGTATTCCCGCGAATCCGCCGTCACATTTTCCAGGCCCCAGGCCTTCACCGCGCGCCGCGTAGCCTCGCCATGGCGCTTGTGCCGCGCAAATACGTTCTGCAAGCTCTCTTCGCGCAGAAGCATATGCAACGCCTCTTGCAACCCGTAAAGCAGGTTGGTAGCCGGCGTGTACGGGAAGTATCCGATGGCATTTTGCTTGATCATCGGCTCCCACTCCCAGTACGCCCGCGGGAGTTTCGCCGACTTCGACGCGGCCAGCGCTTTATCGCTAATCGCATTGAACCCAAGGCCGGGCGGCAGCATCAGTCCCTTTTGCGATCCGGCCACCGTCACGTCCACTTCCCATTCATCGTGGCGGAAGTCAATGGACGCGAGCGAAGAGATGGTGTCGACCAAATAGAGCGCGGGATGGCGCGTGCGGTTGATGGCCTTGCGAATCTCGGCAATCCGGCTGGTGACGCCGGTCGAAGTTTCGTTGTGCACGATGCAAACGGCCTTGATCTTGTGCTCGCGGTCTTCATTTAGCTTGGCTTCGACCACTTCTGGATCGGGGGCGTGGCGCCAGTCCGTCGGTACGATCTCGACATCCAGACCTAATCTTTGCGCCATCTGAATCCACAGTGTTGCGAAATGGCCGCTTTCGAACATCAGAATCTTGTCGCTGGGCGACAAAGTGTTCGTCAGTGCGGCTTCCCAGGCGCCGGTGCCCGACGAAGGAAAGATAACGACGTTTCCCTTAGTCTGAAAAACCTCTTTTAGTCCCGCCAGGACTTCGAGGCCGAGGTGCGCGAAATCCGGGCCGCGATGATCGATGGTAGGGCGCGACATGGCGCGCAGAACACGCTCGGGAACGTTGGTGGGACCCGGAAGCTGAAGAAATTGACGGCCGCTTGAGTAGGACATAATTTATTCCAAACGATTTATTGTACATCGAGCCAGCCGGGCCCGTGAAACGGCAGTCGCGGTTTCGAATCGATCAGTTGCCGCTTCTACCGCACGTCGAACCCGTGCAGCGGCGCCAAGGTCGGATGCGAGGCTCCGGCTCCACCTGCTATCATCGTATCTCCACCCCAACGCATGTCGCTCCCTGCTGAGATTGTTTGCGCCCATAGTCCGGACTCCGACGACGCTTACATGTTTTACGCTCTGGCTACGCGTAAAATACGGTCGAATCTGGTACAGTTTCGCCACGTCCTCGACGATATTCAGAGCCTGAATCAGAAGGCTCGGGCGGGCGAGTATGAGCTGACGGCTATCTCCTATCACGCCTACCCGTACGTCGCCGACAAGTATCAACTCATGGCCGCCGGCTCCAGCATCGGCGATGGCTACGGCCCTATGGTGGTGGCCTCGCACCCCATGTCCGTTGAAGAACTCAAGGGCAAGCGAATCGCGATTCCGGGGCGGCTCACCACGGCCTATCTGACCATGCGGCTGATGCAGCCGGATTTCGAAGCAGTGGATACGCCATTTGATAAGATCTTAGATGCCGTCGAAGAACGCAAGGCCGACGCAGGTTTGATCATTCACGAGGCGCAGTTGACCTACTCGAATGCCGGCTTCCATAACGTCGTCGATCTGGGCCGCTGGTTCAAAGACGCCTACGATCTGCCCTTGCCGCTGGGCGCCAATGCGCTGCGGCGCGATCTGAATCCGGAAATGGCCAGCGAGTGCTGCCGTCTGATGCGGGACAGTATTCAATACGCCATCGATCATCGTGAAGAAGCGCTGAATTACGCATTGCAATTTGCCCGCGATATGGACCCTGCACTGGCGGAGAAATTCGTGGGTATGTATGTCAATCACTACACCGTGGATTGCGGGGAAGTCGTGCCTAAGGCTGCCCAGAAGCTGCTCGATATGGGCTACGAAGCAGGGCTGATCCCGCACCGCGTTCAGGTTGAGTTTGTGCGGTGAAAACAATATTCCTTCTATGTTTCGCGGCGGCCTTCACGCTTTTGGTGGCGCAGGAAGCCAGCGTCAAGGAGCGCACCCGCGCGGTGCGCGACCTGGCTAAGCAAGGCGAAGACGCCATTCCGAAGGTCGTTGCGTCGTTAAGCGACCCGGACGTGGGATTCCGCGTCGAAGCCGTCAAGGCGCTGATCCAAATCGGCGGGCCCAAGACGCTCGATGGACTAGTGCGCGCCGCCGGAGACAACGACCCGGAAGTGCAAATCCGGGCGACCGACGGACTGGTGAACGTTTACTTGCCGGGCTTCGTCAAGACCGGGCTTAGCGGCCGGCTTTCCCGTGTCGGCACGTCGGTGACCGGCAAATTCACGGATACCAACGACCAGATGATCGACCCGTTCGTACAAGTGCGCCCGGATGTAATCGCTGCGCTCGGTAAACTTGCGAGCGGCGCGGCCAGCGTGGATGGGCGCGCCAATGCAGCTCGTGCGCTGGGGGTGCTGCGCGGCAGGGCGGCTATATCGGATTTGGTCGAAGCGCTGCATTCCAAGGACGACAAGGTGATGTATGAGTCGCTGGTGGCAATCCAGAAAATTGGTGATCCCTCGGCGGCCTCGCGCATCAGTTTCTTGCTGACCGATCTGGAGGAAAAAATTCAAATCCAGGCGCTGGATACTACCGGCTTGTTGCGCAATCGGGACGCTGCCCCACGAGTGCGCGATGCGCTGGAGCACGCGCGTTCCGTAAAGGTGCGGCGCGCTGCGCTCCAAGCCCTGGCTATGATCGCCGATCCCGCGGATCATGCGGTCTTCGTGCAGAACCTTCCCGACAGAGACGACCTGGTCCGGTCGGCCGCCGAGGAGGGCTTGGGGCGGCTTAAGGATCCGATGGATCGCGCTGCGATGAGCCAGGCGTTCGAGAACGAACACGGGATGAATCCGCGCCTGTCGGCGGCCTTCGCGCTGGTAATGCTGGGCGAGTTGAAGACCGATCGCTACGGGCCGCTGCAGTATCTTCTAAATTCGCTGAATCAGCGTTCCTGGAGGGGTGTGGCCAGCGCTTTCCTGATCGAGTTGGCTCGTGAGCAACCCATTCGCCAGACCATTTACGGCATGCTGGGCATGGCCACCAAGGACGAGAAAATCCAGTTGAGTATAGTGTTGGCTCGCTCGGGCGACAGGGACAGCATCCCTTCGCTCGAAGCGCTTTCGATGGACCCTGATCCGGACGTTGCTGCCGAAGGCATCCGCAGTCTGCGTAGTCTCCGCGCGCGGCTGCCGTAGCTTCGGAAACGCGAAGTTATTTCGCTTTCTTCTGCTTCTGCTGGCCGACGCGGACTTTGAACTGCTTTGCCTGAGCTTCCTGGTAGGCCTTCCAGTCGAACCGCTGAGCGGCCTCCGACAGATATTTATTGACGTCGATATCTTTGGGGAGCACCGCCATCAGGCTGGCGGACATTGTACCGTCGGGACTGGTGATGCGGTACCGTTTCACGTTCGGGATGGACATAGCGTATTCAGGATAACATTTCCGCCGTAATGGCGGGCGTCGCGATATACTGAATCCATTCGCCGGTTTCAGGCGTATCCAGTGGAGGTCACCATTATGAAATGCACGATCATTCTTGGGGTGCTGGCGGTTGCGGCCAGCGCGCTCGCGCAAACGGACGCCGATGGCATTAGTCGCGCCTTGGCTGCGGCGCCCGCGCAGCAGCGCGAGGCGGCTACTGTCATCAAGTGGAAGCCCGACTATACCTACGACACGCTCAAGAAAGGCACCAACCGGCTGGTCTGCTATGACCGGTCGAGCGAGGCCGGACGACCCGCGTTCGCAGTTCAGTGCACGAGTCTGGGCAACCTTGAACGAGTGGCTCAGAACCGAAAGTTCGAGACCATAGCCGATAAAGCTGCGAGACAGGCGGCTATCGATGCGGCCGAAGCCAATGGAACCCGGGTGAAACCGGAATACGGATCGGTTTGGTTCATGCTGGCCGGGCCCGATCAGGAGCATGCTCGACCACACGTGACCATCGCCCTTCCCGGCGCTACCACGCAGTCCACCGGGCTGCCGGACAATGCCAAGCAGGGCGGTGCGTGGATCATGAACGCGGGCACCACAACCGCCCACCTCATGACTCCGGGCCACTAGACCTCCTTCCGGCGGGCGCTCCACTCTATGAAGGGTCTGATGTTCAGCCTGCTGGCCGTTGCTGCGCTCGCCGCAGCTCCGGCAAAGCAGACATTTACCGGTGTCATTACAGACAGCATGTGCGCCAGGGGCGATCACTCCCAAATGCAAATGGGACCCACGGATGCCGAGTGCACCATCGCCTGCAACCGGGCCCACGGCGCCGAGTACGTGCTCTATGACGGGCGGCATGCGTACAACTTGAGCGACCAGCAGAAGCCGGAAAAGTTCGCGGGTCAGCGGGTGGCGATCATTGGTTCGCTCGATGCCAAGACCCAGACCATCCAGGTGGATTCAATAGCCAACGCGAAATAGCCGCTGCTCGCGCCGGCGACGCGACACTCCCTGCAACTTCCCAGCTCCGAGCTGCGTCCCCGTCCCAACGCGATAATGGAAAGAGCGGTGACTTTCAGAGCTTTACTTGCGGTGCTTGCGCTGGGCCTCGCCGCCATCTCGCGTCTGTCCGCCCAGGGCGGCGACGCCGACCGCGCTTTCTCCGCAGTACCTTTCGATCGCTGGCTAGCCGAAGGCGAGCCGACCCATTTCCGCTGGTCCGTACGCGTGGGCGGCGCCGAGCTCAGCAGCCATCAACGGCTCCAGACGAAATTGGAAGTTGAAGTGGACGGCAACGAACTCGTCAGCCGCCGCGGGCATGGCGAACTGGTGATCATGATTCAATTTCAGGACAGCGCCGACCGGGTTTACCAGACACACGGAATGCTCGATTTGCAGGAGGTGAAGGACGACGCGGGCAAATCCAACATCCAATATCTTCAGGACGCCTTCGTGCTGCCCGGCGATTACCGGGTAGGTGTCGTGATTTTCGACGCCAAGACCGGGGACCACTGGGCCGAGCAAAAGAAGCTGCACGTGAATCCGCTGCGCAACGATCCCTTGCCCGTCGCATGGAAAGATCTGCCGGCTGTCGAATTCCTGCACGCGATGGATCCGCCTGATAGCTGGTATCTCCCTTACGTCAGCGAACGTTTGCAGTTACCCGTCACCGCCCGCCGCCCGGTTCGAGTAGAGGTGCTGATGCCGGCCTCGTCATCCAGCCCGAGCCGCGGGTTAAGCGCCGGCACGGTCAACATGCGGAACCTGGCGAATCTGGTACCCGCGTTGAAGGTGCTCTCACAAATGGAAGTGGAGGGAGGCAGCCTGCACGTCGCGCTCCTGGATATTTACAAGCGCCGCGTTATTTTTGAACAGGAAGCGGTGCGCAAGCTGGATTGGACGCGCCTGCGGGAAGCGTTGAAGGAGGCGGATCCTAACAAAATCGACGTCCGGGCTCTGGAGCATCGCGAACAGAACGCTCAGTTCTTCGTGCAGCAAGTGCGCAAGCGGCTAGGTCCTGCAGACAGCGCGGAGCGCTCCCCCGGCGACCCGTATCATGTGTTGATCGTCCTGGCGGCGCCCATGACGTTTGATTCCGGGGAAGACACCCATCCGATCGAGATCGAAGGAAAGCCCAACGGCAGGGTGTACTATGTGCGCTATCATTTGCCGCCGGAGCGGATGCCTTTCCTGAACCCTTTCGAAGCTAGGGGGCGGCGCAATCCGGGAGGTCTTCAACAGTCGCCGCCGGAAGCGTTCGATTCCCTGGAGCCGCTGCTTAAGCCGCTGCAGCCGCGTCTCTATGAGGTCTATTCGCCGGATCAATTTCGCAAGGCGCTCGGCAGTTTGCTGGACGAAATCGCGGGGCAGTGAAAGCACTCGCGGGCGGCGTCACTGCACGCGCAGCCACTGACGGAGGGCTCCGGTTCGCCGCCGCTCCTTGCACCCACTGTTCCAACTGAGCCCGGCGGCCAGAAGCATCGCCAGGACGGCCGCGCCGAATCCCACTGACGCCGAGAGGAATCGCATCATCGTGGCGTCGCGAGGCTCAACTACGTTGATCCCAAGAAATAACGGAACAGCAAGCATGAATGCGTGCCTCCAGATTTAAGTTGCCGGCCTCCGACACACTTTTCTCGGCCGAACGTTATTGCCACAGTCGGTAGACTCCGGGCAATAGGAAAAGCGCCTATCTTTCGTCGGCGCCAAATAAGTGCTCACGCGCCCGCAGAGCTAAGGCGCCGGGGTTGCGATCGGCTTACCCTTGTCCACCACATAAATTGCGGCCAGTTTGACCGGCTGCGCGCCGGTGTTGCGCGCGTCATGCTTCATGCCGGCCATGACCACGAAGCCCTCTCCGGCTTTGAATTTGTGGGGCGGCTGCCCATCGATCAATAATTCACCTTCGCCTTCGATCACGTAGGTGATCTCATCGCCGGGATGCGTGTGGCGTCCCGCGCTGGCTCCGGGCGCGATTTCGACCGACGCAATTCTGGCCTCGCGGCCCGCGACCGATACGTCGCCGGTGTACACGATCGAGCGCTTGATTCCGGGGTTCTGGGCCCACAGGCCGCTGCTTGCCACCACGAATCCCACCGCGACCAGACCCGCAGTCAATAGCCCGCCGACGGTCCACTTCTGAATCGATTTCATCGTATGCTCCTCGCCATGTTTTATAGATCGACAGATACGATCATTGCACGATTTTTCGCTGCCGCGGATCCGGCTACCGATGACCTGCGAACTAGTTTACTTCGCCAGCGCCGGCAAGGTGGTAAATGTGTGGGCCGCGCCGGTCGGAATGCGGATACCAAGCGCGCCGATCTGCGCGCTCGCGGGCTTGACGAATTGTATGGTGCCGCGGATACCGGCAGTCTCCGGATATCTGTCAACTCCCAAAGTGAAGGCATAGTGTCCGTTCGCGGCCAGCGTGATTGTGTCGGCCTTGAGCTGTGTACCCGTTTCGTCGCGAACCACCACCGGAATGCTAACCGGGCCCGCGGAGACATCATTTACCGCGACGCCGGTGGCGGTGCCGTTCGTGTTGTCGAAGGCGAGCACGTAGGAGCTGGCGTCGCGGCTCTCCAGTGGCACTACCGCTTCCTGGTTGTTGTGGCGGAAAATCACAAATCCGCCGACGTTTCCAGTGGTAGTCAGTTGCGCGGAGCCCGTGAGAAGATCCGGAGCGCCACTGCTGACCACGATGTAGGTTGCTCCCGCCACCAACGTTTGCGTGACCGAGGAAGACAGCAAGAGATTAGCGGTGCCGGATTGCGGGAACGAAAGTGGCAGAGGCAGAGGAGCACCCGTAGAATCGGCAAAAAAGCTAAGCGTGGCTTGTGTCCCGGTGCTGCCAGTGTTGACCAGCACGAATGTCGTCTGCCACCCGTCACCCGCCGCGAGATGTGCGATGCTCCCACCGCCCGTGGGGACGTTAGCCAGAGCCGGAATCGTCGTGAGCGCGTTGTTGGGCGGCGTGAAGCGGAGTCCCAACACGCTGATCTGACCGCCGGCGGGCGTATCGAATTCGATAGTGCCGCGTTTGTCGGCTGTCACCGCGTACTGAGTAGACAACACGAACGACGTGTGCCCGCTGCCGCCCAGCGAAATAGTCGTGCCAGGAGCGCTGACGACCGCGCCCGCGTCGTCGCGGATGATCACCGGTATGACCGCCGCCTGCGCCGAGACGTTCTCCACTGCCACGCCCAATACCAGACCGTTTGTGTTGTCGAACGCCAGCAGGTAGGAGCTTGCGTTGCGCGTCTCCATAGGAACTACCGCTTCCTGCTCGGTCTGGATCTGATGGAAAATGGCGAAGCCATCCACTGCGCCGGTGGCCGCCAGTTGCGCGGAGCCCACTAGCACCGGGGGCGTCTGTGGACCGGCAGTGGTCGCGATCAGGGAAGCGTTCGGGGGAATTGTTTTGTCGAACGAAGCGGCCAGCAGTGGCCCGGAGGCAGCGGCCTGCTGCGGGAACGTCAAGGGCAACATCAGGGGACCGTTGCCGCTAGGATCGACAGCGTCGCCCGAAAAGCTCAGCCGCGAGGTTAAGGAGGCCGCGCTCTGATTGACGAGAGTGAAAGTGGTGGTCCAGTTTTCCTGTGCCGCCAGGTGCGCCATCGAGCCGATGATGTTCAAGCCGGCGACGGAGGCCGCCTGCTCTTCCACGTCAAAAGAGAAACCTGCGACTGTAAAGGTTCCCGAGCGGCCTGCGCCTGCGTTCGCGGCAACGAAGAAGTTCACGACTCCATTGCCCGATCCGCTGGATGCTCCGTTGAAGGAGACGAACGGTAAGGTATTGCTCGCGCTCCATGCGCAGCCGACCGGTGCGGTGACTGTGACTGCCCCGATGCCGCCCGAAGCCGTGAACCCTTGTCCACCCGGGCTGATTGCATAAGAGCAGGTTGCCATCTGGTTGATCGTGACCGTGATTCCGGCTACCGAGATGTTCGCGCTTCGCGGCACGCCGGCGGCCGCCGCAACCACGAGCGTGATAGACGCTGGGCCCGTGCCCGAGGACGCGCCACTCGGTACAACCCAATCCGGCAGACCCGCCGCGGACCAGGAGCAATAGGCCGCTGTCTGCACGCCGATGTTGAACGATCCGCCCGCCGCGGGTGCCTGAATTGACGATGTAGTCAGCGCAAAACTGCACGGCGGGCTCATAACGCGGATCAGATTATTTGAGGAATCCGCCACGAAGATCCTTCCCAGCGAATCGGTGGCGATGCCCAGGGGAGCGTTTAGCCCGGCGCCGGCGGCAGGGCCGTTGTCGCCGCTGTAGCTGGCAGTCCCATTTCCGGCGATCGTGGTGATGATTCCACTGGTGACCTGCCGGATTACATTGTTGGACGCATCCGCGATAAACAAGTCGCCCCCAGCATCTAGAGCCACACCCGACGGAGCGTTCAACTGGGCGCTGGTGGCCGATCCATTGTCGCCGCCGAAGCTAGCGGTTCCGTTTCCCGCAACCGTGGAGATGATTCCCGCTGTCACCATACGAATGCGGTTATTTCCGAAATCCGCAATATAGAGGTTTCCCGCGGCATCCAGCTTGACATCCAAGGGGCCGGACAGTGAGGCGCTGGTAGCGCCGAGCCCGTCGCCGGCAAAAGTCGCGGTACCGTTCCCTGCAACCGTCGTGATTGTGCCGCCCGACACCATACGGACGCGACTGTTGTAGTAATCGGCGATATACAGGTTCCCGGCTGTGTCCAGGGCGATCCCCGCCGGCCCGCTCAGCATCGCGCTCGTGGCAGCCCCGTTATCCCCGCTGAAGCCCGCTGTCCCAGTCCCAGCCACGGTGGTGATCACGCCGCCCGACACCTTGCGAACGACGCTATTACCGGCGTCCGAAATATACAAATTTCCAGCCGAGTCCACTGCGACGCCCCAAGGAGCATTCAAGGTCGCGCTGGTTGCCGCGCCGCCATCGCCGCTGTATCCTGGAAGCCCCGTACCGCCTACCGTTGTAATCGCTCCATTGACCACTTTGCGCACCAGGTTGTGATTGCTGTCCGCGATATAGACCGCTCCTCCTGGACCTGCGGCGACGGACGTGGGGTGAAGCAACAATGCGCTGGCAGCCGTTCCCCCATCGCCGGCATATCCGTACGGTCCTCCGGCCGCCGTGGTGATGATGCCGCCCGCGACCTTTCGGACCACGCTATTGAAGAAGTCAGCGATATAGAGATTGCCGCTGGCATCCACGGCAAGGTCCACCGGTCCGTCGAGTGTGGCGTCGGTCGCGCTGCCGCCGTCCCCGGTATAACCTGTAGCATTTAGGGTTCCCGCAACCACGGAAACTGCCCCGCCCGCTGGGATTTTGGCCACCACGGAATAGCCGTTCGCTGCAAAAAACAGGGTGCCGGCGCCGTCTACGGTAACCGCGGCAGGAGCCGATCCTTGTTGGAAAAAAACCGTGGTCAGAATGCCATTCGATACTTTGCGCACGGCGCCATTACCGGAATCCGCGATATAAAAGTTTCCCGACGCGTCGACGGCGACGCCCTCGGGTGTGTTCAATTGAGCGCTGGTCGCGGTGCCCCCGTCGCCCAACGAACCGGGTGTCCCCGTGCCGGCCACCGTGGCGGTAATTCCGCCTGATAGCTTGCGCACCACATGGTTGCCCGAGTCGGCGATATACAAGTTGCCCGAGGAATCCACGGCCACGCTGGTCGGGTTCGATAACGCAACGCTGCCGGTGCCTCCCGCCACGGTTGTGATCACGCCGTTGGACACTTTTCTGACGCGATTATTCCCCGAGTCCGCAATATAGAGATTTCCCGCAGCGTCCAAAGCCATCCCCGAAGGCTTGTTCAACTGTGCGCTGGCCGCGGGGCCGCCGTCGCCGCTCAAACCGGGCGTCCCGATTCCAGCTACCAGCGTAAGGACGTGAGTGGTTGCGTCCATACGCACGACCGCGGAATAGGACTGTAGCGCTATGTACACATTCCCGGCCCCGTCGGTGGCAACACCCCCCACGGAGCCCAAGCTAGCGTAAATACCCTGGATACCCTGCGGGACGCCGCCCCCCGCAAATTTCTGAATTGTGTAGTTCTGGCTAAAGGCCGCCCCGGAAAACGTCAGGGCAAGAAGTACAGGAGAAATAATATTTCGCATTTCGGACGACATTCCCTAAAGGTCGAGACCTAGCAATGAGAAGTAGACGCGCCCGGCGCCTAAAAGATTACTGGCTTGCCAGGGCGGGACGCTGGTGGATGCCCGCCGCCTGCTCGAAGGCGTGGGCTATTTGTAGAACGCCCCAGTCATCCTGGTGGCGTCCGACAATCTGCACACCCACCGGCAGGCCCTCGGGCGTAAAGCCCGCGGGGGCGGAAATGGCCGGCAGGGCCGTCATGCTAATGAAGTAGCAGGACCGCATCCAATCCACATAGGTTTCCAGGCTCTGGCCTTCGATCTCCGTCACATATTCCTGATCGATATCGAAGGGAGGCACCTGAACCGTCGGCAACACCAGGAAATCGAAGCGGGCCATAAATTCCGCGATACGTGCGAAAAGCTGGGAGCGCAGCGTCTCGGCCCGGGCGATCTCCGGGCCCGTTAGCCGCGCACCGCGTTCGATCTCATCGATCACCGCGCGTTTCATCTGCGCGCGGTGCGGTTCCAGTAGCGCTCCGTGCTGAAGATAGAAGCCCAGCGCGCGAAGAGTCTTGAAAGCTTCGTCGGCGCCCGAGAAATCCGGATCCGCATCCTCGGTGATGCAGCCGAGCGCTTCGAACGTTCGCCGCTGCGCGTTCACTACACTGCTGATTCGATGGTCGAAGGGCAGGCCGGCGAATTTGCTGCACCAGGCGATACGCAATCCGCCGCAATCGCGCTCGAGCGATTGGGCAAAGCGCGAGCCCGGCTCATGGATCGATAACGGCGCTCGCGGATCGGGACCGGCGATCGCCGAAAGGAACAACGCCACGTCCTCGACAGTACGTGCCATGGGGCCGACCACGTTCATCGCGTTCCAGGCATTTCGCGAGGGAACGTTGGGGACTCGTCCCGGCGACGAGCGAAAACCCACCACGGAACAGAAGCTGGCCGGATTGCGCAAAGAGCCGCCCAGGTCGCTGCCGTCGGCAAGGGGCATCATCCCGCAGGCGAGTGCTACCGCCCCGCCGCCGGTCGATCCGCCGCAGGTCTTCGACAGATCCCAGGGATTCCGCGTCGGGCCAAAGATAGGGTTGAAGGTCTGCGATCCGGCACCGAATTCGGGCGTATTGGTTTTACCGATGAGGATGGCGCCAGCGCCCTGCGTTCGTTCGACCAGGAGCGTGCTGAAATCCGGTACGTAGTCCTTGAAGATCGGAGATCCAAAAGTGGTGCGCAAGCCGCGCGTCTCCGCCAAATCCTTGTGCGCAATGGGAAGGCCGTGCAGAGGCCCCAGGAATTCGCCGCGCGCCGCGCCTTCATCCACCCGCAAAGCCTGCGCCCGCGCGTCGTCAGCGGTTAGAGTGACGATTGCGTTCACCTGCGGGTTCACGCGCGCGATCTGCGCCAGGTGCGCTTCCAGCAGCTCACGCGCCGAAAGCTCTTTGCGGCGAATACGCCGGATCATATCGGTGGCGTTAAGGAAGCAGATGTCGTCCGTCAAAAGTTTCTCCAACTCGTCGCGAGTTTAGCACGACCGAAATACGCGAGAATAGACGAATGCGTTTATCGGCCCACGTCGATCGGGACCCTGAAACAGGTGATGCGCGGAATTGTGTTGCCGAACTCCGACATTTTGTTTAGTGTGGCGCAAACGCCTCCCAAGGATGACAAGGAGTGGGCCGTGGTGCAAGACAGGCGCGAGTCGGCGACTCTGATCTCGATGGCGGGACGCCTGCTCGCGAACGGCGAAAAGGTGCCCGTCGAGCGGGCCGATTGGAACAAGTTCACGCAGGAACTGGTGGATGCGGACGCCGCATGCTGCCAAGCGGCGCAGTCGAAGAACCGGGACGTCGTCGTGTCGCTCGATCGACTCAGCGCTACGTGCGACAGTTCCCACAAGGTTTATCGCGACCATCGCTAACCTGCGTACGGGGCCTCAAGCCATCTTCTGTTCCAGCTCCGCCCAGCGCGCGTAGATGGCATCGACGGACGCCTGCGCTTCCTCCATCTGGCGATAAGCTTGCTCGACGAGTCGCCCGTCCCTGGCGATGGAGGGATCTTTCAATGCCGCCTGCTTGTGTTCCAGAACCTGTTCTGCTTCGTGAACGCGCTGCTCGATTGATTCGTACTCGCGGGCTTCCAGATAGGACGGCTTCTTTTTCGCTGGCGAGGCGACCGGAGCTGCGAGCGCCCCTTCGCTCGCGGAATTCGACGGCCGAGCTTCCGGTTGCGCTTTCGGTTTTGGCTGTTTGCGCTGCTCTTGCCACACGTCCCACTGGCTGTAATCGGCAAATCTCTCGGCACGGCCTTGCCCATCCAAACCCAGCACCAGCGTCGAGACGCGGTCGAGCAGATACCGGTCGTGAGTAACCAGGACCAGGGCGCCGGGGAATTCAAGCAGGCTCTCTTCCAGAATTTCCAGCGTAGGGATGTCGAGATCGTTGGTGGGCTCGTCGAGCAGCAGCACTTCGGCCGGCTCCAGCATCAGGTTGGCAATCAGAACGCGGGCGCGCTCGCCGCCGGACAAGCGGCCCACCGGTTGATTCAGCTGCTCCCCGCTGAACAGAAAGCGCGCGGCCCAGGCGGCCACATGAATCACTCGATCGCGATAGATCACCGAATCGCTATTCGGCGCCAACGCCCGCCGCAGCGTAACATCGGGATCCAGTACGCGATTTTGATCGAAGTACACCATGCGAAGCCCGTCGGCGCGCTCCACCTTGCCGCGGAGCGGCGGCATCTCCCCGCGCAACAGGCGCAACAGCGTTGTTTTCCCGCTGCCGTTCGATCCCACCAGTCCCACTCGCATTCCGGCGGTGATGGTGAAATCCAGGGCGTCGAACAAGATGCGGCCCTCGTATCCGTAGGCGACGCCTTCCAGATGAATCAAGCGCTTGGTCTTGCGCTCTGTGCCGGCGAAGTCGATGTCCGTTGCACTGGTGCGGCTGCGGGAGCGGAGATCCGCCAGTTCCCCGATCATTTCATGAGCCGTATCGATGCGGGCCTTGGCCTTGGTGGCGCGCGCTTTTGGCCCGCGGCGGAGCCATTCCATCTCGGTGCGTACGCGATTCTCCAGAGAGTCTTGGCGCTTGGACTGAGCGTGCAGAAACTCGGCCTTCTTTTCGAGGAATGCGCTATAGTTGCCGGCGACGTGCAGCAGTCCGTCGGGATAGACGCGATTCAGCTCCGCGATCGCCGTGGGTACGTTCTCCAAAAAGTAGCGATCGTGGCTGACGATAACGCTGGCGAACGGCGCGCTCCGCAGCAGCTTCTCCAGCCATTCAATGCCCCCCAGGTCCAGATGGTTCGTGGGCTCATCGAAAAGCACGACGTTGGGATTCTGCACCAGCGCTTCAGAAATCGCAAGCCGCTTTCGCCAGCCCCCCGAGAGCGCCGCTGCTTCCGCATCGAAGTCATCAAAACCCGCCCTGCCGAGCGTTTCGCCCTCACGCGCCTGCCATTCTGCTTCCGGGATGGCGGCAGCCTGTAGCGAACGGCGAATCACCGCGCGGATAGTTTCGCCCGGCGGAAATTGTGAATCCTGCGGCAGGTACGCCAGGTGCGTGCCCTTACGCAAGGCAACTTCGCCGGTATCCGCCTCTCTGCGCTGAGCCAATATTTCAAGCAGGGTGGATTTGCCGGAACCGTTGGGGCCGATGAGGCCGATGCGATCGCCGTCACGAACGCTGAGGGAAACGTTTCGAAACAGAAACGAAGCGCCATAGGACTTCGCCAGAGCTTGGGTATTCAGAAGCAGCGCCACAGGAGGGTCTAGATCAAGAATATCAGGCGCTGTATCTGAGGGGAGCGGTGAAGCCGCTAGTTTGAAAAGTGAAGCACATTGGGGGCCGCATGGAACGGTCTGTCAAATTCGCAGAATCCGAATTTCATATTGTACCGGCCGGGAATCAACTTACTAACCAGCGCGGGAATACTCACGCTATCGTCGGGCAAGTGCTCGGCGGAGAGCGCCATGATAGGCGAGAACTTCTCCAGAGTTGCCTGACCGCCACGCAAGACATTTTTTTCCGCGCCCTCGATGTCCATCTTGATGAAATCGACTGAGGAAAGCTGAAGTTCGGAAACGATATGGTCAATGGTTGTTACCGGGAGGCGCTCCGGTGGACCCTGCTTATCTAGCACTACCGAGTCTCCTCGCAAAACCAGTTCCGTCTCCTGGTTCCAGACTCCCTTGCCGTAGACCACCACCTTACCTTCACGGATTTCTTTCGCAAACGTCCGCCGCAATGCTTCCTGCAGGTCCGGATTGATTTCGATAGCCACCACTTTGGCGGCGCCTCGATTCAGCGCCCGGCGTGTGAATGTGCCGTAGTTGGCGCCGCAATCGAGCACGATCGCCCCGGGCTTTATCCGATCGGTTTTGTAAATGTCGAATTCCTCTTCCGCAAGGACGAAGAAATCCTGCCTCCCCATAGCACCCAGGTACCAAAACTCCCCCTGTGGAGTGCTCCAAAGCTGGAAATTACCGTCCTCTCGAACCCTATGGCTGCGCTCCTGCACTGCCGTCTGCACCTGCTGAAACCTTCCGACGATCTTCTCCCCTTCCAGAATCTGGTCGAAAGGGCAACTTCCGAAAGCTGCGACTACCCGGGCTTTCCCGGTCGGCGAGGCCAGCGCCAGAATGGCAGCAATCCCAAGGATTGTGCAGACTGCGATCAAGATCGTCAATGCACGGATCAGTTTCAACATCGCATGGCCACCGTGACTAGGTCCCGTGAGGCATCCCTCCGGCAGGTGCGCTTGACTGGCTGGGCCACCTCATGATCTTAGCTCAGTGAGCCTTCTTGCAAGAGATCAGGGGGATCAGGCCGTGAAAGCTATTTATTTATAATGCGCTGCGATGTTTCTGGCGTCTTCCGCGGTCTGCGCAGCCTGCCGAGCCAGCGAGATCACGCGTTCGCTGTTGGCCTTACGATCGGGAATCTGTTCGGCTTCCTGCTGCAGGCGTTCTGCCTTTTGCAGAGTTTCGCGCGCCCGCGCGTCCACGTCTTCTGCCTGTGCGATCTGAATGGCATTGCGCGCCTGGTATAACGCCAGCACCGCTTCATACTCGCGCTGCGAAACCATCGCGCCGCCTTTAGTCTTCGCATCCGGCGACAGATCGACGGTGTAGTTGCCCTGCCGTGGCAACAATTCGTATTTCGCGGATACCTGCTCGGACTTTCCCGCCGTATCCGGCCGCAACACATTTTCCATCACCACGACGGGTCCCGGTTTGGAGACCGCGAAGTACGGCTCTGCGGTGACCAACAATCCAAAACTTTGGAGAGAAGTTGTGACCTCCAGCCTGGCGTCATCCTTGTGATTGGTGATGATCTCGCCCAGGCGCTCGGTCTGGCCCTCTGGACTCACGGCCCACAGCACATAGGTCAGGTACTGCCCGCCGAATCTCGCCGGCGAGTCGAGTCGGGCGAACTTAGCGCGGATCTCCACTGCGCCCGCTTTCGCTTCGATCGTGGCGCTGCCGTGGCTTTCCGGAGACAATACCGTTCCGCGGAAATCGATTTTCGTAGGCCCCGAACGGCGCCCGTAATTCACGGCAGTGAGCGACCGTTGAACCACGGTGATCCGGTATATAGGCGCGTCGTGATTGTCCGCCGCTTGGCCTGCCGGCGGATAGAGGGCGAGGATCAGCGGCACTGCGATCCAAAAGTGCGATTGGAATTTCATAACCTGCTCCTTTCGATAACTTTGGGATTGGCCGCACAGCACTCCCGCGTTGGCGGGCGCTTATTGCTGTTTCACTACCGGAGCGCCCGGACGAGCCGCCGCGGCCGTGTCGCCCAATTCCGACTTCTTATACTTCGGCTCGGAAATGTAGCCCTGGATCTGGTTTTTGCCGATCTGGTTGACCACCAACTGCACCGGCTGCGGACGGTCCTCCAGATTGATCCAAATGGGCTCGAAAAGATTTACGCTTTTCTTCTGCATTTGGTTGTCGTCGACGAACATCGCCAGGTCGTAAGACTTGCGCTTTGTGTTCACCTTGCGCAGCGACAAGCTCAACGGCCCGATGCGGCGGAACTCTTTGGATTTGGTTAGCTGGAACTCGTAGTAATTGCGCTCACCGCGCTTCTGCAAGGCAACGACGTCATCGTGCGTGCGGCCGATAGAGCCGTTCAACTCGTCCTTGGTTGACGCCAACGAGCCCGACAGCTCGTCGCGGGTCGAATCCAGTTTGCCTTGGAGATCCTCGCGCGTCTTATTCAAATCTTCACGCGTGCTGCTGAGTTCTTTTTCCTGAGTCGTCAGGCGCTTCTGCATTTGCGTATACCGGGGATCGGCGGCCCTCGCTACCGAGCGAGGTTGTGAACGAACCGGCGAGCCCGAGCGGGAAGTGCCTTCGGAAACCAAGCGGGCGGGTGGAGCGGGCGGCGGCTGGTTGAGCTTATCCGCCATCACCTGCATTTGGGTCTTGAGCTGCGTGATCGAAGAACTCAGTGACTGATTGGTGGCGGTCAAATCATTGAGCTGCCGGCGCTCGCGCGAAACGTAAGCGAGACTAATTCCGGCCACTACGAATAAGGTCAGCAAAGCAACACCAATGCCCCACCTCAACCCCGAATTTCCGCGATCCGCATTCCCACCGCTCTCGTTCGTATCCATCGGCGAATCTCCTTTGGTAGACATTAGCAAGCGGATCGCCAACGGTAAATCGCTGACTTTCAGGGTCTTTCATTAGATTCCATTCGGAAGTCTCTTCCTCTCTGCCGTAAAGATTACCGTCCGATGACCCGGGCCGCGCGCCAACTCCGGGTCGCGTTTACTATAAGACCAATGGAGCACGTTCCCCGAAGGCTGGCCACGATCGCGCTCGCACTCCTGTTCACGCTGGCTTTCGGCACCGCGGGGTTCGTGATTGTCGAAGGCTACCCGGTCTTTGACGCGTTCTACATGACGCTCACCACTGTAACCACGGTGGGTTACTTTGAGATTCGGCCACTGAGCCATGCCGGGCGGATCTTCAATTCTTTCCTGATCTCGGGTGGCGTGCTGGTCATCTTTCTCGCCGTCGGAGCGATGACGCAGACCGCGATCGAGCTTGAGCTCAATCAATTTTTCGGAAAGCGACGGATCAAAAACATGATCGAGAAGTTGGAGGGGCACTACATCGTTTGTGGCTTCGGGCGCCTGGGACGCGGCGCTGCCGACGAGCTCAGGCAGGCAGGCGTCCCGTTTGTTGTGATCGATAGGGATGAAGAGCGGGTGGAGCGAGCCATGAAGCTTGGAATGTTGGGCGTTGCGGCCGACGCCAGCAGTGATGAAACGCTGCGCGACGTGGGTATCGACAAGGCCAAGGGCCTGATCGCCACCCTTGCTTCCGACGCCGATAATCTGTTTCTGATTCTCTCCGCTAAGGCACTGAACTCACGCCTGCATCTGGCGGCGCGCGTCGACGCGGAAGGTTCAGAACAAAAAATGCGGCGCGCCGGCGCGGACTTCGTGTTTGCGCCCTACTACAGCACCGGCCACCGCATGGCCCTGGCGCTGCTGAAGCCGCACGTACATCAGTTCATCAGCTTCACAACCCAGGATGCAGGCCTGGATATTAATATTGAGCAGGTGCAAGTGAGCGCGCGCAGTTCCTTCGCGGACCGCACCCTGGCGGAAGTACAGGTGCGGCGGGACCTCGGAGTGATTGTGCTGGCAATACGCAAGGCGGCGGGCGAGATGCTGTTCAATCCGCCCTCGGAAATGAAGATCGCGGCGGGAGATCATTTGATTGTGATGGGCGAAGCCGGCCATCTGCAAAGACTGGAGCAACTCCTGAGGGGCAACCTCGCGTGAAGGTTCTCACCGCCCAGCAGATGCGGGAAGCCGACCGCCAGGCCATCGCCGGCGGTACGCCCGCGGACTTGCTGATGTCGCGCGCCGGCACTAAAGTGGTCGAGTTTCTGGAATCTGAATTCGCGCCGCTGGGCCGTCAACGCGTAGTGATATTCTGTGGGTCCGGCAATAATGGTGGCGACGGCCTGGTAGTGGGGCGCCTCCTGAAAACCCGCGTCGCCAGCGTGCAGGTGGTCCGAGTCACGGACTCGCCTGGGCCAGTCGACCGGGAGGGGACCATCGTTATCGATGCGCTGCTCGGCACCGGCTTCCGTGAGCCCCTCGAAGGCCGCTATGCGGATTTGATTGCGATCATCAACGGGCAGTTCCCGCGCGCCAAGATTGTGGCGGTAGATATTCCATCGGGGATGCAGGTGCGCGCTGATTTCACGGTGACATTCGCGGCGCCTAAAGCCGAAATGCTGCTGGACCCACGCGCCGGCAACGCCGGGAAATTGATGGTTGCCGATATAGGAATCCCCGCGGAGTATCTGCAATCGGATCTTGAATTGTCCGGGACGCGGGATTTCACGTCGCTGTTTCAGCCCCGTAAGCGCGACGCGAACAAGGGCGACTACGGGCATGTGCTGGTGGTGGGAGGCGCGGCCGGGAAAATCGGTTCCGTTGCCATGTCGGGCCTCGCGGCGCTGCGCATTGGAGCCGGTCTGGTCACGGTGGCTTGCTCGGATTCCTCGCGCCTGGCGCCGGAGTTAATGACGCAATCGCTCGAGGCGCCCAGCCTGGAGCGCATGACCGTGCTGGCGATTGGGCCAGGGCTCGGGATGAACCGTGAATTGGTGGAGCGATTGACGGGCGACGCGAAAATTCCAACTGTGATCGACGCCGATGGATTGAACTCCATCGCAGGTACGGATTTTCGCGGACGCGGCGTGGAGACAGTCCTGACGCCGCATCCCGGCGAGATGGGGCGGCTACTGGGGGCGAAAGTCGCCGTCCAACCGGAAGATCGTCTCACCACCGCCCGGAAGTTTGCGATGGAACGCAACGTATGCCTGGTGCTGAAAGGCTTCCGCACGCTGATCGCTTTTCCCGACGGTAGGGTTTGGATCAATCCCACGGGCTCGCCGTCTATGGCGAAGGGAGGCACCGGCGATGTTCTCACCGGGCTGATCGCCGGTTTGATCGCGCAGGCGGCGGAGCAAGTTCCTCCCGAGATCGGCCTCGCGGTTCGCGCCGCTGTCTGGCTGCATGGCCGCGCGGGCGAGTTGGCGGCAGACGATCTGACGGAGCACTGCGTGCTCGCCACCGATTTACTTACCTACCTGCCGAGAGCCATCCGTGAAACTGCCGAGAGCCATTCGTGAAAGTGTTTGAGACTCACGATGAAGAGGAAACTATCGAACTGGGCCGCCGCATTGCAGCGACGCTCCCCAAGCGCGCGGTCGTCCTGCTGATCGGAAATCTGGGCGCGGGCAAGACCACGCTGGCCAAAGGCATCGTCAGCGGGCTGGGCGCCGCTGAACCGGAAGAAGTGGTCAGCCCTACTTTCACGCTGATCCATGAATACGGGGAGGGCCGCGTGTATCACATCGATCTCTACCGTTTGGACCGCGCCGCAGAAGTCGCCACGTTGGGACTCGACGAGATCTTCGACCGCGAGGCGGTGGTGCTGATCGAATGGGGCGAGCGCTTTCCGCAGTTGCTGCCGGAAGAACGGATCGAGATCCGGCTGGAG
>JBDTTL010000039.1:0-21681 GCA_039930665.1 Acidobacteriota bacterium
GATCGAACGTGCAGCCTATGGATGTGCCTCTGAGTATGTGGTTCCGGCACGCGATGTGCACCCTGGTTCCCGTCGCAAGCGGACGCTCTGCAAGCAGCAACGCGCTCCGCTCGCCGATCTCTTCCAGGTTGCCCACAACGGATTCCGAAACACCGTGCCGCGTGACACTGACTAGGGAAACTAATTCAGAACACCAAATACGCTCTACGGAGAGTTGCTTAGCCATGACTCTTGGATTGCATACTGGTCCAAAGACGCGGAGCCCGGGCGAATGCCGCCACCTCGCCATCCATATAGAAAATCTGACGACCGCGCTTGCGCCGCTATGCGGTTTCCGCTTCTAATGGTTAGGAGGCTCCGTCATCTTTAAACTCGCCGTACTTGCGTCGTCCAGTTCCGGCAACTGCGCTTTCGTTGCCACCGAGCGTACGCGCCTGCTGGTGGACGCCGGCCTCTCGCGCAAGGAAACCTTCGAGCGACTCGCCGCTCTTGGCGTCGCTTCCGATTCTCTTACCGCTATCCTGATCACGCACGAGCACAGCGATCACACCTCGGGGCTGCAGGTCATTGCCCGCAAGCTCGACATTCCCATTTATATGTCGCGGCTGACGGCGCCGGCTATCTTTGGCAAGGACACGCCCTGGGCTGAAGACTACACGCCTAAGCTCGAACTGTTCGCGGCCGGTTCCTCGTTTCAGGTGGGCGATATCGACGTCACCACTTTTACCATCCCGCACGACGCAGCCGATCCCGTGGGCTTTTCGTTCCGCGCAGAAGGTGTCAAGATTTCAATCGCCACGGATCTCGGATACATGCCGGATTCGATCCGCTTCCACTTGCGCGGGTCGGACGCGCTGTTGCTCGAATCCAATCACGACGTCGAAATGCTGAAGGTGGGTCCTTACCCGTGGGCGCTCAAGCAGCGCATCATGGGGCGCAACGGGCATTTGTCGAACGATGTCGCTTGCTCCTTCATCCGCGATGAACTGGACACGCGCACCTCCACTCTGATCCTGGGCCATTTGAGTGCGCAGAACAACCATCCTGAAATCGTGCGCCTGATGGCCGCGCAGGCTCTCGATGGCCGGAGCCTGTTCACGCGGCTGGTGATCGCCGAACCTAAGATTAAGCCACCGGCCGATCAGCCCTCCGAGTGTTTTGTGTACTGATTCAGAAAATGATTCCTCGATATACCCGGCCCGAAATGGGCATCATCTTTGGCGACGAGAACCGCTTCGAGCAGTGGCTGGCCGTCGAGCTTGCCGCGAGTGAAGCGCTGGCTGAGACCGGCGAGGTGCCGGGAGAAGCCGCGCGCGCGCTGCGACGCAACGCCGCCTTCGACGTCCAGCGCATTCACGAGATTGAGCGCGAGGTCAAACACGACGTCATCGCCTTCACCACCGCCGTCGCCGAGAAAATGGCGGCCGCCGGCCAAGCCGACGCGTCGCGCTGGCTGCACTACGGGCTGACCTCGAACGACGTGGTCGATACCGCGCAAGCCCTGGTGCTGCACCAAGCCTCCGTGCTGCTCCAGAAGGGCACGGAGGCGTTGCTCGAATCGCTCCAGCGGCGGGCGTTTGAATTTAAACATACGGTCCAGATCGGCCGCACCCACGGCATGCACGCCGAACCCATTACCTTCGGGCTGAAGCTGGCGCTGTGGTATGACGAGATGCGGCGCAACCTGGCGCGCCTCACTGCCGCGGCGGAAGATTTGCGCGTAGGCAAAATCTCGGGCGCGGTGGGCGCCTTTGGTCACATCGGTCCGGAAGCCGAAGAAAAAATCTGCCAGCGTCTCGGGCTGAAGCCCGCCGATATCGCCTCCCAGGTGATCGCGCGCGACCGCCACGCTGGGTGGATCGCCGCGCTCGCCATCCTGACCGCCACGCTCGAAAAAATCGCGCTCGAAGTCCGCCATTTGCAGCGCACCGAAGTGCGCGAAGTCGAAGAGCCGTTCTCTGCCGGTCAAAAGGGCTCCTCGGCCATGCCGCACAAGCGCAACCCGGTCACCTCCGAGCAGATCTGCGGGCTCGCGCGCGTAGTTCGCGGCAATCTGAACCCGGCGATGGAAAATATCGCTTTATGGCACGAGCGCGATATTTCCCATTCGTCCGCCGAGCGCGTGATCCTCGCCGATTCGGCCATTCTTACCGACTATCTGTTGGCCAAAACCATTTGGCTGATCGACGGCATGCGGGTTTATCCCGAGCGCATGCTCCACAACCTGGAAAGCACGCATGGCCTGATTTTTTCGGGGCAACTGCTTTTGGATCTGGCCGCAGCCGGAATGTTGCGGGAACAGGCTTACCGCGTAATCCAGGGACACGCGATGCACGCGTGGGAAAGCGAGGGCAATTTCCGGGCCAGTGTTGAGTCAGACAAGGAAGTCCTTTATTATCTGCCTATTGAAAAGATTCGGAAGGCGTTTTCAGTGGACCGCTATCTGCTCCACGTCGATCGGATCTTCGCCCGGGTTTTCCCTGAAACCCGCTGATTCTAAAGATGGTGCTCCGTCGTCGGTACCTTCCACAAAAATCTCCGGATCGAAATTCAGGCTTTCGGGGTTAAACTAAGACTGTTCGGTAGCTGGGTTTCAGGTGCCCGGTTGAAAAAAATGAGTTTTTTGCCACGTAGCTTCGATTATGATCTTGCGCGGGTCCTGCTGGTTGCTGCCGATCCCGCATCGCGGCTGACGTTGAAGACCGTGCTTGAAACCAGTGGTTACAGCGTGGACGCGGCGGCCAGCGCAGCCGAAGCCGTAGGGAAGCTGGAAGAATCGGAATTTGAACTGGTTCTTAGCGATCTTCACCTGGAATCCCCGCAAGCCGGCTTGCAGGTCTTGGCGCACGCGAAGATGATGGACTACAAACCTGCTACCGCTTTTTTGACCACCTACGAGAACGCCCGGCCAAATCTGCCGCGCCGTGAGAACTCGATGTTTATCAAACCGGTAGACATCCCCGGTCTGCTCAGCAAGGTGGCCGATCTGATCAGCGAGCGTGCGACGCGACGGCTTCAGCGCGAACTCCGTCTCGCCTAAGCTTTCCACCCAGGCGCCTCCAGCCGCGTTCCTCTGTTCAAGCCAGTTCGAAGACCGATTCCTCAAGCTGCTCCAAGGCCCCCGCGAAGAAGTGATCCTGCGCGTCGATCCAGATCAACTGCTTGGGTTCAGGCAGCGCTTCGACCAGCGGCCGCAGTTCCTCCACCGGCCCAAACTGGTCGCGAGTGCTCTGGATAAAGATTCGCGGCACGGTGCAGCCATCCAGAAACGACCGGTCTTTGTAGACCGTCGGGAAGCCCACGGCGATGACGCGGTGCGCGCGATGTTGGCCCAAGCAGCCCAGGCGCAGCACGATTCTCGACCCGAATGAGAAACCCGCGAGCGTGAGCGGCAGCGCCGGGTAGCGGCACATTAGCAGGTCGAGCGCGACGCGCGCGTCGTCGAGTTCGCCCTCGCCATGCGCATAATCGCCTTCACTGAGATTGACGCCGCGATAATTGAAGCGCAGCACCACATGGGCTGATCGTCGCAGGCCGCGCGCCATCCGGTAGACCACTTTATTGTGCATGGTGCCGCCGTGCTGCGGATGCGGATGGCACACCAGTGCGATGCCGGCGGCGGCTTGGTCGGGTTCTTCGAGCAAGGCCTCCAGCCGTCCGGCCTGACCAGCAAGAAACAGGCTCTCGATTTTGCGGGGCATTGGGGGCAGTCCGGATCTTCTAATTAGTCCGGTAATTCGTGAACTGCATATCGATACCGAAGTCCTGGCCGCGCAACAAAGCCATGATCTCCTGCAAGGTATCGCGGTCCTTGGCCGCCACCCGCACGAAGTCACCCTGGATGGAAGCCTGCGCCTTTTTCTTGCTGTCCTTGATGGTCTTGACGATGTCGCGGGCTTTCTCGATCACGATGCCCTGTTGCAAAGTGATCTCCTGCCGCACGGTGGAACCGCCGGCGGGCGTGATGGTCCCGTAGGTCAAGCCCTTGAGCGGCACGCTGCGCTTCACCAGTTTGGCTTGCAGGACGTCGGTGATCGCTTTGAGCTTGAACTCATCGGAGCTGGCTAGCAGAATCTTATTCTCTTTCTCGCGCAACTCGATCGACGAGCGGCTGTCTTTCAGATCGAAGCGCTGCTGGATTTCTTTGACCGCCTGCTGTACGGCGTTGCTCACTTCCGGCAAGTCGATCTTGGATACGATGTCGAAGCTGTTATCTGGCATAAGGGATGTCGCGGGCGGAATTTAGTGACCCAGGGCTAATAATACTCTCTGCGTGAGCTCGTCGAGAAGGCGCGGGAGTTCCCGTTCAATGGCGCGCTCGACCGCCGCGCGAAGATCGGCCGGCGGCTGCGCAGCGAGTGAGGAAGCGCCCGTCTTGGCAGCAGCCATGGATTGCCGGTCGTGCCGGGCCGCCGCCAGCAGCGGCGCCAAAGCGTCAGCCATCACCGAAGCTTCAAACGGTTTGCGCAGGATGGCATCGCACCCGGCGCGCTTCGCGGCGGCCTCGTCAAGCTCTTCGAGCGATCCGGCGGTCAGGATCACGCGCACGTAACGGCAATTGGATTTGATGTAGCGGCACAGTTCGATGCCGCTGAGACCGGGCAAATGCGCATCGGCGATCACCACGTCCGGATTTAGTTCGGCGAGGCGGAGAGCGGCAGCTTCGCCATCGGAGACGCATTCGACCTGGTGGCCTTCCTCCGTCAGAATGCGCTGGCCCATTCGTTGCGCGTGCGGGCTGTCATCCGCCAGCAGGATCACGCTCATGGGCGATTATTTTTGCTGCGCCGGGGCTTCGCCCGCGGGGGCGGCGGCCGGCTTCGGCGTCGCGGTGCGTGCGTCGGGCTGGGTATCGAGCGCGGAGTTGCCGGTGACCGGCGCCACCGTCACGTCACCCGTGAACCCCGGCGTCCCGACCTCCGCCGTGACTGGCACGGTAACTGGAATTTCACGCTCCGGAGCCTCCATGGTGGGCGGACCGCTCTTGGCTGCTTCGCTCATATCCGGATTGCGCCGGATAAAATCGGTGAGTTTGTGGAACTTGCTGGGTTCAACGCGATTGGCTGCCTCGAACTTCATGCGAGCCACAGCGGTGGGATCGGCTTCAGGAACCGGCATTTCCATTTCCTGCAGCTTCTTCTTGGCCTGATCGGCATAGGGGCTGAGCGGATATTCCCGCACGATGCGGGCATAAGCCTCGCCGGCCTTCGCGCGGAAACGTGTACCCAGGCGAGAGTAAGCATCGCCATCCATCCACAGAGCTTCGGCGGCGCGGCTGTAGAGCGGGTACTGACCCACCAACCCGGTCAAACGATTGGTAGCGGCCGCCAGCGCACCCTTGTTGTAGTAATAGTCTCCGGCCACCATTTCGGCTTGCGCCAGAACTTCCTGGATATCGCGCAAACGCTGCTCAGTGCCGGGCGCAAACTTGCTGTTGGGATATTTAGTAAGCAGATCGCGGCATTCCTGCTCGGCCCGCAGCGCGTTGCTGGGATCGCGGTCGGCCTTCTCCATCTGGCGAATATGGATATCGCAGATTTTGGATTGGGCCTCCGGTGCTTCCTCCATGGTGGGGTAAAAAAGCTGGAAGTCTTTGTATTCAGCTTCGGCCTGCGCGTAGCCTTCGGCGCCGCTCTGCCGCATCCAGCTATCGGCGATGGCGAGCTTGGCCTTGGCCAGGTATTCGCTCGAATCGTAAGTGTTGATCAGCGTATTCAGTGTGAGGCGCGCGATTTCATAACGCCCTTTTTCTATATCGACGATAGCCTTGTCGAACAAGACCTTATCGGGCTGCTCGGTGTCCTTGGTGATGGGGTTCTCGTACTTCTTGCGGTGGAACCCGCAGCCGCCAGTGAGCATCACTGCCGCCAGAGCCGCTATCCCGATCTTCTTGGTGTTGAAATTCATCGCCATATTCCTCACGACTATAACCGAATCTGGTCTAAACGTGTACCATCCCGGCCGCGTGGGCCAAGTGTTGCATTTCCACATACGCCTGCGCCGGATTCCCCGCCCCGAAAATGGCGGATCCGGCCACAATCCATTCCACGCCTGCCTTCACCATTTCACCCACGTTATCGAGAGTGACGCCGCCGTCGATTTCAATGGCGAACCCCAGGCCTCGCTCGCGCTTGCAGGCAGCCAGCCGGCGGACCTTATCGAGCGTATAGGGAATGAACTTCTGCCCGCCGAAACCCGGATTCACGCTCATGATCAGAACGAAATCCACGAATCCCAGCACTTCCTCGACGGTCTCGATCGGCGTCGCCGGGTTGAGGACCACGCCCGCCCGTGCACCCAAGCCCTGAATCATTTTCAAAGTACGATCCAGATGGGGGCAAGTTTCCTGGTGCACCGAGACGTGATCCGCTCCGGCTTCAATGAAGAACGGAGCATAGCGGTCCGGGTCGGTAATCATCAGATGGACGTCAAGCTTCAGCCGGGTCGCCTTACGCAGCGATGCCACAACCGGCGGCCCGATAGTGAGATTGGGCACGAAATGGCCGTCCATGACGTCGACGTGCAAGGTGCGGCAGCCAGCTTGTTCCAACGCGGCCACCTGCTCACCTAAGCGGGCAAAGTCGGCGGAAAGAATGGATGGGAGGATTTCGGGCATGAGCAAAACTTACATCGCTAACACGTGAGCTAACGAGCGTCCGAAAAAGCTTTACTTATGGTATCACGCGCTAGCACGGGGATTGGACGGCGCACCTCGCTTGCGCGTTTCCCCTTGCTGGATCGTTGCCGCGAAAAAACCATCGCCGGGATCGCGGCCGGGAATCCGTAAATGGGTTGCAAGCACCGGCAAACCTTGGACCACCGCCTCATTCTCTTCGGGCTCCAGCGAGCACGTGGCATAGACCAGACGACCGCCCGGGCGTAAATGCGGAAGCGCCTGCTCGATCATCTTTCGCTGCCGTGACTGGAAAGCCGACAAATCCGCTGGCTCCAATCGCCATTTGATCTCGGGATTTCCCGCCAGCGTGCCGGTGCCGGAACAGGGTGCGTCGATCAGGATGCGGTCGAAGAGGCCGCACCTAGTTGAGAAGGGCAAGGGGTCGGCAGCGTCGAGAACTACCCGGCGGGCGTCTCCCGGCACTTCGACGAGGCGGCGCAAGTAGCGGTCGCAAGCCGTGACAAGCCCTCCGGCGGCGATGGCTTGGGCGGTTTTATTGCCGGGGGCGGCGCACAGATCGAGCACGGTCATGCCCGGCTCAATTTCGAGCAGCGGGACAATCGATTGCGCACCGATGTCTTGCCGGCGGCCGGTCGCAAGATTAATGTACGCTTCGGGTTCAGCGAGCGCTGCCTCGGCGATACCGCGGGCGATGGCCGGGCCGTAGTCGCGCTCCCAACGCTCCAGCATCCAGGCCGGAAGAGAGAGTTCGGTGGCGCGATCCGGCCAGCGTACCGGCGCGCGAGTCACCTTACGCAGCACGGCGTTTACGAAGCCCGTGGCGGACCGTTTATGGGCGCTCTTGACCAGCTCGACGCTTTCGGCCACGGCCGCGTGGGCGGGAACGCGGTCGAGATAGCGCAATTGAAAGATGCCCAGACGGAGGGCGATACGGACTTCGAGATCGAGCTTAGGTTGCGGACGGCCGGCGAAATGGGCGATCAGGAAGTCGAGTTGATTTTGATAGCGCAGGCAACCGAAGACCAATGTTTCGGCCAAGGCGGCATCGCGGGAATCCAGCGTCGCGGTTTCATGGCGCAACAGATCCGAAGCGTAGCCTCCGGCGTCGACTTTGGTCAGGATGCGAAAGGAGACTTCTCGTGCGGCGGAAACGGCAGTCACTGGCTGCGATCAGCATAACACTTCGCCGGGACGCGTTCGCATCGCGGAATTGAGTTCCTCGCGCCCGTTGCAGTTGCCGGATTGCGAAGCCGCGGCCTAGGAAAGTCACCTGCGGCGCTAGCGCAGGCCTTCCGGGCCGCGCACGCCACGGGTACTAACTGCCTTGACTGGCGGCTGCCGCAGTGAAGATATTGATTTTTGAGAAGATCGTGCTCACGCCCGGCATCAAAGTAGCGGGGAAGATGGCCCCGCCGGCGACGGCCACAAAGCCCGCCATCAGAGCATATTCTACTAAGTCTTGACCCCGTGGATCGTTGTGGAGCCGGCAAATGAATGTGTAAAGTCTGGCAGTCATAGTCATAAAGTGCCCTCGGGCCGTGCTGAACTTCTATTCATATCTTGCCCGAGGCGACGGAAAACGACAAGAGTAGTAACACCCGAAAGGCTGTCCTAAAACCCCTTACGTAATAGGCTGACCGGCGTTCGGGGTAATAAAGTAAGGTATTTACCCGAGGTCGCCCTTGACCGCCCGTCGGCAGCTATGGGTTGGACTGCGCCGGGTAGCGGATTACCGTGAAGTTCCCGAGAGTTACCGCGTCGCTGGTAGTCGCAGCCATGGCGCCGCGGAAGCCGACGGTCAAGCTCAAGGAGGAATTCTCGGACGCCGCGCCGACCGCATTCGCCAGCGTAAAGCTGTTACCCCAACTTTGCGCATTCCAGGCTTGACCGCTGCCCAGAATCCCGAAAGTGGAGCGTCCGGTGAGCGCTGTTTCGCCGGCCACCGAGGTTCGCGACAGAATCGTGCTGGCGCCCCAGCGGAGCTCGCCCGCGAACGCCGTAGTGGTTCCGGTATGGAGGTATTGGAACTGCACTTCTATACGGTCGCCAGTGGTGAGCAGGCCAGCAGGGATGGTGCAGGTTCCAAGTAAGGTAGACACCGTGGCGCTGGTGCCGCTGCCGGCACTACTGCAAATGACCTGGGCTGCGGTGAGCGTCCCGAGCGGGTTGCCGGGATTGCCGTAGCGGTAACTGGCCAGAAGCTGGTCGCCAGCTTGCGGAATGGAGCCGCTGAAGAAAGTGACTGCGTTGCCGCTGAGCGCGTAATCGAAGCTGGCCACCTGTAACAGGCCGTTGCGGAACAGGATCAGGCTGCCAATCGGTGAGGGGGCAAAGCTAAGCGTAAAGGCAGCATTAGTCCCGTTGATGGCGCCGCCGGGGGGTTCGGCGTCCAAGAACAACGGCTGAATCCCACCTCCACCACCGCTTCCGCAAGAGTTGGAGGTGCCGTCGACGTGCACGCAATCGCCCAGGTTGCCGGCGCCCGCTTCGATCTGACCCGCCTGATTGATGACAGCGGCGCGCCCAATCGCAAAGCCCACGCCTTGAGTGGGCCGAATAGCGAGCGCGTTGGACAAACCGGTGACGTCTCCGATCTGGATGGGGTTGCCGGTGAGAGGCTCCGGCCCCACCACGGTTCCGCTCGAAAGGCGCACGTCGCGAACCCGCAGCTTCGCAGTGGTCGGCGGCACCGCCCACACCTCAGTGAAACGGTTCACGCCGCCGCTCGAATAGGTGATATTGTATTGCGCGCCGGCCGAAGCGGTAGTAGTGGGAACCAGCTTCACGCTGAGAACACCGTTGACGATCGGCACCGTCAGACGCGAGGTCGCGATGTTCGAAGTGTCGCCCGCGAGGAAACTCTGCCACTGGAGGAGCATGGTTCCTGTGAAGCGTGTCCCATCGGCGCGATAAAGAATATCTTGTATTTGGGTGAGCGCGGGCTGCCCGAAAGCAAACCCCGTCACCGCCAGCAATAAAAGCGCACGTTTCAAACCAGACATCGACTCGCCTCCCGTCGCCCAGAAGTTTAGGGACAGCAGAAGCGAGACCGGGCCGAATAAAAGTGCTATGTGCCTGATTTTAAGCCGCGCGAATTACATCGACGCCGAGGTACGGGCGCAGGGCTTCGGGAACAACCACGCTACCGTCGGCCTGCTGGTAGTTTTCCAGGATTGCCAGCCAGGTACGCCCCACCGCGAGACCGCTGCCGTTGATGGTGTGTACGAAATCGGCCTTGCCGCCGCCGGATTTGGTTTTAATCGAGGCGCGGCGCGCCTGGTACCCCTCGAAGTTAGAGCAGGATGAAATTTCCTTATACGCGTTCTGGCCGGGAAGCCAGACCTCGATGTCATAAGTCTTCGCCGAGCTCGCGCCCATGTCGCCGGTGCACAGAACCACCGTGCGGTAGGCCAGACCGAGCCGCTGCAAAATATCTTCGGCATCCATGGTGAGCGCTTCTAACTCGATGTAGCTGGTTTCAGGGGGTGTGAACTTGACCAGTTCCACTTTCTGGAACTGGTGCTGGCGGATGATGCCACGCACGTCGCGCCCGTAAGAGCCGGCTTCGCTGCGGAAGCAAGGCGTGTAGGCGCACAGCTTGATGGGAAGTTTGTCGTAGTCGATGGTTTCGTCGCGATACAGATTCGTCACCGGGACTTCGGCGGTGGGAATCAGATAATAATCCGTGCCTTGGAGCTTGAACAGATCCGCCTCGAACTTCGGCAATTGCCCGGTACCGTAGAAGCTGGCAGTATTCGCGATGAACGGCGGCAGCACTTCGGTGTAGCCGTGGTGCTGGGTGTGCACGTCCAGCATGAAATTGATAAGGGCCCGCTCGAGCTTTGCGCCCAGGCCCCAGTAGACGGCAAAGCGCGCACCGGTGATTTTAGCGGCGCGCTCGAAATCCAGGATGCCGAGCGCGGGGCCAAGATCCCAATGCGCCTGGGGCGTGAATGAAAAAGTCGGCGGCGTGCCCCAGCGGCGCACTTCAACGTTGTCGTCGGCGCTGCGGCCCGTGGGCACGGAGGCATGCGGAGTGTTGGGAACGCCGGCCAGCAACTGGCGGTACTTGTCGTCAAATTCCTTGGCGCGTTCTTCGAGCGCGGCGGCGCGGTCGCCCATTTCACGAATTTTTTGCTGGCGCTCGGAGGCGTCCTGGCCCGCCTTGATCAGCTTGCCGATTTCCTGCGACTCGGACTTGCGCAGAGCTTTGAGTTGCTCCGATTCGGTAAGCGCGGCGCGCCGCTCGCTATCCAGTTGCCGGAAGGCTTCCACATCCAGCGTGAAGCCGCGGTCCGCCAGCCGGAGGGCGATCGCGTCGAGATTTTGGCGAAAGAAGGAAAGATCGTACATCGAGCTGCCGCAAGTGTCGTTCTGGTTTTTAGCGCTCGGCGATCGGGACCCACGCCTGCCCGACGGGCGTGCCGATGTAGTCCGCGCGGGGGCGGATCAGACGATTGTTGCGATATTGTTCCAGCACGTGCGCCGTCCAGCCGGACATGCGGCTGACGGCGAAAATGGGCGTGAAAAGATCGATGGGAATCCCCAGCGAATAGTAGGTCGACGCTGAATAAAAATCGACATTCGCGTTCAGATTTTTGGCTTCCTTCATGTACTTCTCAATGCGGATGGAGGTGAGATAGAGCTCGACGTGGCCGGTGCGCTTGCCGAGTTCCTCGGAGAGCGCGCTCAAGTGCGTGGCGCGCGGATCGATGGTGTGATACACGCGGTGGCCGAAGCCGGGGATCTTTTTCTTCTCGGCCAAGCGGGCCTTCACCATGGCCATGGCTTTATCGGCCGAGCCTGCTTCGAGCAGCATTTTCATCACGTCTTCATTAGCGCCGCCATGCAGCGGGCCTTTGAGCGCAGCCACCCCGGCGGTGGCGGCAGAGTACATGTCGGAAAGTGTCGCGGCCACCACGCGCGCGGCAAAGGTGGAGGCGTTGAGCTCATGATCGGCATGCAGGATCAGCGCGATATCGAAGACGTGCTCCATCACGTCGTCTGGCTTCTTGCCGGTCAGGGTATAGAGAAAATTCCCGGCGGTGCTTAGCGCGGGGTCGGACGCAACCACGTCCTGGCCTTTGCGCAGCCGGTCGAATGTGGTGACAATCGTGGCGGTCTGGGCCATCAGGCGGACGGCCTTGCGCTCACTGGCTTCGATGGAGGTGTCTTTTTCGTCCGCGTCGTAAAGCGACAACATGGAGACGGCTGTGCGCAGCACATCCATGGGCACGGCCTTGCCGGTGGCTTTCAAAAACGCAGTGACTTCAGAGGGAATGGCACGGTTGGCGGCCAGCGACGCCTTCAACTGATCCAGTTCCGCTTGCTTGGGAAGGCGGCCGTACCACAGCAGGTAGATGACTTCCTCAAACGTCGCATGATCGGCGAGCGTATGAATGTTGTAGCCCTGATAGCTTAAGATGCCCGCGTCGCCATCGATATAACAAATCTTCGATTCCGCAGCGACGATACCTTCCAAACCCGCACCGGTGACAGCCATGATTCTCCTTGCCCTGCGATCTTGTTATTTTGTGAAAGTCCCATTTCGCTGGGTGAACAAGAACTCGCCTCAGCAGAAACCGTTATTTTAGCATTCGTTGAAGGAGTGAATGGCGGGTCGAGAGTCCCAGTAATATCGAAACGGTCCCCAGCAGGCGCATCAATGAAGGATCTTAGTCAGGTGCCAGCCTTCGCCGTAGCGTTCATACTGGAGCGTGGCCGGCAAGTCCTCATGGTATTCGCCTTTGCGGGTACCCATGATGAACAGAGGAGTGTCGAAACACGGCTCCGCCACTTTGATGCCAATCTTGGCCTGGACAATTTTGGTCAATTTATCCTCACCGTCGCGGATCGAGGCCACGTGGTCCACGACCAGGGTAAATTTGCCGCGCACTTGGGTGTAAGGAGACGTGTAGCCCAATTCCTCGGAGCTAACATCGTCGCTGAAGCTAAGATCCCGGCCCTTTTGCAGCAGACGCGAGATGGAACGGTCCGAGCCCCCGCCGGGAGCACTCCACAGCTCGTCGTTGACCCCGCAGGCAAGTTGAGCGAGGTTTATGGAGACTTGCTCGCTGTCCAACTGGAAGGGTTCAGCTTCGGCGGCGCCTTTGGCTACGCCCTGATCAAACGCGTCGGGATCGCCGCAGCCGGCGGAAAAGGCGCACAGGGTGATCGCCAGCAAAGCTGGGCCGTACGCGAGCTTCATTTCTTGCCCTCCGCCAGCAGGCCCTCGGGGCGCGGAGCCACCATATAGCGGCGCGTCAGGCTTTCAAACGACCGCTGCCGGACCAAGCCCAGGCGATGCAGCTCATATCTGAACAGTAGCCACAGTATCGAGAGACCGTAGACCGAACTCTGGACGAAGGAAGCGGAGGACGCTTCCGGGAAATAGCGCGTGGGCACAGGGACCTCCGCGATGCGCATATTCAAGTTCACAAATTGCGCGATGATTTCCTGATCGAATATGAAGTTGTCGGAATTCATATCCAGGTTGACTTGATCCAGCGCCTCCCGCCGGAAGGCGCGGTAACCGGTGTGGTATTCGGCCAGGCGCAAGCCGAAGATCGCGTTCTCAAGCTGCGTCAGGAAGCGGTTCGCGGCATATTTCCACCACGGCATGCCCTGCGCCATGGGATGCCCGCCTAACAGCCGCGAACCCAGCACTACATCGGCTTGGCACTCCTGAATCGGCCGGATAATTTCGGGCAGCAAGGTGGGATCGTACTGATAATCGGGATGCACCATCACCACGATATCGGCGCCGGCGCGCAGCGCTTCGCGGTAGCAAGTTTTCTGATTGGCGCCGTAGCCGTAATTGCGGTTGTGGACGAACAGCTCCAGGCCCAGATCGCGCGCAATGGCGGCGGTTTCGTCGGAACTGCCGTCGTCGACGACAATCACTAGATCCACGCTGTCATGCGGCAGCTCCGCATAAGTCATGCGCAGGGTCTCCGCGGCGTTGTAAGCCGGCATCACGACGACCACTTTGGGCTTGGTGAGAGACATAGCTTGGTCAATCCAGGTACGTAGTACCCTCCACCCTTAATAACGACCGTTTGGGACAGTTTCTTTAGGAAGCAACGCCCGCTGAATCCAGAATGCGGCGGAGTCCTTCGGCGAAAACTGCCGGGGGCGTGAGCAGGCTCAACACCAGAAAGGCTTCCGCTTCAAAATCGTAGAAGAAGCCCGGCTGAACCAGGACCTCGCATTCGGCTAATAGCCGCAGTGCCCATTCGTCCTCCGTGCGAATGCGGGGCACTTCGAGGATGGCGTACCAGCCGCCCTCCACGTGGAGACAGCGGCAGGGCGAGCCGGCGGCCGAAGAACGCTCGATCAGATGCTCCAGGTTGGCGCGGGTCTGCCGGCGGATCTGCTCCCGGATGGCGGCCGACGCGGCCATGATACGCGGCAGCGCCCACTGAACCGGCGTCGCGACCGACAGGAAAGTGTCGGCGATCCAATCCAGGCCGTCCAGCGCCGCCGCGTGATCCGGGCCACTAGCGACGATCCAGCCCAGCTTCATCTGCGGAAGGCCGGCGACTTTCGAGAGCCCGCTCATCGAAAATGTGAGCGTGCTGCTGGAACCCGGGAGTGTGGCGAGGCGCGAGGGATCGGGGGCGAAGGCGAAATCAGAGAAGACTTCGTCGGAAAGGATGGGAAGGCCGAAGGTTTGAAGCCGCTCCCATTCGCTGCGCTTCAAGTAAGAGCCGGTGGGATTATTGGGATTCACCACTACGATGGCGCGGGTGCGCGGCGTGATGGCGCTCGCGAGAGCGTCGAGATCGATGTGCCAGACGCCGTCGTAGCGCAGCGGGTACTGGCCAACGCCCACCGATTCCATGGCGGCGAGGTAGTCGAACAAGGGATAGGACGGGTGCGGGACGAGGATCTCGTCGCCGGGATTGGTGAGCAGCTTGAAGAGATACGAATAGGCTTCGCTGGTGCTGGCCGTAAGCAGGATGCGCGACACGGGCACTTCCACGCCGCGCTGCGCGTAATATTCCGACACGGTTTGGCGCGCTACTAACAAGCCACGTGGGTCCGGATCGTAACGAAGCGCCCGCGGGTCGGCGAAAGCGGCGAGCAGTTCTTCGCCCGGGTAATCGAGGCAGGCGCGGGTAGGATTGGATTCGGTGAGATCCAGGATCGCAGCGCCTTCGCGGCGCTTCTCCGTCAGCAGGGTGCTCAATGGATTGGGCTGCGAATCCCACTGCAGGCGGGAAGAGAACGTGCGACTCATGCTAGTAGATATGATGAACGATATGGCTACTCAAAGCTCTGCACCGGCAACCGGACACGAACCGAATCCCCTCTTGATTTTCGACGCGTTGAACGGATTCTCGCGCGCGACTGCTCTCAAGGCTGCGATTGAGCTCGAAGTCTTCACGCTGATCGGCCAAGGCGTCGTGAAAGCCACCGATCTTGCGAAACGCGCTCAGACCAGCGAGAAGGGCATGCGCATTCTTTGCGACTTCATGACCATTCAAGATTTTCTCACCAAGCAGGATGGCATCTACGGGCTGACGCCGGACTCCGCCGTGTTTCTCGATAAGAAATCGCCGGCTTATCTGGGCTCTACCGCTTTCTTCCTGGTGCATCCATCGCACGTCGCGAATTTCTTGGACCTGACGGCGGCGGTTCGCAAGGGCGGTGCGGTGAACGACCAGGGGAATATGGGCCCGGAAGCTCCTGTCTGGGTCGAGTTCGCCAAATGGATGGCGCCGATGTCGGCGATGGGCGCCCCGGCGCTGGCGCAGATTGTGAATCTAGCTGGGCAGCCCATGAAAGTGCTGGATATTGCCGCGGGACCGGGCGCCTACGGGATCGCGATCGCCAAGCTGAATCCAAAAACGGAGATCTATGGGCTCGACTGGAAGAATGTGCTGGAACTCTCGACCGAGCATGCGCGCCAGGCTGGCGTAGGCGATCGCTACCATGGCATCGCCGGCAGCGCTTTCGAGGTGGACCTGGGGAGCGGCTACGACCTGGTTCTGCTGCCGAATTTTCTGCATCACTTCGATCATGCGACCAACGTGAAGCTGCTGAAGCGGGTCCACGCGGCGCTGAAGCCGGGAGGGCGTGTGGCGACGGTGGAGTTCGTGCCTAACGACGACCGCATCTCCCCCCCACAGGCCGCCGCCTTCAGCATGATGATGCTTGGGTCGACCGAAAGCGGCGACGCCTACACCTTCAAGGAACTTGACGCCATGTTCCGCGACGCGGGTTTTGGCGAGAGCACCGCCCAGGAGTTGGGACCCGAGACGCTGATTCTGACCAAGTACTCAACGGCGTGACCGGCTTGCATTGACGCACATCGGCATTCGGCGCTGGTTGCACTTCATCTGCTCCTTCTAAGCAATGAGTGGCATGCCAACCATATACGGGGCCATACCATCCGGCCTCAATCGGAGCAACCGTGGAAAATTTTCCTGTACGTTAGGATCGTTTTGTTTCGCCGAGTACCATTCCGAGACGCACCGTATTATGTCTCGGCAGAAAAGGACAGCATCGAGGTTCAGCGCGTCATCAATGATGTTGCGGTGAAAAACGTTGCGCTGGGCGTTCGGAATCGTAAATAGCACGCGCGCATATTGCATCTTGTAGTGGCCTAAACGACCTTGATGAACGACTCCGCACCGTAAGCTGTACAGATCAACGCTGGTGATTTGCGGATATAACCTCGCCATCCATGCGTCACCAAGCCTTGTACTTCGCACCGCTCGTTTCACCATCGTCGGATTCCAGCGCGGCGCAGATATCCGGGAGTCCGAGGGCGGTTATTATCGCGAGATGGTAAAACCCCGCGGAGAGAGCTTTTTCGACTTCATCGGTGATTTCCTTCATCGCACTAATGTGCTTTCGCTATTCTGTTTATCTCTTCTCTACTTTTTTTCGATTGCCGTCAAGCTGACGTCGGTGCCATCGCTCGAAGTGCTCGCCGTGATCATCAGCGAGCGGGACTTGCCGCTATCTTCAGCCATCACCATGCCGCCCTGCGGAGTGTTGGTGGCCATGTTGATGCTGAAGCCGCTGGATTTTAGCTGGTCCTGATAATACGACATCACCTTGGCGGCCGCGTCCTGAGTCTTGAACGCGAAGGTGCTCTGGCTTCCGTCATTGGTTTGCGTGGAGAAAGTGCCAGTTGGCGAAGACCCGGGATACACCGGCATCCACGCGGGCATCTGGGCGTTTGCCGATGCGCCGAACTTCATGCTGCCGTCGGCCGACTGCACTTCGACGGTACCCTTATCGCCGTCAGTGTTCACTCGGACCGTAGCCTCTTTTCCGTTTTCATCGGTGACCACCATGGTTTTCTTGTCGGCATCGAACTTGAGGGTGGTGGTCTTGCCGGTTTTCTTGTCTCGCACGGTGATGGTGCCGTTGCCGTCGTCGGTCGAAACGGTATCGACGTCGGGATTCATGGTCGCGGCCATTTTCGCGGCGGCGTAAACCGGATTCGTCGTGAGCAAACCTGAATCGAAGCCGGCTTGCTTGGCCTTGCGCATCAGGAAATAGCCGCCCAGTCCGCACATGGCGGTGACGCCGATCAGCAGCGCCACGACGCCACCCAGAACCCACAGGAGGATGTTCGACTTCTTGCCCGGCGGAAGCGGAGGCTGACTGGAGGCAAACGGGTCTACTGATGGAGGGTTTGGCGGCGGAGGGTTAGGTGGAAACGGCGGTGGAACGTAACTGGACATGGGCGCGTATCCTTTCGTAGGTGAATCATACAACAATGGAAGGGCTGCCTACCGCGCCCAATACATCGCCTTTGCGGCCGCCCGGGCCGAAGAACTCTCGGCCTTGGCTCGGCGTACTGCCACTCTTCCGCAAGGACCCCGCGAATTACCTGCTCAAAGTCGCGCGCGAGCACGGCGATCTGGCGTATATGCGGCTGGGGCCGCAGCATGCTTTTGTGGTGAGCGATCCGGAGGCGATTCGCGACATCTTGATCACTCATCAGGGCAACTTCACCAAAAGCCGCATGCTGGAGCGCGCCAAGGTGCTGCTGGGCGACGGGCTGCTGACAAGCGAAGCTGAGTTTCATACCCGCCAGCGCAGATTGGTGCAGCCGGCATTTCATCGCGATCGTCTGGCGCGCTACGCCGGCGACATGGTCGCCTGCGCCGAACGCGCGCGGGAGGGGTGGCCGACAGGTGTCGAACTCGACATGCATCGCGAAATGACGCGGCTGACGCTGGCGATTGTCGGGCGCACGCTGTTCAGCGCCGATGTCTCATCGGACGCGGATGAAATCGGCCGCGCGATGACGCAGATCTTTGAGCTGTTCGACACCCTGCTACTGCCGTTTTCGGAGTGGATACAAAAGCTGCCGATTCCTCCGGTACGGCGCTTCGAAAAGGCGCGCGACCAGCTGGACAAAATCGTCTATGGACTGATCGCCGAGCGCCGACGATGCGGGAAAGACGCGGGCGATCTGCTATCCATGCTGCTGCTGGCGCAGGACGAAGACGACAAGGGCCATATGACCGACAAGCAGGTGCGCGATGAAGCGCTAACGCTGCTGATCGCCGGCCATGAGACCACGGCCAATGCGCTCACCTGGACCTGGTATCTGCTGTCGCAGAATCCGGATGTCGAAGCGCGGATGCACGCTGAGATCGACAGCGCACTGGGCGGGAAGCTGCCGGGCTTCGACGATATGTCCAGACTGCCTTACGCCAACGGAGTCTTCGCCGAATCGCTGCGTCTCTATCCGCCGGCTTGGGCCATCGGACGGCGTGCGCGACAAGATTATTCAATCGGCGGCTACACGATTCCAGCAAAGTCGATTCTGCTGATGAGTCCCTGGGTTGTGCATCGCGATCCGCGGTGGTGGCCCGAACCGGAGCGCTTTAATCCAGATCGCTGGCAGCCCGACGAAGCCGCCAAACGTCCGAAGTTTGCCTATTTTCCATTCGGAGGTGGAGCGCGTGTGTGTATCGGCGAGCGATTTGCCTGGGCGGAAGGGGTGCTGGTATTAGCCACCATCGCCCAACGCTGGAAGATGCGTCTGGTCCCGGGACATCTCGTCGAGACGCGGGCCGTAATCACGCTGCGGCCGAAACATGGAATGAAAATGACGCTGGAGCGTAGAATGAATACATGAAAGCTTTACTGAGTGCGCTGACGCTGGGTTTATGTTTGCAGGTTCATGCGGCCGACGACCGCCCGCGGTTGCGCCCGCTCACGGACCAATCGGCGAACGCCAAGACCGGCCCCGCCGTGGGCGCGCATATCCCGGAGTTTGAAGCCGTCGACTTGAACGGCAAGCGGCAAACTTTCGCGACGCTGAAAGGGCCCAAGGGGCTGCTGCTTACGTTCGTACGCTCGGCGGACTGGTGCCCGTACTGCAAGACGCAACTGGCAGATTTGAACCGCCAAGTAGAGGGATTCCGCAAGAAGGGCCTGAACGTAGCCTCTCTGACGTATGACAGCACCGACGTACTCAAGACCTTCGCGGCGCGTATCGGGATTACTTTCAGCATGCTCTCCGACCCGGATTCCAAAGTGATTCGCGCCTTCGAGATTCTGAATACTAATGCCGAGAAGGGCACTTCGCGCTACGGGATTCCGTTTCCCGGAACTTATGTCATCAACGAGCGCGGCATCGTCACCGCTAAATATTTCGATGACGATTACCGCGAGCGATCCTCTGCAGCCAGCATTCTAACGCGCGAATTCGGCGTGGACGACACCGGAAGCCGTATCGCCAAGAACGTTTTCGAGAACAACCAGCTCAAGCTGACCTATTTTGCAAGCGACGCGATGCTCGCGCCCGGACATCGCACGGCGCTGGTGCTGGAAATCGATCCCAAGCCAAAGATGCATGTTTACGCACCGGGAGTAGAGCGTTATATTCCCATTGATTGGCAGATGTCGGAATCCAAAGGTTGGGTCGCATTCCCGGCCGCGTATCCCGCTTCGCGTAAACTCAACCTGCCGGCGATCAATGAAACCGTGCCGGTGTATAACAGTCACATCCGCATCGTGCGCGACGTGGCAATTGGCCTCGATCCCGAGATTACGTCGTCCTTGAGCGCAGACCGGACTCTGACCGTGGAAGGTTCGTTCCGCTACCAGGCTTGCGACGACAAGCAATGTTTTCTACCGAAGACCGTGCCGCTCAAATGGACCTTCCAGATCGGCAAGCTGGATACCCAACGGGTGCCGGAAGCACTGCAGAGGAAGGCACCGCAAAAATAGGGCCGCCGGAGCAGGATGGGCGAATCGACTGGACGTCCATAGTCACCGCGGCGCTGGCGGCCGTCATCGTTCGGAAAGTTCTACCTGAAGGCCAGGGCTTATTGCGTCTTTTGCCTGACTTTGTCGGCGCCTTCTTCGGTCTTCTCGGCGGCTTTATGGACGCCTTTTTTTACGGTCTTTTTGGTGGCGCTTCCCGTCTTCTTGGCGGCTTTCCCCGTTGCTTTCCCCGCTTCCTTGACCTCATGACCGGCGTCTTTAATGTCGTCTTTGGCCGTTTGCGCCATCGCAACCGCGCACAGACTTCCGCCCACCACAGTCACTGTCGCCAGAATTTTTTTGATAGTCATGCCAGGAGATGTGCACGCCGGGTGCCGAAGTCGGTTAGTGGGAGTGCTGCCCGGGAATCCCGAACTTCGCGGCGGTTTCCCCCTGGAAGTCGAACTCGATCACCACAGCGGGTTCGCCTCCCACCACCCAGCCGTCGTGTCCCGGCGTAATATTAATCGCCTGCGGCGCGGTGAACTCCAGCGTGCAGCCGTCGGCGTAGCGGATGTGGATCTGGCCCTGAGCCAGAAACCTACGTGCGCATGCTGGCATTGGGGAAAACATTTCGAAAAAGCCTTCTATCAGCGCTACGCGAAGAGTGCGATAGAGGTTGTCTTTCCCGATTGGCCGTGAGTGCGGCCTGCGGTGCTATAAACTCGCTCCGTGAGATTCGAGAAAATCCACCATCGCCTGTTGCCCTTTGGTAAGGGCCAGATCCAGTGGGCGCTGCTGATTGTCGGCGCGAACGCTGACGTCGGCCCCGGCCCCCGTAAGAATGAGTGCGAATGCGACATCGCCATTCTGGGCGACGGAATGTAAGGGCGTCCAGCCGCCGCTCTGCCGAGCGTTGACATCGGCTCCCGCATCAAGCAATAGTTTCGCCACGCCGGGCGCACGGCCCGCCGCGGCCGCGTGCAGCGCCATGTTGCGCATCGCATTGGTGGAACAGGCATTCACTTGCGCTCCTTTGTTCAGCAGCGCCCGCACCGCCTCGGCGTGCCCAAAATGCGCGGCTAGGTGCAGCGCAAACCAACCATCGAGACTCACGGCGTTCACCAGCGAACGATTGTCGGCCAACAGGTTCTCGATCTCTGCCGCATCGCCGAAGATGGCCGCCGCAAAGATGGCCAGCGTGGGATCGGCCCCGACTTCCGCCTTCGCGCTCTCGCGGTCACCGGCTTGAAAGGCTTGGTAGATTTTCTGCATTCAGCCGAGTGGTAAGGCCGCGGGCGCGAACACGTCTTCCGCCTTCGCTACTTCCCAAGCCAGGTGGTTGATGTAGAATAGCAGCGCCGCGGGTGGATACTGGCCGCGAAATTTGTCCCACGCAGTTTGTTGCCAGCCCTCCTTTAAGTAGGTGCTGACGTCGGTATCCTTGGCGAAGAAGCCGTCTTCGTGGGGCACACCCAGTTCATCCAAAACGGCCTTGATCATATCCATATGCGAGATCAGAATGGCCTGCGCCAGGTCCGTGGCGAGATCGGTATTGCCTTCTTCCTGCAGGCGCGCAAATTGACGAGGCGCGCACTTGCGCAAGGCTTCCGAGTTCAGCTTGTGCAGGTGCAGGCGCGTCTTGAAGGGCTCGAACATCTGAAATGTTTTCAGACGGCCAAGCGAGATGGAGCGCAGGAGCTGCTCGAACTGATCCGGGCCCATGCGAACGAATATGTCAGAAAGCTGCATCAAAGTTATTGTAGCGGGGCGATTATGGCAAAGGGATGCCGGTAGCCCGATAAAAGCGCCGCGCCGCCGCTGCTGGCGTTGAAACAAATGATACCCTGATTGCTTCG
>JBDTTL010000040.1:0-21556 GCA_039930665.1 Acidobacteriota bacterium
CGCTGCGCTGCGTTGCCAGCAGTTCCTTCGCCGCTTTCTGAAGAGCCGGCTTGTCTTTACCAATCCAGGCCAGGCCAAAGACTTTGTAGGTGCGATCTTCGTTGGTTCTCGACGGCGCCTCCACCAGCCATGCAGCCGCCATCTGAATCGACTTGTCGTACTCAGCGCGATTGGTGACGGGCGCATAAAATTGTAAGGCCCGCAGCGACAGCGCCGTATTCGAAATCTCGGCGCCGCACAGCGGAGCCCGCGATCCGCCGCAGCCGTATCCCCAGTGGCCGTCGGGAAATTGCTTCATGGCGATATAGCGTGCGATTGCATCAGTGACCAGATCCGGCGCGTAGTGCTCGGCATGCAACCCTACCAATGCGTAGGCGACGCCGCCCGGAGCATTGCCCTGATACAGCCGGTCACGCCACAGATCGAAGAATTGCGCTACCCCACTCACTTCTTTCGCCGCCATCTGCTCGTCCACTTTGAATCCCGCTTTGCGGACCGTCGAAAGGGTCATGTCGGTCAACGCTTCGTTATGGCAGGAGACACAACCCGACTGCTGCAAGAAGCTAATGTCCGCCTGCTGTAAGCGCGGAATCGAACGCTCGACCGCGCTCTGAATCGTATTCGCTTTTTGAAACTTCAGAACCGGATCGGCGATCGGTTCCGGTTTAGCGCCGGATTTAAGCAGGAGATCTACAATCGGCGTGTCGCCGTGCAGTTTGGCCAGGTAAAGAGGCGTATGGCCGTAAATGTTTTTGGCGTTGACGTCGGCTCCGCGATCGATCAGCAATTGGACGGTGTTCAAGGGAAGCAAGTCGGAATTCGCGGCGAACAGAAGCGGCGTGCGCCCCTCTACGTCGGTCGCTTTCACGTTTGCGCCATGCTCCATCGCAAACTTGATTCCGTCAAAGTGCTCGCTATGGATGGAGAGGTCAACCAGCGCGGTGCTGTAGGCCTTGGCGTCGAAGCTCTTCTCGACCAGTTGAATACACTTCTTGCAATCCGTCTCGATCGAAGACGCGAGCGTCTCCTCCCCTGCGGCCTTAGGGTGCGCGCCGTGGTCGATCAGGAGTTGCATGACTTCCGCGTCCCCCGCCGCGGCGGCCTGGCGAAGGGCGGCGGTATCCGTCGGACCTGAAGGATCCGGATTCGCGCCGTGTTCGAGCAGAAACTTGACGATGGGCGCAGCCCCCGCCCGGGTGGCCGCAATGGCGAGCGGCGATCTGCCGTCGTTCGAGCGTGCATTCACTTGCGCGCCGTGCGCCACCAACGCGCGCGTCTTTTCGAGATCGTTGGCCGCCCACATCAGAGGTGTGGCGTTCGAGTCATTGAGCTGATTGGGGTCGGCTCCTTTGTCGAGCAGCTCGCTGACAGTCGCCGCATCGGAGTAGAGCACCGCAAACATGAAAGGCGTGGAGCCACCGGGACCGCTCAGGTTGAGAGACTTCGGATCTTCGGCGACGAACTTATTGAAAGTCGCGCGATCGCCGGTTCGAATCGCCGCGACCATTCGCACAGCCTTCGCGTCGGCAGGAGGCGGATCCACGTCGTTGGCCAAAGCGTCGGGCCACTCCGCGCCTTGATCGATCCAGTTCTTGAACACTGCAACCTGCTTGGGATTCAAGGCTCCGGTCGGCGGCATTTGCTTTCCAAACTGGTTGCCGCTCAGCCGCAGATAGAGGCGGCTCGAAGCAGAGCTGCCGGGCACGATCACAGAGCGCGTGCCTCCCCGCATGGCTGTGCTCCGGCGGTCCAGCCGGAAGTTGTTCATCTGCATCTTCGGGCCGTGACAGGTGATGCAGTTTTGCCGGATCAGCGGCAGGACATCCCGGCCGAAATCGACTTTTGAGTCGGTCTCAGCGGAAGCGGTTGCGGCGATCAGGCACGCACCGAGAACGACACTCGCGGAAGAGCGGTTCAACATGGGTCCCTCCTAAATGGCAGCTACCAAAGCCAGAACAAAATGCGCGTCCTGTATCTGGTTTATTCTACATCCGCTGGCGGGAGCCCGCGCTGAGCGCCTTGTCACCGCGTTGGCCTCGTCCCCGTGTTGGCCGCCTCGTTCACCGGGCTGGCCGCGTCGACATCGCGCTGGACTCCTGCCGCGCCGGTTGTTAACGTTATGTGGACATCATTGTTGCTTTGGAGGTTCAGGGAAATGAAGATTGCTATGCTTGCCGCGGCTGCGTGTATTGCGGCCATTCCGGCGCTGGCACATCACTCGTTCGCCGCGGAGTTCGATGGCAAGAAGTCGATCAAGCTAGAAGGCGTGATAACCAAGGTCGAATGGACCAACCCTCACATCTGGATGTACCTCGATGTGAAGGATGCGTCAGGCAACGTCGTGAAGTGGCAGTGCGAAGGCGGCGCGCCCAATTCGCTTACGCGGAATGGCTGGAGCAAGGACTCGCTGAAGCCCGGCGACCAGGTTTCTCTCGATGGCTGGCTCGCCAAAGACGGCTCGAAGACCTGCAACACGCGCTCCGTGAAGATGCCTGACGGCAGGAACGTCTTTGCAGGCTCTTCCAATAACGAGTACAAGTAGAAACGCGAGGATGCTCCCCATGGGATCGCGCCACAGGTCTTTGATCTTTTCTTCGGCGGCACTGCTGACGCTGGTCGCGCTTCCCGCTTCGCGCAAAACGAGGGCTTCAAGCCGCCCGTGGGTCCGGTCCCGCGGATGGCAGACGGCAAACCCGATCTCAGCGGCGTGTGGGACCATCCGTTCGTCGGCGACATGACGAAGAGCGCTCCCAACCAGGTCGGTGCCGGCGAACTTCCCTTTGCGGCGTGGGGGCTTGCCGAGTGGAAGAACTATAACGCCGAAGATGGCGATGCCACGGGAGCCTGCCTGCCGCATGGCCTGGTTCGTTCCATCAATGCGCCGTTTCCGGTTCAACTGGTCCAGAACAACAAGTACGTTTCTTTCGATTTTGAAACCGATAACTGGTTTCAGGTGGTTCCCATCGACGGGCGTCCGCATCGTACACAGATTCCCACCTGGGCGGGCGATTCGGTTGGGCATTGGGATGGCGACACGCTGGTCATCGATACCGTGAATTTCAACGGCCGGACGAAAGTCGATTCCATCGGCCATCCGCAAAGCGACCAACTGCACGTTACGCAGCGCTGGACCCGCACGGATCTAGGCCACATGTCTCTCGATCTAACGATTGAAGATCCCAAAGCCTATACCAAGCTCTGGAAAAACACTCGCGTGTTCACACTCCGGTCGGACTGGGAAATCATGGAGTTCTCCTGCGAGGAGAATAACAAGAGCCTATGGGAAGGCCGCTTCAAGCCGCCCAAGTTCTAACGTTCTGACGTTCCGGGCGCTTCGCAGCCGCGGCTTATTTTCGCGCTTTAGCCGCGGCCGCTTTCTCTTCGGCGCGCGCGCCTCTTAATACATCCGGCAAGCCATAATTGCCCTCGTGGCACGCGTATTCGTAAATCGGGCCGGGCGAAGCCGACATCGTATATTCGCCTTTCCAGGGCTTGGCGTACGCGGTGGGATCGTCGACGTCGAACTGGTACAGAATCGTATCGGCATCCATCCTGCGGAAGCGTTCGACCACGTGCATATTTACATCCGCGAAGGGGCCGGTGGTGACCTGATAAGGAAGCTGAAAATAGAAATTGCTCTTATCGATGAAGTTCGTCGTATCCACCACCAGGGTGTCGCCTTCCCAATGTCCAATGGAGTCGCCGTACCAGAGACGCACGCTGGAGGGAAGATGCTTGCGCCCGTCCAAGGGAATAATGCGCGTATCGTGGATCATCTCGACGTAGATCGCCACGTAATCCCTGGTCTGGACGATGCGGTAGTTGCTGTTGTAAGTGTAGGGAAGCATCGGCGGAGTTCCCGTGGAAAACATCAGGCATTGATCCCCCAGCCCAAGGTCGTCCGCGCCGTCGGGATGATAAATCCGGTCGATCTTCGCTTGCCGGGCGGCCGCCGCTGCCGGTGTCAGCTTCGGCATTTTCCCATCCGACGGATCGATGACGATCGAGGTCCGCAGAGTCTTGGAAGGCTTAGTCCCAATCTCCCAGAAGGCGTCGTTGTAGGTCCCGACTACGCCGGGATCGCCCGGCTTGCCGTCTTTCTTGCTTCGCGCCTGCATGGTCTTTTCCCAGTCACGCGCCTCCTGCGGGGTGAAGAATTCCTTCCCTTTGAGTTCATCGGGCCGTTCTACAGGCGTTCCGGTGGCGCTGTTCCAGATTCCCTGCAGATCCGGCTGGCCGTCCGGCGTGCGCGGCGGAGTCCATGCTTTCGTCGCCGGCTTCTTTGCCGGATTTTGCGCGGCTCCGATGCCGGCGCCGGCGAGCGCTATCCAAACCAAAATGTGTAATCTCATAGCATTCTTTACTGGCTACTTAGACTCAGCGGGCGTCCTGCGGTACTGGCCATAGAGCAATTCTTCGACGAACTGCGCGCAGCGGAATTCCATTAACCTGGCGTCTTTCTCCACGTGGCGGTAGAGCGGCATGCCGATCTTCCACGGACGCGAAAATACTTTGGGATCTTCGATGGTGGCTTCGTACTGGAGCACATCGTGACTGACGGGTGTGTAGCGCTCGACAACGTGCAGCGCGTCGCTGTGGAAATCGCCTGCGCGGTCGAACCAGGTTTGATCGGCCAGGCTGGTTACATCCACCACCAGCGTGTCGCCCTCCCAGCGCCCTACCGACTGGCCCATCCATGAGTCGAGGGGGGCCGGCGGCACTTTCTGCATGAAAATCGTGCGCGCGCTCGCTGCGAATTCGTAGGAGATCTGAATTACTTTCTCACTTTGCAGGATTTGAAAAGGAAACGGCTGATAGGTGGCCCGCGGCACTCCCGGCATGTAACATTTTATCTCCGGATCGTCCGTGAACCGCTTTTCGTAGTTGATCTTTTTTTGCGCCAGAGCGTCAGGCAGATAAGGAATCTCGCCGCCTTCCACCACGCCGATCCCTCCGGGTTCCGCGCCCTGCGCGCCCAGCGAAACTACGTGACTGGGCTGAGCAGCGTGCGCCTGAAGGTCCCAGTTGGCGGTATTCAGCGCCTGCCAGATTCCACTCAGATCCGGCTTGCCATCTTTCGTCCGCTGAATCTGGTACCTGGAGGATTGCCCGACGGCACTCACCGAGCAAAGCGCGAGCGCCATCGCACCCGCCACTACCACAGGGATTGCGCTCCGGAATCGTCTCATTCGATCGCGTCCAATGCCACACTTTATCAAAAAGCGGGCAGTCAGCACTGCAAAAGGTCCGCATCGCGCAACGCATACAGATGCTGACCACAGCGGGTCATGTGACTACGTATGGTCGCATGCCGGTATACCGCCGTAGTCGGCTTCAGCCTCCAACGTGGGCCTAAATCGTTGTGACGGATCCGCCTCTGCCTTTGAGCGTAGTGTTAAGACTGTACACCCGAGGCAGCGCGTGTTCGGCAACATTTTCCGGGATTCGAGTACGCTGCCTCTCAAAATGCACTCCAACCAGGAACATAAACATCGCTGATGTAAGAACCAGGACTACCGACAGAATCGATAGCAGAGAGACGTACAGCAAAAATGCGGCGGTGCTCCCAATCAGCAGAAGCCCACAAAAAGCGAATATCAAGAGTCTCATAGGGTCCAAGAGCTCACAACCCGCGTACCAGCCAAACCACCAAAATAATGACTACTATGGTTCCAAGCACACCGTAACCTAGCATTTTGATTTCCCCCTATCAATTAATGGGAAGCGTCTACGCCTCCCTACACTCGTTGGACTGCACATTCATTGCCATAGAGACTGAGGGTCCGCCTCATCCGCAATTTTTCACGATCGGTTTGGCCTCCGAGATGCAAGTTGTAACCAAGAGGGACAAAACACATGAACAGTAACGAACTCACCTGCTTTGGGATCGGAGCCGCATTGGGTGCAGCAGCCGCGCTGATGCTGGCTCCGAAATCCGGACCGGAGACGCGGAAGCTCCTGCGCTCGAAGGCCGAGGAGGGTACCGATTATCTAGCGTCTCGGGCGTCGGATGCGCGTGACACCGCATCGCAGGCAATCAACCGCGGAAAGAAAGTGGTGAAGAATAACGTCGATAACATCAGCGCGGCCGTGGATGCCGGCGTACAGACTTACCGCGAAGCCGCGCAAACCACTCCGTAGATTCGCAGTCTTCCGTTTCGAGAACGCCTTTGTGCAGCGGTGCGGCGGTTCACCGCTGCAGAGGCGTCAAGCATTAGAAAGAGCAGGAGGCGTTTCCAGGACCGGCTCTTTCGTCTCCGGGGCGGACACTCCAAGATATTCCAGGGCATCGGCAAAGCTAGTCACGAATTTGTCCGGAGGGGTTGGCTGAAAACGCCGCATAGAGGCTTCGATTTCGCCGCTATAACCCCAGACGCCTATCAGAATTTTAGTGCGGGGAAATTTCGCTCGGAGGTGGCGGTTGAGAGCCCGTGCGTACGAAAATGCAAACGGCGGGACAGCCGAAATGCAGAATATATCGTCGGCGCCCGGATCCACCAAATCGAGCGTGCTTTTCGTCGACGACCCGATTGGGAATGAGACCGTAGCCCGGCCTGCGTGTTCCAATAACTGCGCCAGCATGGCGGCGGCGATCTCATCGGCTTCATCGTGCGCCGGCAAACATAACAGGCGTCCCGGGGCTGCCCCTCCCGCGTTTCCCTCGCCTTGCCAGGACGAATCCGGAGCGTTGTCCGAGATTTCAGCGACCATCTCGCGCAGGCTCAGGAACACGAACTCTTCGTGTTCGCGATCCAGCGTGTCCTTATGCCGGTCCTGCTCGGCCAGCGTCAGAGTCGGCAGGATTACCGCATCGTACAACTGCACCAATGATTTTTCGCTCAGATAGTCTTCTGCCACACTGCGCGCCTCCTGATCGTCCATGGCCAGCAGGCGCTGATACAAATGCGCCCCGGGCGCGAGCACCGGCTGATCCCCCAACAGAATGTGGAGAAAGGACAGGTGCGGGACGTGGCGCCCCAGCACCACCAGGCACACGGTAAGCGGCGTCGATAGAATCAGGCCGGCCGGCCCCCAAAGGCTTGCCCAGAATGCGGCGCCGACAAGCAGAGCCATGGATGAGATGCCGGTGTGTACGCCATAAAGGCGCGGCTCGATCAAATTCGCGGTGACCACTTCGATGGCGCTGAACAGCAGAAACACCGTCAACGGCGCCATCCATCCGTCGAACACTGCGAGCGACTGCAATAGCGGCAGCAATCCCGCGATTACCGATCCTATGTAAGGAACAAAGCGAAGCAAGGCAGCGACGGCTCCCCACAGGGCGGCGTAAGGAACGCCGATGAGATACAAGCCGACTCCGCACAGTGTACCGAAGGAGGCATTCACCAGGACCTGAAGCATGAGGAAGCGGCTGACGCGGCGAGTGGCGTCATCCACGGCCTGCGTCATTACGTTCAGCCGGCTTAGTCCAGCCAAGCGAAAAAGTCGATTGCGGAGATCGACTTGTTCCAGCAGCAAAAAGATGGTGAATACCAGTACGATCGCTAGCATCGCCAGAGGGGCCAGAAACGGATGGATTAATTCCCGCAGATAGGCCACCGCGCCTGCTGGGGGCTCCACCACTTCGACCGGAAGCGGATTTGCACGGGTATTGACCCGGGCATTGCGGCCGGCCGGCTCCGGCGGAGCCGGAGGCGCCTGAGCGTCATCCAGTTCCTTCCCGATTTTCCGGACGCTTTGGGCGGCGCGTCCCAGCGCACCCGTGTTGGGTGCTCGTAAAGCTTTAATCTTGTTATCGATATTATCCTGATAGGCGGGCAATTCAGTCACAACCTGCACTATCTGGTTGAAGAGTACATAGCTAAGTGCACTGACGCCGGAGACTGACACCACCATTACCAGCAATACTGCGGGAAAGCGCCGTATATGTAATTTTTGCAGCCAGTCGACGGCGGGAGCAAGCACCAGACTGAGGACCACGGCTAAGGCTAGAGGGATGAGGATCTCGCGAGCGAGATACAAGACCCCGATTGCGCCTATTACAATGGCCGCCATGCGGACTCCGTTGAAACGAGGGGGCCGGGTCACGGACGCAACGCGTCCTTGGCGGACGTAGGGGAGGCGGCGGAAGTGGGCAAGACCCGACTCACACGCTTTTGCTTGCAGTTGCGTGGCCGTTCGTCCGCTTTCAGCGTTTGCGACTGCTTTGGGTAACTAGTTTGCAGACCGGGAGGCATGTCCAAGATCGAAGAAGCCACCCCCGATCGTATCGACGATGGAAACTTCGCTTTCCCTAAGGAACGCAAAGAACCCATTCATGACGCAGCTCACGTCCGCAATGCAATCGCCCGGTTCAATCAAGTGGAAGGAGTGACCGAGTCACAGCGCGACGCCGCCTGGAAACGGATCACGACTGCTGCGAAGAAAGAGAATGTTCAGGTGAAGGAGAAAGACTGGCGGGAACTCAAAAAGTAGGCGTACTACCACAGCCCGTCCAATAGACGAACCGCTCGCCAAGGAACGAAAGTCCTGGGGGCCGGGACTTCCCAGCCCCGAAAGGTAAAGCTCGGCGATAGCGAAGCCGGCTATTCCTTCTTAAAGCCGGGTGCCGGGGTCGATGCGGAGGTTCCAATTCCCACGATTTCGAGTACCGCTTCTTCGTCTTTGGCGCCATCGTAGTGGACCTTATTGGCAAAGTGCGTCACTACGGCGCCCGCGTGCATCGGGGTGGCGGTATTCATATCGTAGTGGGTGCCGGTGCCGACCCACCAGGTTCCCGAAAGAACCGTGATGAAGCGGTCGTGGGGGTGGAAATGGGGGGTGCTGTTGTGATGGGGATGCCACTTCATCAACTGCACGTAAATACTACCCTCTTTCGAAGGATCGCCGGAGACCAGATATGACGCGGCGGAGCCACTCGCGTTTTCCTTCCATTGAACGTCTTTCAGATACACAAAACTTGCGATTGTCGGGTCGACGTCGGCTTTCACGGCACCGAGCCATACAAACGACGCCGTAACCAATGCAACCAGCGATAAGCGCCGCAGCGCTGAATTATGAGTCATGCTTCCCTCCTTGTGAGATAGCCTAGCTCTCCTTGGGTACGATACCACGCCTGGACGGAAATTTCGCCCATCGTGAATTCCGGCCCGCTGCGCCGACCCGCGGGTTAAAATAAACCGGCATGCCCCGATTCCCCGGCGTTGACTATTTACTGATCGACTCGCAGTTTTCAGAACAAGAGTTGCTGGTGCGCCAAACCGCTCGCCAGTTCGTGGATGAACGGGTGCTGCCCCTCATCCGCGATTGCTTTCGCGACGGGCGCTTCCCGTCTGAGCTCATCCCCGAGTTGGGACGGCTGGGGTTCCTGGGTGCAAATATCGAGGGCTATGGCTGTGCCGGGATGAACAACGTGGAATATGGACTGGTGATGCAGGAGATCGAACGCGGCGACTCCGGCCTGCGCAGTTTTGTGAGCGTGCAGAGCGCGCTGGTGATGTATCCGATCCTGACTTTCGGCAGTGAAGATCAGAAGCGGCGCTGGCTACCGAAGCTGCAAAGCGGCGAAGCGATCGGTTGCTTCGGGCTCACCGAACCGGGTTTCGGCTCGAACCCCGCGGGGATGCTGACGCGCGCGCGGCGCGAGGGCGAGGAATGGGTGCTCGATGGCGAGAAGACCTGGATCACCAACGGCAGCGTGGCGGACATTGCAGTGGTGTGGGCGCGCGCCGAGGACGGCATTCGCGGATTTCTGGTGGAGCGCGGAACACCCGGATTCACAGCCTCCGAAATTCACGGTAAGTTATCCATGCGGGCCTCCGTGACGTCCAGCCTGGCATGCCACAATTGCCGCGTGCCGGAAAGCGCCCTGCTTCCGCAAGCGCAGGGACTCCGCGCCCCGCTGTCCTGTCTGACGCAGGCTCGCTACGGCATCGGCTGGGGGGTGATCGGCGCCGCCATGGATTGCTACGAGACGGCGCGCTCCTATTCCGTCCTGCGCACGCAATTCGAGGGCCGGCCTATTGCCTCGCACCAGTTGGTACAGGAAAAGCTCGCGGACATGATCACGGAGATCACGAAGGCGCAATTGCTGGCCCTGCACGTCGGCCGGCTCAAGGATCGAGGAGCGGCAGATGCGGCGCATATCTCGATGCTGAAGCGTAATAACGCGGCCATGGCGCTCGATTGCGCGCGCGCGGCTCGCGACTTACTCGGCGCCAACGGCATCATGGACGAATACCCGGTCATGCGTCATATGTGCAATCTCGAAACGGTCAAAACCTACGAAGGCACCGACAACATTCACGCGCTGGTGATCGGGGAGCGCGTTACGGGCATCGCGGCGTATAAATAGCCTGGAACCGGAGCCGCGAACGGCCGCCTGAGTCCCGTGTTACGATGGGTCTAGATTTTCTTTCCCGGGATCGCCGTATGGTCATTTTAATTACAATTGTGCACGTCATTGTGTGTTTGTTTCTAGCCGTGGTTGTGCTGCTGCAGAGCGGCAAGGCGGCCGATCTGGCTGGCGCGTTTGGAGGCATGGGATCGCAGACGGTTTTCGGACCGCGCGGTTCGGCGACGGTGTTGTCGAAGGCGACCACCATTGCGGCAGCCATGTTCATGTTGACTTCGCTGACGCTCTCCATTCTCTCGACCCGCTCCGGCAAGGCTTCCCCGGCGATCTTCCAGAAAGCCGTCCCGGTGACGCAGCAAAAGGGTAACGCCGCTCCTGGCACGATTCCGATAACGGCCACCCCCATGGTGGGCGGCAAGGAAGGCACTCCCCAGACCATCCATGTTCCGGTCAATCAGGAGCCGCCGCAGGATCAGAACAAGCAGAAAAAGTAGCCGGAGCCGCTCGCTCTGAAACTATCAATCAGAGTTTCCATCTGCGGAGGTGGAATTGGCAGACGCAATGTCAAGTAGTGCTCGTTCTTTGAAATAATAGTTTGCAGTCGAAACGGGACGCCAATGTAACCCGTTTTGTAACCAATGCGGTCGTGGCGGAATTGGCAGACGCACTGCCTTGAGGTGGCAGCGGGAGCAATCCCGTGGAGGTTCAAGTCCTCTCGACCGCACCAAAGTTTGTAGAAGGCGGGGTGAAAATCCCGGCTTTCGTTTTTTAAGATAGTTGTTGCTACCGTCGCTGTCCCGCCTTTAGACAAGTAGAGCCGGAGTCTTTATCCAATGAGAGCGTGCAGCTTCGCACGCACTTCGGCCAGTTGTTCCGGCGAGACGCGGCCCTTCGGTTTGGCCTCCCGGCTTCGCCAGTCCAGGCTCTTGAGCTGATCTGCCAAAACGGCATTCGGCGGCGTTCCGCCGATGAAGACCTCGAAGGGATAGTTCTTGATCTGCGTCGTCAGCGGACAGCAGATCATCAGGCTCGTCTTGCCGTTGTACGCCGCCGGACTCAGAACGAGCGCCGGATGATGCCCCGCCTGCTCATGCCCGGCCTGCGGCGTGAAGTGAATCCACACAATCTCACCGGCGTCCGGCACATACTGCTTTGCCATCACCAGACCTCTTTGCCGATGGAAGGTCCGAAATCAACCGTATGATGCAGGTTTTTTGCGGTGATGCCTTTCAGCAACTCGTTCAGGGAGTAGGTTTTTGGCCGCACGGGTTCGATGACGATCCGGCCTTTCTCTTCACGCACCTCAACCACCTCGTCGAGATTAAGGTGCATGGCCTCCATCAGGGACGCCGGAATCCTCACGGCCGCGCTGTTGCCCCACTTCTTGACTGTCGCTTTCATGACCGCCCCCCTTTTGTATCGACTTTGTATCTACAACTATGGCATCAGAGGAGGTGTGTGTCAACGATGTTTAGACATGAGCCGATCTGCGGATGTCCATCAAGACGGAGGAACACGATCTCGACACAATGCCGAAGTCTGTCCGCTGGCCGTGCCCGGCGGGTCGGGATGAACGTGCGGATCAACTTAGGCTCGCGGTGGGGAGCCGCGCTGGTGTACCAGCACTCCCAAAGATAAACTCGAATTGATGCTTGATCGACGCCGTCAGCGTAAACTCACTCTCCTGTACGTCCTGGTGTCGATCGCCGCCTCGACCTGTTTCGGCGCCGATACCGATGCGTCACGTCAGGAAAAACAGGCCCGCGCCGTCACCATTGTCCGCGACGATTGGGGGATCGCCCATATCTACGGCAAGACGGATGCCGACACCGTTTTCGGAATGATCTACGCACAAGCCGAAGACGACTTCAATCGCATCGAAAACAACTATCTGCTCGCGCTCGGCCGCATGGCGGAAGCCGACGGTAAGAGCAAGGTCATCCTCGACCTACGCCAGAAGTTGTTTGTCGATCCGGCGGAACTAAAGAAACTCTACGCCGCCAGTCCCGCGTGGCTGCGAAAGCTGATGGCCGCCTGGGCCGACGGCCTGAACTTCTACCTCGCGAAACACCCGCAGGTAAAACCACGCGTGATCGTGCACTTCGATCCGTGGATGGCGCTTAGCTTCACGGAAGGAAGCATCGGTGGCGATATTGAAAGGATCAATCTCAGCCGCCTGGACGCGTTCTATGGAAAGAATCGGACAGGACAGTTGCCGAACAGAGAGGATAATCGGCCCCAGGAACCGGGCGGCTCCAACGGCATTGCGATCGCCCCGTCGAACACCAGGAATCACCACGCGCTACTGCTCATCAATCCGCACACCTCCTTCTATTTCCGATCCGAACTTCAGATGGTGAGCGAAAAGGGCCTCCACGCTTACGGGGCCGTCACGTGGGGCCAGTTCTTCATCTATCAGGGATTCAATACGCACTTAGGCTGGATGCATACCTCAAGCGGCGTGGATGCAGTCGACGAATATCTGGAGACCATCCAACAAAAGGACGGCAGGTATTTTTACAAGTACGGTTCCGAAATGCGTCCTGTCACGGCCCAGGAAATCACGGTTCCTTACAAGACCTCTAGCGGTATTTCGGAAAAAAGATTCACCGTTTACCGAACCCGGCATGGTCCGGTGGTGCGCGAGGAAAACGGCAAGTGGGTTAGCTTTCGGATCATGCGGGAGCCCATCAAGGCTCTGGAAGAGTCTTACCTGCGAACCAAAGCGCGCGACTTTCGGTCGTATAAACAGACGATGAACCTGTTCGCCAATTCCTCAAACAACACGGTGTTTGCCGACGCCGATGGCGATATCGCCTACTTCCACGGCAACTTCATTCCGCGCCGTGACACTCGCTTCGATTTTACGAAGCCGGTGGATGGAAGCAACCCAGCCACGGACTGGAAGGGGTTGCTAAAGGTGGATGAGGCCCCGAACCTCTTGAATCCCGCGAGCGGCTGGCTCTATAACTCCAATAACTGGCCCTGGTCAGCGGCGGGCGCCAGCAGCCTGAAACGCGAAGCGTATCCCGCGTATGTGGAGAGCGGACGCTTCGAATCGGCGCGCGGCCTGCACGCGGTCCGGGTTCTTCAGAACCAGAGAGACTTCACGGTGGAATCCTTGCTCGCCGCCGCGTATGACAGCTATCTTCCCTGGTTCGAGAAGACAATTCCCGCCCTCTTGAGGGCCTGGGATGACGAGCCGGCAGGCACTTCCTCCCGGGCGAACCTCGCCGAACAGATCGCTCTACTGCGCGTGTGGGACTACCGCTGGGGCGTATCTTCGGTGCCTACATCGCTCTCGGTTTCCTGGGGTGAAGAACTGCAACGAAGGTTCGGGCGAGAGGCTCAGGCTGACGGGATAGCGACTGAAGAATACGTCTCTAGCAGGGCCCAGCCCCGTCAATTGCTAGAGGCTCTCTCCGTCGCTTCCGACAGACTCAAATCCGATTTCGGCTCCTGGAAGACGCCGTGGGGGGAGATCAACCGCTTCCAGCGACTGACGGACGATATTGAGCAACCGTTCACTGACGCCGGGCCCAGCATTCCAGTGGGCTTCACGTCCTCAATCTGGGGATCGCTCGCCTCCTTTGGAGCGCGGCCCTATGCGCCAACGAAGAAGTGGTACGGGACGACCGGCAACAGTTTCGTCGCCGTAGTGGAATTCGGGGACAGAGTCCGCGCCATCGCAGTAACCGCTGGCGGCGAAAGCGGCGATCCGAAATCGAAGCACTTTAACGATCAGGCGGAGCGCTATGCCAGAGGCAACTTACGTGAAGTCTACTTCTACCGGGAACAGCTTCACGGCCATACCGAACGCGAATACCACCCGGGCGATTGAGTACGGCGCGCGTTTGATCACAATTGAGATCTGTCGACTCGTCGCGCAGAGCGAGTCCCGCGCTAGGCGTCGTGGATGGTAATTCCTCGCGCCGATAGTTCGTCCAGCAACTGCATCACCGCGGGAGACACCACGTCGTCGCCGGGCACAACTACAGCCCACTCTAAGTTCTCTCGGAACTCTCGAGAGATGATGTGCCATTGATCGAGCGGAGGCGGGGTTGTAACGCCGATCTGAATGAGGGTCCAGTGTCGAACTAGCGCAAGGGCAATTTCTCGGTCCGGCAATGGCCCGCGCACGATGAAATGATTGTCGCCATGTACCAGTATCCCGACTATGGCTTCATCGTGCGGCGATCTCATGCCCCTACTGACCACACCCCTTCTGGGCTTCTGCAAATCCGTCGAACAGGCGCCCGGCATTGACTCCTGCGAGCGTTTCCAGCCGATGCGGCTGACCCTTTTCGACGGTATAGCGGGCGATCGTCCCGTTTGAACGCAGCAGTTGCGCTTCTTTCTTCATCTCGGAGTGCCACATGTATGGGTCATTCTCGCCGACATACATGAAGATGCACATCTTGGAAATCGCCTGGAGCTTGGCCGCGCTGGGCTCCCACATATACCCAGGGAAAGCCGTGACGGAAAGGAAGTACTGAGGATTCGCCGCCGCAACATGGAACGCGGCGATTCCGCCGTTGGACGGTCCGGCAATGTGGAACTTGCTGCCTTGTATTTTGTAATCCGCTTGGATCAGCTTGAGGAACTCGGGGAAAATGCGCGCCCCGTCCTCGAAGAACAACTCGTCGTCTGGCGCGGCGGGAGCGATCACGATGTAGCCACGTTTTTCCGCCTCCGTGCGGAAGTTACGGTTTAGAACACCGTCCACCGTGTTCATGGTTTGCGGCCCTCCGCCGAAGGCTAGAATCGCTGGATACGCCTTCGCTGGATCGTACCCGGCGGGAAGTACCACTTTATAGTGGACCGTAGTGCGACCCACCTTCTTCGTCTTCTCCAGCAACTCCGCGTGGAGGGGCTGGGCTGCGAACATCGCAACGACGAGGGCAGCGGAAAGCAGCGGAATCCGCTTCGACCTTAGTAGCTTCATCTGGAAGGCTCCTTGTGCCGTGCACGACAGCGGCGATATTATCATTCCGAATCCCCATTTTAGAGCCCCGGTCTAGCAACTGCACATCGCACACTATTGGCATCGCGCGGCGCATCCCCGGACACAAAGCACAAGATCCTAAACTAGAGTTGTATGAAGGCTGCGGCCGCCGGCATAATCCTGGTGTTATTGGGCGCTTACGTCATCGACAATTACCGCCACGCTCGATATCCGTCCGGCGTACTTGTTTCCGATAGCCCCTACCAAAGCTCGATCGCCAGCGGACTCCCTTGGAAAGAAAATGGAAATCAGTTCACTCCGCTCGCGGACTTTCATTTGCGGGCGCGGGTTCTGCACACGGAGCCGTATTGGTTCGATTCCGGCTCGCCAGTTTCGCCGTTGGATCTGGCGGTCGGGTGGGGACCCATGTCCGATCAGGCGGTGCTCGATGAAATAACGATCCGACAGGGGCGGCGTTGGTACACGTGGCAGCCAGCGCATCAACGCTTCCCAATAGCGAACGACGAGATCGTTTCGCATAGTGCGAATATTCACACGATCCCGTCTACGTCTGAGATCAAGAAGCAGCTGCGAAATCTTCGCGAAGGAGATATTGCAGAACTGGATGGTTATCTGGTCGAAGTGAAAACTTCGAACGGTGGTACGTGGACCAGCTCTTTGAGCCGTACCGACCTCGGTGGCGGGGCTTGCGAGCTAATGTGGGTCCGTTCGGTTGCGGTTCGCTAGGCCGCCCTGGCGCATTATTTCTTCAGAGCACGCCGCGGTACGTGCTACTTTCCGACCTGGTGCTGGGCATCTTTTTCGTTCTCACAAATGTCTTCGATAAGCGCCGTATCTGCCATGTACTTGAAGTTCACGTAAAGCGTCATCGACTTTTCGTACGCGCCGGGATCGTCAATCGTGACCTCCGCCTTCAGATGTCCGAAATCCAGCCGCCGGAACTTTTCGATGGTGTGCAGAGCTTCGGTGTGGGGATGGCCACCGTCATCCAGCCACGACTTATCGTTAAACCCCCGGGTGTCGACGACAAATGTGTTTCCAGCCCACTTCCCAACCGAATACCCGTACCAGGCCGGATTGGGGTCCGGCGGTTGCCGTCGGCCGTCGGTATAGATCATCCGGTAATGAGTGAACTCTTCCCATAGCATCACCGTTAGCCCCTTCGTCTGCACGAATTGCAAGGGCACAGGGATAAACATCTGGTCGGGGATGCTGTGCGGCAGGCAGTGCTCGGAAGGTCGTCCGGCGCCCAGTTTGAGTTCGTACCTCTGTTTGTAGAGCGCCGCCGCGGCGGGCTTCATCACAATTTCCGACCCTGGCGGCATGTAATACGCCATGCTGTTCGGAATGCCTGCGTCATTGGCGGGGGGTTGCCATGGCGACCCTTCCTTCAGCCACATCCCGCTCAGATCCGGGTTGCCGGCTGCGTCCTTCGGTGGCGGTGCGCTCAAATCAACTTTGCCGTCCTTTGTCCGCGGGATGCCCGGTGTTGGAAACTTCTGCCATTGTGCGCGCAGCCGAACCCCGCATGGGCCGACCACAATCAAGATCATCCAAAGGCGAATCAGTACGGAAGGTAACGCCTGCATGGTCCGAAAGTCTAACAGATGCCCAAGCCATCGGCAATCCACATCAGGCAATCCACATCAGGACATCCACATCAGGACATCCCAGGACATCCACATCAGGACAACCCGATCCCATTAGCTAGACACGAAGCCGGGCCTGCCAAGTTATTGGCGAAGGGGCCAACAATAACGATGCAGTTAAGCTTGCATGCCGATTACGCTTTGCGCGTTTTCCTGTACTTGGGCACTCACCCGGGCCGCGTAGTGTCCACTCGGGAGATTAGCGATGCGTACGGCATATCCAGGAATCATCTCATACGTATGGTTCAGACGCTGGGGGAGCACGGATATGCCGATGTGGTATCTGGCCGTCTTGGTGGCTATCGTTGGCACGCGAACCGCAGATGATCAGGCTCGGCGATTTGGGACGCCGAGCCGAACTTAAAAAATTGGTGGAATGTTTCAACCAAGACACCAATACGTGTCCCATTACGCGGGCTTGTGAGTTAAAAACTGTGTTGCACGAAGCCCTTGATTCGTTCTTCGCAACCTTGAACCGTTACACGCTGCAGGATCTCCTTGCCAGAGGCTCTAGGCGAAAACTTACCGCAATTTTTGCCACTATCGACAATGTGCGGGTGGAAACGGCTTCCTGGCTGAATCGGACGGCCAATACAAACCGCCCATTCATCGCCTTAGAAATCAAGATTCGCATCCGGATTCGGTTTGCGCCAATCGAAGAATTGCACGCGGCATGGGCTGCAACGGTTGACCGGCGCGCCCGTTATCGCCTGCATCAAAGCTAACGGATTCTGGGAGAATCCGTCCACTTTGTCGCGCTTCTTAAGCCGCTGTATGGCTTCCGAGCCGCAGCGAATGCAGCGGGAATGCCGGGAAAAAAGAAAGCGGCAATGGGCATAGAGCGAGCGGTGATAGGTGCCGCTCCGGCGATTGCATTTTGGACATTCGTACATATCGGACCAGAGAAGTTTTTCAAGCAGCGTTCGGTGCACGCGCTGCACGCGCTTTCCGCAATTTTGACAGAGCAATATAGCCGACGTAGCTAGCTCCCCGGCGGTGTTGGTCCGACCCTGACTGGGCACCCAAGATATAGTACATCGAATTTCCCGGATACGCCCTTTTGCAAACCAGGTGTTGGTTCTAGGACCATTCGCTGGATACTCCCGGCTCAGCGATTGATCTTTTTCCGCCGAGAGTACTTCCTGGAGCCCGAAGCCCGAAGCTGCCCGCCGACGTTCGGCGACCAGCCCCGCCGGTTTTCTTCCGACCGCCCCACGTCGAATGATGGCTGAAGGGTTATCAATGAGGAGTCTTCGGGCAACATCCTCCCCCAACTCCTGTTTCACCAGACGCCACGCCCCATCGAGTCGCGGCGGATGATGGAGCAGGTCACGCGCGTCACTCGCGATCACGTGCACCATGCCGCTTCTGAGGAGATCCCACGCGCACCGTTGTTCGATTTTTCCAAAATGGCCGGAGAGGAAACGGGCCGTAACCTGGAGGAGGCAACCCATGGAAACCCACGCCTTCAATCGCTCAGTCGAATGCAGAAGAATCGGATTTCTTTATGGATGACTGATGATCGGAATAATGCCCTTGGCCCTGAACTTGAGTAAAATTTCCTCGGTGGCCGGAGGGACCACGACGTCGGCAAATTCGACGATAAGGTGGCTGCGTCCCGCAATGGTGTACTTGTGCGGATCGGCTAGAGCGTCACGGATATTGGTTGGACTGAAATGGAAGTCGCAGCCGGCATGGATGCGGATGAAGCCATCGCAGCGCGACCTGAGCTCTGCTACTCGTTGAGCAATCATCCTAGGATTGAATCGGTGTTCAAAGCTTGCTCGCGGGGTTGCGACGATATCCGTGGTTCCATGGTGGGCGGCCACTTTGATCATGGCGATGCTGTGGCCGAGATCGAGCGGTCCATCCTCCACTCCCCAGAGGATATGAGAACGGAGGTCTACCAGAGCCTGGGGCGGCGCGTCCGCTTGGGCCACATGAGGGCTTAGCCATCCTCCTGGTTTCCAGACAACACGAACCTTCATTGGACAGTTTGTGATTATAGCGGATTGGGTGGACCGGTATCCGGAAGTTACGTGAGAGTGGAACGGCCACACTATTTGTGCTCAGGCGTCCGAAGTCTGGGCGCGAAAGGGAACCTCCCACTCTCACTTGAGATCATAGGGAGTCTACCCGGATGCGACAAGCGTACCGACGTACTGAGGGGTACTAGGCTCGCCCGGCCGCGCTCGAGGGTTTAACTGCCCACAGTCGAAGCTGCCTTCGCGCAATACCACTCGTAGGTGGAGGCAATCCCGTCTTCGAGCGAAATTCGGGCTCGCCAGCCGAGCGAATGGATGCGGCTGACATCCAACAGCTTGCGCGGCGTGCCGTCGGGCCGCGAGGGATCAAACCGAATCTCCCCGCCATAGCCGACGATGCGGGCGACTAGTTGCGCGAGCTCGGCGATCGAAAGATCCTCGCCAACTCCGATGTTGAGCAAGTTGCCGAGCGGCTGCCCTCCCGAATAGTTTTCCAGGATGAAACACACCGCTGCTGCCATATCGTCCACGTGAAGAAATTCACGGCGGGGCGTGCCGGTGCCCCATAGCGTGACCGCAGGCGACGCCGCTATCTTGGCCTCATGGAAACGGCGGATCAATGCGGGCAGCACATGTGACGTTTCCAAATCGAAGTTATCGCCCGGCCCGTACAGGTTCGTGGGCATCAGGCTGATGGCTGGGAATCCATACTGTTCGCGATGCGCCGCGGCGAGCTTGAGTCCTGCGATCTTGGCAATCGCGTAGGCTTCGTTGGTGGGTTCGAGCGGCCCGGTGAGCAGATATTCCTCTTTGATGGGCTGCGGAGCCAGCTGCGGATAGATGCAGGAGGATCCCAGAAACACCAATTTCTGTGCCCCGTTCTGCCACGCCGCGTGAATCACGTTAGTCTGGATCGCTAAGTTCTCATAGAGAAATTCTGCCGGATGCGTCGCGTTGGCGAGAATGCCGCCTACTTTCGCCGCCGCAAGGATTACGAACTCGGGTAACTGGCGTGCGAAAAAACGCGAGACGGCCGCCTGGTCGCATAGATCCAAATCGTCGCGGCTCGCGAGAATCAGATTTAGATAGCCATTTTCCTTGAGTCGGCGAACAATCGCGGAACCGACCAGGCCCCGATGACCGGCCACAAATATCCGGCTTGTAGTGGTAAGGGGAGAAGGTTCGGGCATGGACTACCCTTGGACGCCGCCGCGTGGCGCCACTTTGTGTCCCGCGCGGAGCAACGTCATTTCCTGCTGCGCGAGTTCCAAATCGTGCTCGACCATAGTGCGCACCAGTTCCTCGAAACTGATCTGGGGCTCCCATCCCAGAACGCTGCGGGCCTTGCTCGCGTCTCCTTGGAGGGAATCGACCTCGGTGGGACGGAAATAGCGGGGGTCCTTCTCCACGCATTTGGTCCAATCCACACCGGCGTAACTGGCGGCGAGATCCAGGAACTCCCGCACCGAATAGTTGCCGCCCGTCGCTACTACGAAATCTCCGGGCTCGCTGTGCTGCAGCATCAGCCACATGGCGCGGACGTAGTCGGCGGCGTGTCCCCAGTCGCGACGAGAATCCAGGTTGCCGAGGTAAAGCTTCTCTTGCAGCCCCAGCTTGATGCGGCCGAGCGCGCGTGTAATCTTTCGTGTTACAAACGTTTCCCCCCGACGGGGCGACTCGTGATTGAACAGGATTCCATTCGAGATGAACAAGCCGTAGGCTTCGCGCTGATTCACGGCGTACCAATGTGCGGCCACTTTACTTACCGCGTAGGGGCTGCGCGGATAAAACGCTGTTCCCTCGTTCTGGGGAGGGGCCGATGCGCCAAACATTTCCGAGGAACCGGCCTGGTAGAAGCGCGGCCGTTTGCCGCATTGCGCCGCGTAATCGCGAAACGATTCGAGCAGCCGCAGAGTTCCGGTCGCGACTGTATCGGCGGTGTACTCGGCTTGATCGAAGCTGACGCGCACGTGCGACTGTGCGCCCAGGTTATAGACTTCATCCGGCTGAATCTGCTCCATCAGATGGCGCAAGCGCGCGGCATTCGCCAGATCGCCGAAATGCAATTTAAGGGGTACTTGCTCTTCGTGCGGGTCGGAGTAGATGTGGTCCAGGCGGTCGGTGTTAAACGTCGAAGTGCGGCGAATGATCCCGTGCACCTGGTAGCCCTTGGCAATCAGTAACTCGGTCAAGTAGGAGCCATCTTGTCCCGTGATGCCGCAGATCAGCGCCTTCTTGGTGGAAGCCTCCGTCATGAACTTCTTCTATTATGATCGGTTGCATGCCTGATTGCTCTTAGAGTGAGGCAATCTCCTCGCTTGGTGCGATTTCAGCCTCTGAGGTAACCTTTGCCCCACAAGAAGACTAGAAAGCGACGGTTACAACCGACGCAACGATAGGGAAGCCAAATCCCGAAAAACAGCCATTCCCAGGTGCGTCTAACCGAACGCCGCACCTCATGGCAGCCACAGTTCGAACACACCATTGCCATGGGCAATCCTCCGATTGCGGTATTTCCTCCAGGATAGCTCGCGATTCGTATTCGTTACTAGGAAGCTCGTTCGAAATCTGTTCATCAGAATTGTGAGAGGTAGCCGCTCCTGGAGAATGGCAAGACTCGGTATCTATCCTGGTTGGCGCG
>JBDTTL010000041.1:0-21449 GCA_039930665.1 Acidobacteriota bacterium
CGTGAATCGATGGCTCGGCAAATAGCTCGACCAACACCTCGTAAACTCGGCTACCGCATGCCCGCCGAGTGGGAACCGCACGAAGCCACCTGGCTCGCCTGGCCGCACGAGTCCACTGACTGGCCTGGCAAGTTCACGCCGATTCCGTGGCTCTACGGCGAAATCGTGCGACTGCTGGCGCGCGTCGAGCGTATACGCATTCTCGTCGAGCACGCCGATGCCGAGCAGCGCGTCCGCCGCATACTCAAAAAGTGCCATGCGGATCTGAACGCGGTCGAGTTCTTCCACCACTCAACCAATCGCAGTTGGACCCGCGATTTCTGCCCGCTGTTCGTAAAGAACCAGGCGGGCGACATAGCGATCACCGATTGGAAATTCAATGGCTGGGCCAAGTATCCGAACTATGCCGAGGATGACGCCACGCCCCGTTTCATCGCTGGAAAGTTGCGGCTCCCACGCTTCGATCCCGGTTTGGTGCTCGAAGGCGGCAGCGTCGATGTCAACGGGAAGGGGAAACTCCTGACCACAGAGGAGTGCCTGTTGTCGGATGTCCAGGCCCGCAATCCAGGCCGATCGCAGCACGAAATCGAACGCGCACTGGCCGATTATCTCGGAGCCACCGAAGTCATCTGGCTGGGCCGCGGTATCGCCGGTGACGATACTCACGGCCATATCGATGACATTGCGCGCTTCACCTCGCCCGATACCGTGGTCGCCGTAGTGGAGCCCGATAAATCCAGCGCTAATCATGAGCCGCTCAAGGAAAATCTTGCGCGCCTGCGAAACCGCACTCCACAAGACCTCCGCGTGGTCACGCTGCCCTGCCCCGAACCGGTGCACTTTGCGGGACAGCTTCTCCCGGCCAGCTACGCCAATTTTTACATCGCCAACCGGCTCGTCCTGGCGCCTACTTTTGGCGATCCGCAGGATCGCGTCGCGTTGAATACTCTCGCCAAACTTTTCCCCGCTCGCCAAGTGATCGGGGTTCCCTGCCGCGATCTCGTCCTGGGATTGGGGACGCTGCATTGCATGACGCAGCAGCAGCCTGCCTGAGCTCCGATCACGCCTCGGCGATCGCACTCCGCCGCTCTAACAGCAACACATCGCGCCATTTTCCGTTCATGCAGCCGATCTTTTCCCGCGTTCCCACCACGCGAAATCCGCAGCGCCGGCAGAGCCCCAAGTTGGCCTCATTCTCGGGGAAAATCCCTGATTGCAGCGTCCAGATGCCTGCGCGCTCGGACGCCTCGATCAGTTCCTTCAAAAGCGCCGTACCAATTCCGCGCCGGCGCGCCCGTTCCGCAACGTAGATACTGAACTCGGCCACGCCCGCGTAGACCTGTCTGCACGAAACCGGGGTTGGCGCAGTCCAGCCCAGGATTTCGTTTCCGAAGCGCGCCACCATCCTGCAGGGTTGCAGGTGGTCTTGATCCCAGCTTTGCCAATCCGGCGCCGACTGCGCGAACGTGGAGTTTCCGGTGGCGATGCCTTCGAGGTAGATGGCACGCACCGCTTCCCAGTCCTCGGGCCGCATCGGGCCGATTCCGATATCGCTTGCGGCGGCGCCCGGCAATTCTTAGAAGATGAAATTCAATCCACCACGCACCAAGCGTGGCGAATTCGTGAGAACGCTGCGGGCTCCAGCACTTCCTAGAGGGAGATAACCCTGCGCCAACAGGTTGCGCAGATCCGCCGTCGCTTCCATGCGCCAGGGCACCCGAAGCGGAAGGGGCTGGCTAATGTGCACATTCACGCCGATATCCTGATACCCGGATTGCGTCACGAACAAATGCACTGGCATCAGCACCCGGAAGTCGGTCCATCCATAGTTCGTGGCGATGCGCGTGCCAGCCCCCGGCACCGTGCCCGACACGCGAATGGTCACCCAGGCACGCTGCGCCTCGCCGATACCGGCTCGCAAAGTCTGGGAGTCCGTATACGAGCCTGCCGTCCCGGGCGCCGTTAAGACCCCTGCGCGACCGGCCATGACCGAGACTTCGGCATGATCGCCCACCATCTGCTTCACGCCAGCGCTGTACCCGATGCGGTGGTAAGAGCCGATGTTGAAGATGTTACTCCGCGAACCAAGATCCGGAAGCAGGTCCGCCGCCGAGATGAAGGCAGCCGGCCCCGAGAGCATGAACGCGGCATTGGAAACCGACTCGTCATACGCTGCCAGCGAATACGAGCGGCTGCCCGCGACGCGCTCGTAGCCGATTTCCATATTCTGCGTCCGCTCCACAGTCACATGCGAGTCGGAAAGCGAAAGCGTAGGCATCAGCGATAGCGCCACCAGATCCTGCTCCAACTCGCCGGCCTTATGATCGTCGCGCGCCAACAATTCAGTAGGACTGCCGCCGGATGTGAATGCCAAGCGCACGCGGCCTTGTCCGCCGGCGTCGAAGGTCGCCCGTATGAACGGGCTCACGTAATTGATCCGATCGAAATACGAAATCGATTCGGAGTCGAAGCCGTAATCCACCCGCAGATTGTCTGATATTTCCGCCGTATCCAGCATGGCCAGCGAGATTGTCCGCAGCACTGGCGCGCTGTCCGATCCCAGCGCCATGCCGGACCCGCCGCGCGGCGTCAAATAGACCTGCCGCATGGTGAGCGCTATCTCCGGACTGGAGCCATCGCCCGTCGCCCGAGAATAACTGGTGCGGAATCCAGCTCCCGGCAGAACGGAACCTCCCGCATAGCCCACGTTGCCGCTCAATTGAAGTCTCGCGGAACTCGGAAGCGACGTGGCGATCGCAAAGGCCGTCCCTAAATCTTCCTGCGTCCCCCGCGCAAACGAACCGCCGTCGCCCGCCGACAACTTCAGCACGCCGGTAGTGTTGGAGAGGCCCGCGAACACCGAACGCGTCGACGAAGTTTCGCGCGAGGCAAGCTCCGGAAGGAAACGCATTACCGGCCGAGTAGCTTGCGAAGTCCGCAATACCCACTTCCAGTCATCGGTCATCAGGGTGCCCGGGGACGCCGGCGTCGTGGTTACCCCGATACTGCTCAGCACACTGGTAAGGTTGATGTCCAACCGGTTTTCAGAGTTTGGCAGAACCGAAATGTTGCGCCGCTCAGCCGGCACAAAGCTCGCCAGAATCACGCGGATCGAATACAAATCCGGCATCAGCCCGTCAAACGCAAAACGCCCCTGTTCGTTGCTGAGACCCTTGCGAACCAGTTCGTCGTAGCGGTTATAGAGAAAGACGCTGGCCCCCATTTGCGCCACGCCGGCGTTTTTGACTTCACCCAGAATCTGCCCTGCAAGGGGATTCATGGACGCGGCCGAGGCCGATGAGGATAGACCGGCGGCTCCCAGCAGGCCCCCTAGCAAGCCTGCCACAATCCACGAGGTACCGGACACGCAGGTCCGTTGATTCATGCTGAAATCCCTATGGCCGGTTTACCTGGCCGACCGGCAGCCATGCCTATGTTACCGTAAACGTGGCGGATGGCGTCAACGTCTGGTTGCGCTTCTTATCCACCACCTTCATATGCAGGGTGTACTCCCCGGGCTCCATACTCTGCAGCGGGAGCAGTTTCTCAATAACTACTTGCGATGCGCCACCTGTTATCGTGCTGATGTTTTCCGTGTACTCGAAGACCTTCTCGCCCGAGCCGTTCTTGGTGATCACGTACTCCACCGTTCCGTCCGGCTTCTTGGTCTTCTCATCGGGTTCAAAATTGTATAACTGGAGATAAATCCCCATCTTCTCGTCGCGCTTAAAAGTTTCGTCCATGCGCGGGCGGACCTTGGAGGTTCCGATTACGAACTGTCCGGTGCCGATGCTCTTCGTGGGAACTTTCTCCAGTTGATCCGCCAGGATCAGCGAACTCTGGCCCAGTTGGTCGTCTTCGAGGCGCGGCACTTCCAGCACCATTTCGAAGTTGGTCGTGTTCCCGCCCACGATATCTTTGGCGGCGACATTCAGCCGGTAACGACCCGGCTGCAGCGGCAAGGTCTTCTGGTAGATCGAAGCTCCTTTTACTCCTTGCTGCAGCATATCGGTGGGGAGATCCACGGTCACTACGTCTTCAAACCAGTTCACCGGACGGCGTGCCATGGAGGTGATGCGCCCATAGATATTCACGGTAGCGGTCGAAACACTTTGCTTCTGCTTGAATTGCAGATCCTTCCGTTCAAACTGAATTGTAATGTTGGAAAGTACCGACGATCCGGTCACGGGGATGAAATCCGCCCGTACTTTCATCGGCAGCAAATTGTACTTGACGGTTGAATTGACTGCCGCTTCCAGATCCTTAAACTTCACGGCCGGCGGAGCCTGGAGCTTCGCGAACTGTTCCAGGCGGCTAAACTCGTTCATGGACTCGGGCAGATATCCTGGCTGGACACCCAGACGCGTCCCGTCTGTCCGGCTGAACCGGTCGACTTTGTTGCACTGGCCCATTTGCTCGCACATTGTCAGTCCAGCACCGGGAATGTTCGTCAGCGCGTCCTTCTCCGACGGGTCCATAGTCATGCGAAACTCACCCGTAAGCGTCGGATCCACAAACTCGATCTGCACATTGGGAGGCATCCCCTCGATATAGCGGTAGCGCCACTGTTCATAGGGATAGGTGCTGGTCGTGCCGCCGCCTTCCTCCTGAGCTCGCTGCTCGCTGCCGCCGTTGTGCTGATCTCTCTCGTCGGGAGGTCCGTACTTGATGTAGATCATGCCGCGATCTGATTTCCAGCCGGGAATCCCCGACGCAAAATATTGATTGGCATACGCGATGCGGCGGTAGTGCTCTTCGCGGTATTCGTTTTCTTCGGTGTCGGGCGTAGGATCGCGGCGCAGCCAGAATTGTTCGATGAATTGCTCCCGCTCCTCATCGGTTTGAAATTGCCTGAAAGCCTTTCTTTCTTCGTCGCCAATGATGTAGCCCACGTCCTCGTTGAGCCACTTCTTATAAGGCGTCTCAAGTTCTTTGCGCAGACGGTCCTGCTGCCGACGCCTCTGCTTATCCGTCATCGGCTTAGCGACGGTTTTTTCCTGGCTCTTACCCTTGTCCGGAGTGCCGTTCTGGCCGACCGCAACCAGGCAACCGATAGAGCAAAATGCAAACAAAAGCTTGAGGCGCATACTTGAAATCACCTGTGCTAATTCTACTCCCTCAGCAGGGACGGAGCAATAGGGTCTTACGGGTACAATGGGAACTACTGAAATATGGGAAAAATAACAGGAATCTACGACCCCCCGGAACCGGCCCAAGCGCCCGGGCAATGGCGAAAATACGGCAAACTCATTGACCAGGAGTTCCTGGCCTGCGAACCGTGGCGCAGCTGAACAGCCGGTTTTTCTCGTGACACACCCCGCAGTTCGCGACCTCTTTCAAACCCTCAGCCGCCACCCAGCCTTTCAAGAGGTCCTTACCAAGGCGCTCCGCCATGACGATTCCCAACTGGCCCTCGCCGGACTCACCCCCACAGCCAAAGCTCTTTACCTGGTGCTGTTATGGCAGCTTACCGAACGCCCTTTGTTGGTAGTCACCGACGGCAACCAGAGCGCAGAAACTCTGCTGGAGCTCACCGAAACGTTTTTCGACCTCCTGATCGGGCGCCCCGAAGCGGGCTCGCCGCAACTGCTGCCTGCGCTCGACGTGCTCCCCGGCCAGCATCTCTCGCCGCATACCGAAATCAGCGAGCAGCGCGCCATCGGACTCTGGCGCATGGCCGCCGCCAAAGCGCCGATCACCATCGCGCCCGTGGCGTCAGCGCTGCTCCGCACCCACGGCGGCGACTACTACCGCCGGTTGGCCGTGGAGATGCGCATTGGCGAAGAACTTCCGCTCGAAACCATCGAAGCGCACCTGGTGTCGATCGGTTACGAAAAACGCGAGCCGGTGGAGATGACCGGGGAGTACTCCATCCGCGGCGGCATCCTGGACGTCTTCCCCGCCGAAAACGCGCGCCCGCTGCGCATCGAATTCTTCGGTGACGAGATCGAATCGATCCGCCGCTTCGATGTTGAGAGCCAACGCTCCGTAATGAAGCTCACCGAGGTCGAAGTGCTGCCCTTGACCGAGCAGCCCCGCATCGGAGCCACCTATCCCGGCTGGGAATTCGCCGCGGCGCTCGAAGACCGGCGCGGGCAGACATTGCTCGATCTCGAAGCGCGCGCGCTCATTGTCCTCGACGAGCCGGAACAAATACGCAGTGCCGCTGAGCGCCTGTGGAAGCGGTTGGACCAAATATTGGAGCAGCAGCCCGACCAGGAAAGCGTCTCCGCGGAACTCGCCTCCGCCAGTTTCATCCGCTGGGAAGACCTGGAAGCGCGCCTCGCCTCACGCCGCCAAGTAGCATTTCGCGAACTGGATCTGAACCCAGAAACTCCGCACGTTGCCACGCGCCCCACCATGGCCTTCCACGGGAGCATGCAGGTTGCCGTCGCGGAAACCAAGAATATGGTCGAGAGCGGGTACCGCGTCGCTCTCTTCGCGCCTTCAAATGGCGAACTCGAACGTCTGGCCGACATCCTGCGCGAATATTCGGTTCCGTTTCAACTGGGTCTCGCCCCCAATGAAGCCGCATCGCCCTATCTAGCTGAGCGCGCCTACTTGGCCGGACCCGTTGCTCACACCTATTTGATCAAGGGACTGGTCCGCCGCGGCGCCATCTTTCCGGATTCCTCCATCGCCTTCATCGGCTCTGAAGATCTGTTCGATCCCTCCGACCTGATCGCCCGTCCCGGCATCACCAAGAGCCAGCTCAGCGTGTTCGCCGCCGACCTCGCCGATCTCAAGCCCGGGGACTTCGTAGTCCACACCACTCACGGCGTCGGCCGATTCCTGGGCCTGCGCGAAATCGTGCAGGGCGAACAGAAGGGCGATTTCATGTTGCTCGAGTACGCCGGCGACTCCAAGCTCTACGTGCCGCTCACGCGGATGGATCTAGTCGAGAAATATCGCGGTGCCGGCGAATCCGGACCGCCCCTTGACCGCTTGGGCGGCGCCACCTGGACCCAGCGTAAGACTAAGGTCAAAGCCAAGATGCGCGACATGGCCGACGAGCTCTTGAAGCTCTACGCCCAGCGCCGCGTGGCCGAAGGCTACTCGTTTTCAAAAGATTCCAACTGGCAGCGCGAATTCGAAGACGCCTTCGAGTTCACCGAAACCAAGGATCAAGTCTCCGCCGCCAAAGAGATCAAGCGCGATATGGAGTCGCCGCACCCCATGGATCGACTGCTCTGCGGCGACGTGGGCTTCGGAAAAACCGAAATCGCCATGCGGGCGGCCTTTAAGGCGTTGGGCGACGGCAAGCAGGTGGCGGTCCTTGCGCCGACAACCGTGCTTGCCTTCCAGCACTTCGAATCCTTCAAGCGGCGCTTCGCGGCATTCCCCGTGCGAATCGCCATGTTCTCGCGCTTCGTGCCGAAAAAAGAACTCGCGCAAGCCGTCGAAGAACTGGCGCAAGGCAAGATCGATGTCGCCATCGGCACGCATCGCCTGCTTTCAAAAGACATCGAGTTTCGCGACCTGGGCTTGTTGGTCTTCGACGAGGAACAGCGCTTCGGCGTCCGCCACAAAGAGCGCCTCAAGCAAATGCGCCAGAACGTCGACGTGCTCACCATGAGCGCCACCCCCATCCCGCGCACCTTGCATATGTCCATGCTGGGTATCCGCGACATGAGTGTGATTGAGACCGCCCCTAAAGATCGCCTGGCGATCCAGACCGTGGTCGCGCATTTTGACAGCAGCCTGATTCGCACGGCCATCGAGCAGGAGCTGAGCCGAGGCGGTCAGGTCTATTTCGTTCACAATCGCGTGGATTCCATCTATATGCGTGCCGCCTCCATTCTGGAATTAGTTCCGAATGCGCGCATCGGAGTCGGGCATGGCCAGATGGGCGAAGCAGAGCTGGAGCGAGTGCTCCTCGGCTTCATGCGCCACGAATACGACGTGTTCGTGTGCACCACCATCGTCGAAAACGGCCTGGATATTCCGCTCGCGAACACCATCATCATCGAGAACGCGGAGCGCTACGGCCTCTCGGAAATGTATCAGTTGCGCGGGCGGGTGGGCCGCTCCAACCGGCGCGCCTACGCCTATCTGCTGGTGCCGGTCGACACCGAACTGAGCGAGATCGCACGCAAACGCCTGGCGGCGCTGCGGGAATTTTCCGACCTCGGCGCCGGCTTTAAGATAGCCGCGCTGGATCTCGAGCTGCGCGGCGCCGGGAATTTGCTGGGCGGCGAACAGAGCGGCCACATCGCCGCCGTCGGCTTCGACATGTATCTCAAGATGCTGGATGAAACCGTCCAGGAACTAAAAGGTGAGGAAACGCCCCTCGAAGTACATTCAGCTTTGAACCTGGGACTCGACATCCGCATCCCTGCCGAATACATCGCGGACGAGCACCAGCGCCTGCGCGCCTATAAGCGCATCGCCGACGCCCAGGACCCCGAGCAGGCCGCCGCGTTCCGCGCCGAGCTCGAAGACCGCTACGGCCCTCCACCCGACGCCGTCGGAACCTTGTTCGTCTTCGCCCGGCTCAAAACCGAGGCGGAGAAACTGGGCGTCGAAGCCATCGACCGCCGCGGTAGCGCCGTGCAAGTCAAGTTTCACCCCGGCTCGAAGATCGATCCCTCTCGCCTGATGGCGCTGGTATCGTCGGTCGAAGGCGCGCAGTTCACTCCGGCCGGCGTGCTTCGGCTGCCGCTCGACCCCTCAGCGGACACGCCCGGTGGCGTCTTGTCCTTCCTGGAGAAATCGCTCGCCGCATTAGCATCCAAACCCACCGCTGCGCCTCCGCACAAACCGGGTACGGGGCCGGTGGAACCAGCCGCTGAACGGTTATAATTACGTTATGCGCCTTCCGCTGGTCCTCTTAGGTATCGCGGCTGCTGGTCTCGCCTCCGCCGCCGAGATTACAGTCATCGAAGAGATCATCGCTAAAGTGAATGGCGAGATCATTACGCGCGGCGACGTCGAACGCACGCGCAAGCAAATGGAAGCCGCCATGCACGAGCAGGGCATCACCGGCCCGCGTCTCCAGGAAGCACTGGCGGAGGCCGATAAGAACATACTCCGCGAGCGCATCGATCAGTTGCTGCTTCAATCCAAGGGCAAGGAACTGAATCTCAACGTCGACTCCGAAGTGGCCAAGCAGCTTGCCGATATCCAGCGTAAATCGGGCATCACCGATCCCGACAAGTTTCAACAGTTCGTCAGGGACCAGACCGGGATGTCCTATGAAGACTACAAGAACGATCGCAAGAACGACTTGCTGACCAACCGCGTGATTCGCCAGGAGGTCGCCTCCAAGATTCAGATCAAGCGCGAAGAGTCACAGCAATATTACGACAGCCACAAGGACGAGTTTAAGCGTGAAGAACGGATCTTCTTGCGAGAGCTACTGGTGGCTACGCCGCCCGGAACAGATGTCGCGCAGGCCGAGAAAAAAGCTAAGGATCTGGCGGATCGCGGCAAAAAAGGCGAAAGGTTCGAGGAGCTTGCGCGCACCAATTCCGATTCTACCAGCGCTCAGCAGGACGGCGACATCGGCGCTTACGAAAAAGGCAAGCTGCGGCCGGAGATTGAGAAGACCGTGTGGGATCAGCCGCGAGGCTACGTCACTGACCCCATCAATGTAGGCAACGGATTTCTCATCCTGAAGGTGGAAGAACACCAGAAGGCCGGTCTCGCCGGCTTCGAAGAAGTCCAGCCCGAGATCACTAACAAACTCTTCAACCCGCGATTCAACCCGGAACTGCGCCGCTATCTCACGCAGCTTCGCACCACCGCGTTCCTCGAAATCAAACCAGGATATGAGGACAGCGGATCGGCGCCCGGCAAGAATACCGCCTGGGTGGACCCCGCCGAGATCAAACCCGAAACCATCACCAAGGAACAGGTGGCGGCCCGGCAGCGCCGTCGGCGTTTGTTGGGATTGGTGCCCATTCCCGGCACCAGCACGCAGAGTACCGGCACCTCCACGTCGCGCTGAGGCGCCGCGCCGCGCTCCCGGCTAAGAACAATGAAGACCCCTTATGTTTCTGAGCTGGAACCGAATCAGCTCATCCTGGGCGTGTTTCTCGTCCAGCACAAAGAGATTCGCCAGAAGAAGACCGGCGAGCCTTACCTTTCGCTGACTCTGGCGGACCGCACCGGCGACCTCGACGCGAAAATGTGGGACAACGTCCCCGAGGTGATGGACACCTTCGACCGCGACTGCTTCCTCAAAGTGAAGGGCATGGTGCAGCTGTTCCAGAACAAGCCGCAACTCACCGTCTACCGCCTGCAGCGGCTGGCGGAATCCGAGATCGATATCGCCGACTTCCTGCCCGCCTCCCAACGCAATCGCGACGAAATGTTCGCCGAGCTCAAGGGCTGGATCGTCTCGCTCACCAATCCGCATTTGAAGGGCTTGCTCGAAACCATCTTCGCGGACGAAGCCGTGGCGCTGGCCTATCGCACCGCGCCCGCAGCCAAATCCATTCATCACGGCTGGATCGGCGGCTTGATTGAACACGTGCTCTCGGTGTGCCAGCTCGCCAAAGTCACCGCGGCGCATTATCCGGATGTCGACTTCGATCTCCTGCTGACCGGCGTGATCCTGCACGACATCGGCAAGATCCATGAACTGACCTACGCGCGCAGCCTGGGCTACAGTACGCAGGGCCAGTTGATCGGCCACATCAGCATCGGTGTCCGCATGGTAGAGGACGCGCTACGCAAACTTCCCGACTTTCCGCCGTTGCTGCGCGATCTGGTCGAGCACCTGATCCTCAGCCACCACGGCTCTCTGGAATTCGGCTCGCCCAAAGTGCCCATGTTTCTGGAGGCGATGCTGCTGCATCAGATCGATAACCTGGATTCGAAAATGGAAGCCATGCGTGCGCACATCGCGAAGGATCGTCAGGCTACCGGCGTGTGGACGGGGTATAATCCGGCGCTCGAACGCATCGTATTAAAGAAGCAGCAATATTTGGCGGAGCCGCACGAATCAGCCCCCGAGCCCGCGGCTGCTTTGCCCGCTGCGGCCGCGTCGCTCGCGAACGCCCAGCCGGTGCGCCCCGTGCCTCCTGCGTCGCCTTTCGCGGCGAAACTTGAGGGCGCGCTCAAGAAAGAGTCCTAAGCCGGCGCTACTTCCGCCGCTCAGGACTTGCTCAGGACTTTATGTCGGTGGGCCGGACGAGCCGCACGAAATCGACGTCGGAGAGCACGATGAGTCCTTCCTCCATCATTGCCTCGATCGCCTGCGCCGCTTTCTCGATCTTCTCCGGAGCGTCCACCACCTCAATCATCACGGGAAGGCCTTTCGAGATGTGCAGGAAGTGCTCCCGGTGGGTATGCCCCTTGGCGCCGTAGCCGAGAACCCCGCGGTAAACTGTCGCGCCTGCAATATCCATCATGCGCAGCCGCTTTACAATCGCCTCGTAGAGCGGCTCTCCGTCAGAGCGGTCCGCCTCACCCAGGAACAGTTGCAACATCTTGGCTTTGCCTTGCGTGCGCTCTCGCGGGGGCTGCGCGACGGCCGCCCCTTCTTCCGTACTGGACGCTTTGATCACAGTGGTTTCCTGCACCTCGATCAGACCGTCGCCGATCATTTCGTACAAATCGGGCAGAAGAGCATCCACACGCGCCGCGGTCTCTATGAATTCGATGCGTATCGGGAGATGCTCCGCCAGAGCTTCGATCTTCGGAGTATGCATCTGATGATGCGAGCCGAAACCGGAGAGGCAGCGTGTCGCCGTGGCGCCTGCGACTCCTTTGTCGAGAAGGAGATGCATGACGGCTTCATACAACGGCCCGTGATGAGACCGGGTGTCCTCGTTTACGTAGATCGTGACTTTTTTAGCAGTCCCTTTGGAAAGCATCGCGCACTCCTCAGCGTCTCACCAATAGCGCTCCGCACCAGACTGCAAGGTATCCCAGAATCACGCTCAATGCGACATTGGCGAATCCAATCCAGCGGCTTCCCTCGTCCATGGCCTGGAAGCTTTCCCATGCGAAGCTGGAAAATGTTGTGTAGCCGCCCAGGACGCCAACTACCAGCAACAGCCGCAGGTTTGGCCGCGGTTCGCCGCGCTCTGTGAGCAAGGGCATCAGGATGCCGATCAGAAAGCATCCCATGACATTCACCACCAGTGTGCCCAGCGGGAAACGCCCTCCGAAACGTTGCATCACGACGCTTCCGATCACATAGCGCGCCAGGCCGCCCAGCGCCGCACCCAGCATCACCAGGAGGTAGCGGTTCATATACGGTGGAAACTCTTTAGGATATCGCGAGTGGAGTAGCGCAGCGCAATCGGCCGGCCGTGCGGGCAACTCATCGGCGCGGAAGTGGCGGCCAACGCGCGCAATAGCCAATCCATCTTTGCCGGCTCCAGGCGCATGTTGATTTTGATCGCCGCGCGACAGGCGATGGAAGCGGCCATGCCGCGCCTCAGATCGTCGATCGACGCCTTGCGCAGCTCGCGCTCCGAGATTTCCAGGATCTCGAAAATCACTTTCTCAATGTCGGCCGCCCCAATACCTGCCGGCGCCGATTTCACCGCCACCGTGCGGTTCCCGAACGGCTCGGTGTCGAAGCCCAAGGCGTTCAGCTCTTCTGCGATGCGCGCATATTCGAGTTGCTGCGCAGGCGTGAGTTGAATCACCAGCGGCATCAGCAGTCCCTGGGTTTCGACCGAATTCCGTGCGCGCGCGGCGAGAACCTGCTCAAACAAGATCCGTTCATGCGCCACGTGCTGGTCGATGATCCACAGTCCGTCGCGGCCCGCGGCGATGATGAAGCTGTCGTGAATCTGGCCTAACGGCCGCAGATCCTTCAGGGCTTCCAGGTTCTCCGGTTCCGGCAGCACGCCGCCCGGGAACAGCGGGCCGTGAGTATCCGGCACGTTGAGACGGGGCGCAGCTTCGCCGGCGCCTTCCGCAGTCCTCGGCGCATCCGCGAAATCGAAGCGCGGCGGGGGCGAGGGGGGACGCCGCAGGTTGAATTCCGGAAGAGCCGACGGATCTTCTACGGGGCGCGGCAGATCGGCTGCCGTTGGGAACGTCATATCCTGCACGCGCTGGGTAAACTCCGAATACGGAAGCACGGCCGCGGGCTGTGCCGGCGAAGGGATGCGCGAGACTGGCCGCTGCGCCATCAAAACATCGCGAATGGTATCCCGGACGAAGTCGTGCGCCAACGATCCGTGGCGAAAGCGCACTTCGGTCTTCGACGGATGAACGTTCACGTCGATCTCCTCCAGGTCGCAATCGAGAAACAACAACGCGAAGGGATACGACGCCGGCGGCATCAGGTTGTGATAGGCGGCCGAGAGCGCATGCAGCAGGAGCTTGTCCCGGATCAGCCGCCCGTTCACAAACAGGTAAATCGAATTGCGATTGAGACGCTGCACCTGGGGGCCGCTTACGAAACCGCGCAGACGAAAGCGGCGGGGACCTCCCTGCTCGTCCTCGACGGGCAGGGGGAAAGAGCGCGACTGATCCCCCAGATCGAGCAAGTCTTCCAGCATCTGGCTGCCAAACACCTGATAGACGCGCTCCCGCAGCGTGCTGACCGGTGTCACGTCCAGCAGATCGGAATTGTTGTGGCGCAGCAGGAAACTCTTATCGGGATGCGCCAGACTATAATGCGTGATCAGCGACGCGACGTGCGCGATTTCAGTCTGTTCGGTGCGCAGGAATTTCTTGCGCGCGGGAACGTTGTAGAACAGGTCGCGCACCGTGATGATGGTGCCCCCTGCCAGCGCGGCGTCTTCACAGCGCAGAATCTTGCCGCCCGCCAACTCGACTGTGGTACCTGCGGTTTCCTCGCGCGCGCGTGTTTCGAGCAGCAAGCGCGAAACCGACGCGATCGAAGGCAGCGCCTCGCCGCGGAACCCAAGCGTGGCGATGGACAGCAGATCCTTGACGTCGGAGAGCTTACTGGTGGCATGGCGCTCGAAGGCCAGCAGCGCGTCGTCGCGCATCATGCCCATGCCGTTGTCGGCCAATCGAATTAGGCGGCGGCCCCCGGCTTCCACGTCCAGGCGAAACTCGGCGGCTCCCGCGTCGAGCGAATTTTCGAGCAGCTCCTTGACGACGCTCGCCGGCCGCTCGACCACTTCGCCGGCGGCGATTTTGTTGGCGACGTTGTCGGAGAGAACGCGAATGCGGCCCATTCGAAGGGAGCTTACCCCTCGACCGGCACGAAGACGGCGTCAACGGCCAGGGAGCCGCCGAAGAACAAAGGGATTGCCTGTCCGGCACTATAGGTGATGGCGCGTCCATCCGGCGTGGAGATCTTCACCAGGCGCAGGGTAGGATCGACGATCCAGAACTCCTGGCAGCCGTTCTCGAGGCAGAGCTTTTCCTTGTCAAGCATCTCCGTGACGGTATTGGATGGCGAAAGTACTTCGACGACGATTTCGGGAGCTCCACGAAAATCGTTGGCCGCTTTGCCGGCCGCCCATTTTTCGCGAGTCGCATATGCAACATCTGCGATTCGGTAATCGCCCTCAGGCAGCGGGCGGAAACCAACTTCTGTATATGCGCGGCCGGCGCCAGAGGCCGCGGTATCCAACAGATCACGCAAGATCTGCTGGATCATGAAACGATCGTATTTTGGAGGGGACACTTGAAACAGTTCCCCGTGGCGCAACTCCCGGCGATAACCTTCGGGCGGGTTCGGCAACTGCTCGAACTCCGCGAAGGTCATGAGCTTAGTTGTGGTGGTGGCCACGAAGAACCTCTGGCTCGATTATACGTCCGGGGCGCGGCGGCGGGCTCAGCCGCTCATCGCGGCGAGGAATTCGCCGTTGCTGCGGGTCTTCGAGAGCTTGTCGATGAGCAGTTCCATACTCTCGGTGGGCGATAGCGGGTTCAGCACCTTGCGCAACACCCAGACGCGGTTGAGTTCTTCCTTGGGCAACAGAAGCTCTTCTTTGCGCGTGCCGGATTTCGAGATGTCGATGGCCGGGAATACGCGCTTGTCCATCAGCTTGCGGTCCAGATGGATTTCCATGTTGCCGGTACCTTTGAACTCTTCGAAAATAACATCGTCCATGCGGCTGCCGGTATCCACCAGCGCCGATGCGACGATGGTGAGCGATCCGCCTTCTTCAATGTTGCGCGCCGCGCCGAAGAAACGCTTGGGGCGCTGCAGCGCGTTGGAATCCACACCACCGGAGAGCACTTTGCCCGACGGCGGGACAACGGTGTTATAAGCGCGCGCCAGACGGGTGATGGAATCGAGCAGAATCACGACATCCTTCTTGTGTTCTACCAGACGCTTGGCCTTTTCGATCACCATCTCGGCCACTTGCACGTGGCGGGCGGCGGGTTCATCGAAGGTGGAACTGATGACTTCACCCTTGACCGAGCGTTGCATGTCGGTGACTTCCTCAGGACGCTCGTCGATCAGTAGAACGATCAGCGAAACTTCCGGATGATTCGCCGTGATAGAGTTCGCGATCGACTGCAATAGCATGGTCTTTCCGGTGCGCGGCGCTGCGACGATCAATCCGCGCTGGCCTTTGCCGATCGGGGTCAGCAAATCCATTACACGGCCTGAGAAGTTATCCTTCACGGTTTCCATCTTCAACCGGGCTTGCGGATAGAGCGGCGTGAGGTTGTCGAAGAAAATCTTGTTGCGGGCTTCCTCTGGCGGCTCAAAATTGATGGCGTCAACCTTGATCAGAGCAAAGTAGCGTTCGCCTTCCTTGGGCGGCCGGATCTGGCCGCTGACGGTATCGCCGGTGCGCAGATCGAAGCGGCGGATCTGCGACGGCGAGACGTAGACGTCGTCGGGGCCCGGCAGGTAGTTGTATTCGGGCGCGCGCAGGAAGCCGAAACCGTCGGGCAGGCATTCGAGCACGCCTTCGGAGAAGATGAGTCCGCTCTTTTCGGCCTGGACCTGAAGGATCTTGAAAATGAGCTCCTGTTTGCGCAGTCCTGCGAAGCCCTGGACGCCCAGATCTTTGGCGATCTGGTTGAGCTTCTGGATGCTCATGTCCTTTAGCTCCACCAGATCGAGAGCATTGCCGCGATTCGGCTGGCCCTGCGCGGTGGCGCGCCGCCGCGGGTCGAAGAGCCGCCCCGTCATCTCGGGCTTGGTCGCTTCTGTTGGGTTCGTTTGGTCGCCGGGAGCTTGCGCCTCAACCGGCTCGGCTGGGTTCGTTTGGTCGCCGGCGGATTCGGCCTCAGGCTTTGCGTCCACGGGAGGCTTTGCTTCTCCGGGAGGCTTGACGTCTGCCGGAGGCTTTACATCGGCGGCAGGCTTGTCGCCTTTCGGCGCCTTGGCCCTCGCTTCGCGCGGCGGTGCGCCTTCTTTGGCGCCTTCCGGTTTGGCAGGAGGCTGCGCCTGGTTTCCGGTGTCTAGTGGTTCTTGATTTTCGAGATCGCTTGCCAAATTTCCCTCACTCCCCGGCCGGTAGTGGCCGAGCATTCCAGCACTTCACCCGAGTGTCCTGCGCGGAGCGCCTGCTGGCTCAAGTGCCGCTCTTGCTGCGTCTTCAACTTATCCGCTTTGGTGGCGACCACCAGATAAGGCCGCCCATGCGCTTCGAGCCATTCCCGTAACTCGCAGTCGCGCTCCATCCAACCCCGCCTTGCGTCCAGCACCAGGATCGCGAGCCGTAAGGTTCCGCGTCCCAGCAGGTAGCTTTCAATCAGCTCTTTCCACTCCCTCGTGATCTGTTTGGGAACTTTTGCGAATCCATACCCCGGAAGATCGACGAAGCGGAATCCCTCTTCGAGCTGGAAAAAATTGATCGATTGCGTACAGCCGGGCCGCGAACTGGTATAGGCCAGGCCGTCGGTCCCCACCAGTGCATTAATGAGACTGGATTTTCCGACGTTGCTTCGTCCCAGGAACGCAACTTCCGCCAGCTCCTCCGGCGGAAACTGATCCGGCTTCGCTGCACTTATTATAAACCTAGCTGACATCTTAAGGGCGTGGCCGGTTGGCTGGCCCGGTCGGGAAGCGGCCCGCGGCCAGTTCGGCCGCCACCCGCCGATCCTTAGTGCGTAATCTTTTCGTCTCGCGATTGCGCCACGATCTCCGCCGCCGTTTGCATCGCGGAAATGGGCGCCATGTCCAGTTCGCTTTCGAGCGCCAGCCGCAGCACCTGGTCCATCGAAGTTACGAAGTGGAGCTTCATGTCGTTGCGGATGTTCTCCGGAATATCCGGCAGATCCCGCTCGTTATCCTGCGGCAAAATCGCTTCGCGGATGCCCTGGCGATGCGCCGCCAGCAGCTTCTCCTTCAAGCCGCCGATGGGAAGCACGCGCCCGCGCACCGTGATCTCGCCGGTCATGGCAACATCGGCCCGCACGGGAATGCTGGTGAGCGCGCTCATGATACTGGTCGCAATGGTGATGCCGGCCGAGGGGCCGTCTTTGGGGATCGCTCCCTCGGGAACGTGCAAGTGAATATCCAGGTGCCGGTAGAAATCGCGCGGCAGACCTAACGCACCGGCGCGGCTGCGCACATAACTCATCGCCGCTTGTGCCGATTCCTGCATGACGTCGCCCAGTTTCCCGGTGAGCGTCAGCTTGCCACGGCCTTCCATGATCGCGGCTTCCGTCGTGAGAATCGAGCCACCAACTTCGGTCCACGCCAAACCCACGGTCGCACCCACTTCGTTTTTTTTGTCGGACTGCGTTTCGCGAAACTTCTGCGGCCCCAGGAGTTGGTTGACCTTCTCCGGAGTGACTGTCACCTTGACGAATGGCGTTTCCTTTTTTTTGGCAGCCTTGTCGGCTTGGGCGTTTACGACCGTGCGCGCGATCTTGCGGCACACGTTGCCGACTTCGCGCTCGAGATTACGAACACCGGCTTCGCGAGTATAGAACTGAATCAGTTCCTGTATGCCCGAATCCTCGAACTGAATCTGAACGTCACTCAGTCCGGTAGCCTTCATCTGCTTGGGCACCAGGAAGCGCTTGGCGATCTCCATTTTTTCGAGCTCGGTGTAGCCCGAGAGACGAATCACTTCCATACGATCCTGCAGCGCCGGCGGGATGGTGTGCATCACGTTGGCGGTAGCGATGAAGAACACCTGGCTCAGGTCGTATTCGACGTCGAGGTAATGATCCTGGAACATGTAATTCTGCTCCGGATCGAGCACTTCCAGCAGCGCGGCCGATGGATCGCCGCGGAAATCGGTGGACATCTTGTCGATCTCATCCAGCATGAACACCGGATTGCGTACGCCGGCCTTCTTCATCATTTGAAGAATCTGACCGGGCAAAGCTCCGATGTAAGTGCGGCGATGACCGCGAACTTCAGCTTCATCGCGCACGCCGCCCAGCGACAAGCGCACGAATTTGCGTCCCGTGGCTTTGGCGATGGACATGCCGAGCGAGGTCTTACCAACACCAGGCGCGCCGACGAAACAAAGGATGGACCCCTTGGGATCCTTCACCAGACGCCGCACAGCTAAGAATTCAAGAATGCGCTCCTTGATCTTCTCGAGCCCATAGTGATCGCTTTCTAGGACCTGCTGGGCGAAAGCCAGGTCGCGGATTTCCTTGGATTTCTTTTTCCATGGCACCGCCAGCAGCCAGTCGAGATAGTTGCGCGAGACGGTAGATTCAGCCGACATCGGCGGCATCTGCTCCAGCCGCTTCAGCTCCGCCATGGCCTTTTCGTGGGCGTCCTTGGTCATGCCGGCAGTTTCAATCTTCTTCTTGAGTTCGTCGAACTCGCTCTTCTCGCCCCGGCCCAGTTCCTTCTGGATGGCCTTGATCTTCTCGTTGAGGTAATACTCTTTTTGCGCCTTCTCCATCTGGCGCTTGACGCGGCCCTGGATGGTTCGGTCGACGCTGAGCTTTTCGATTTCGATGTCCAGCATCTCGGCGACGCGGGTCAGCCGGTCAATGGGATCGAAAATTTCGAGCAATTCCTGCTTCTCTTCAATGGCGAGCTGCAGATTCGCACCTACGGTATCGGCCAGTTTGCCCGGATCGTCGCCCCGGATGGCCGCGACGATGGTGTCGTAGTTCACATTCTGGCTGATCTTGGCGTATTGCTCGAACAAGTTGGTGACGCGCGAGGTCAACGCATCCAACTGCGTGCCCTGCTCGACCTTGAACTGAAACGTCTTGACGGTGGCCTTGAAATAGCCCTCGTCCTCGGATACCGAGAGAACTTTACCGCGCTCAACACCTTCGACCAACACTTTGATGTTGCCGTCGGATTGCTTCAGATGCTGAACGATATTGGCGATGGTGCCAACAGCAAAGATTTCATCGGGGCGGGGCTCATCGACACTCGCGTCATGCTGAGTGGCGAGAAAAATCTTCTTGTCACCGGCCAGCGCTTCATCGAGCGCGCGCACGCTTGACTCGCGCCCTACTACGAAGGGAGTCATCATGTGCGGAAAGATTACGACGTCCCGAATGGGCATCATCGGTAAGCGGCGCGTGTCGGATTTTTCTTTGGAGGTATTCATGTTGATGAAAGATCGGTTCTCAATCGGACGCCGGGACCGGCTTAAACACCTGCTTGCAAGCAGCCTATCGGCTTAACCGGCTTTTTCGAGCAGTGTAACGTTAATTTTTTGCGTCAGCACCATTTCTTTGGTGACGGCGAACTCGCGGACCTTCTTATAAGTGGGCAGGTAGTACATCAGGTCCAGCATCAGATCTTCCAGGATCATGCGCAGGCCGCGGGCACCCACCTTGCGTTCCATAGCAAGTTGCGCGATTGCTTCCAGGGCGTCGTCGCTAAACTTCAGCTTAACATTTTCGAATTCAAAGAGCTTCTGGTACTGCCGTATGATGGCGTTTTTGGGCTTGGTGAGAATTTGGACCAGCGCTTCCTTGCTTAATTCTTCAAGTACGGCGACTACCGGCAAGCGCCCGATGAATTCAGGGATGAAACCGCTCTTAATCAGATCCATGGGCTGGACCTGTTCCAGCATGTTCACGTCGCGGCGCCCGGAATTGCTGTGGCGGGGGCGTTGGGTCTCACGGCCGGGTTCTTCCGTCTTGGCATAGCCGATGGTGCGGGTCCCGGTGCGGCGCTGAATGGTTTTTTCAAGACCGATAAAAGCTCCGCCGCAGATGAACAGGATGTTGGTGGTATCGACAGGCGTAAATTCCTGATGGGGATGCTTGCGGCCACCCTGCGGCGGCACATTCGCCACGGTGCCTTCGAGAATTTTAAGCAGAGCCTGCTGGACGCCCTCGCCCGACACATCGCGGGTGATGGAAGGATTTTCGTCCTTGCGCCCGATCTTATCGATCTCGTCTATATAGATGATGCCTTGCTGGGCGCGCTGCACGTCCCAATCGGCGTTCTGCAGGAGCCGCAGAATAATATTCTCCACGTCTTCGCCGACGTAGCCGGCTTCGGTGAGAGTTGTGGCGTCGACAATGGCGAAGGGGACATCCAGGATGCGCGCCAGCGTCTGGGCCAGTAGTGTCTTACCTGTACCCGTAGGCCCGATGAGCAAAATATTGGACTTTGAAAGCTCCACCTCGCCCGACCGCTGCTTGTTCATCTGGATGCGTTTGTAGTGGTTATAGACGGCCACCGCAAGCTTCTTTTTGGTAGCGTCCTGACCGATGACGTACTGATCCAGATATTCTTTTAATTCCAGCGGCTTAGGGAGCTTATTGGGAGACGCGTACTGCTGATCGTGCTTATCGTCTTCAAGAATAGAATTACAGACCGCGATGCACTCATCACAAATGTACGCCTTGGGATAATCGGAGGGAGAGGAGATCAGCTTCCCAACGACATCCTGGCTTTTGTGGCAGAAGGAGCAACGCAGAGCATCATCCGAGCCAGTGCGCTTCACTGGGACCTCCTGACGGAACCACCAAGTCTAAAATGCTGACAATTCATTATAGCGAACTTGGGGAGGCCGGTGCCGCAATCGCGCCGCGAAGGGGCGGCATAGGGTGTAGTTTGTATCCGTATAAAGGTCTTGAAGGCGGAGGTCAAGTTCTCGCCCGCCCGGCATGCCTTCAGAGCTTCCTATTTGGCGGGGAGCTTAGTGGCTTGGCGCGTCACCATCTGCCAGCCGCCGGCCTGCTTTACCCATACCATGGTCACATAGACGTGGCTCGAAACCTTAGGTCCGGTATACATCATATTGTGAGTGGTGATCACGGTGTTTCCGTACTGGCGGACGTTCGTGGACTCGACCGTTATCGATGTGTATTGAACCTTGCCGGTGATTCCTTCCAGAACCTCGGCCTTGTTTTGTATCTTGGCGCTGGAGTGGGTGTAGGAGAGATCGTCCGCAAGTACCTTGCCGACACTAGCCGGATCGGATTTAACCATCCCGTCGATGTACTGTTTCTCGGCGGAGAGGACGGCCTTTTCATCACCGGGCGTAGCCAAACCGGCGAAGACAGGAAGCGAGAGGGCCAGCAGAAGCGGAAGCGAGAGTAGTCTCATAGGTTGCTATGGTAGCACCGGGTCAAAATGGACGCCAGCGTTGCAGCCCGTAATCCGTCCTTAAGAGTCATTGGCAAGGCGCGGAACATATATGGGAGCG
>JBDTTL010000042.1:0-21040 GCA_039930665.1 Acidobacteriota bacterium
GCGGCATGGAGGACGTGCCTGTCCGGAGCTTCTCTATTACTGCCGCTAGTTTATCCTTGGGAAGCCGTTTGCCGACATCGCTGAGAGATGGAGCCGAGGTTCCTCCCTTTCCGCCGATGGCGTGACACTTGGCGCAGCCTTGCATATCGTAAAATTGCTGCCCGGCAGCGGCAACGTTTCCCGACGGTGCGGCTTTGGCGGTCGGCTTAGATCCCTGATCTATTGGTGTTTCAGGCTTTTTCTGTTCGGTTTGTGTGCCGGGATCCTGCTTTTGCGGCGAGCCATTGAGGCTAACCAGGAAATCAGTTAGATCCTTTACCTGTTGGTCCGTCGTTTCCTTCGGAAGCGGCGGCATGGAGGACTTACCTGTCCGCATCTCCTGAAGCACTTCCGTTAGCTTCTCCTTGGGAAGCCGTTTGCCGACATCGCTCAGGGACGGAGCCGAAGCGCCTCCCTTTCCTTCGATGGCGTGACACTGCGCGCAGCCTTGCGAATCATAGAATTGACGCCCGGCGGCGGAGACGGTTCCTGAAGTTGCGGCTTGAGCCGCCGGTGGGTTCACCGCTTTGCGGTGCGCCTCATAGTAATCCAGGAAATCGAGGATTGCTTTGGCTTGCGCGTCGTTGAAATGGGAGCTTGCCATCGCCTGCATCCGCTTCACTACAGACGTCCACTGGCTCGCGGGTTTCAGAGGCTTGAGGCTCGTCTCAATTCCGTGGCACTCATTACATTTCACGCCGAACAATCGGTAACCCTTCTGGACCTCCGCGGGATAACCGGATGGGTCGATCTTTATGGTGTCGCGATTTGGCGCGATTTGTCCTTGAACCGTACCCGTCCCTGGTAAGCACACGATCAGCGTGAGGAGTAGACCACTGAACATCCGAACAACATAATGTTTTCCCATTGCCTGCTCCTCTCTCAGAAGTTGAACGATATGCCAGCCTGAATCTTCTTGTCGGTCGCCTTTGTCCCAGAAACCGGATCTCGCCCAGACAGAATGCTGTATGCAATCCGACCAATGATGTTTCCCAGTGGCGTGAAGGTCTTGTTCGCTCCAATTGTCCAATCGTGGGTGTTCTGCTTCCCAACTCCCCCCGTACCGGTGATTTGCTGGTTCAACCGGTCAAAGCGACCCGAAATAGCCAAACCAGGCACGATGTAGTAATCGAGGGCTACAAAGTAATCATTCCCGACAAAACTCCTAAACGGCCCTGCAGCCGCGAACTCCCAATCGTCACGGCTGTGCAAATAACCAGCCGAGAAATCGATCTTGGAGTCGTACATATAATTGCCGAAAACCCCCTGGCGTCGAATTTTCGGATGAAATGTAAATGGATTCCCAAGCGTGTCAGTGTTTGTTTGATCCTTGATGCCGTAGTAATTGAGGAACGTAACGCCACTCTCGGGCGCGTACCAAAAGTCAAGATCAAACCAAACGTCTTTCGAATTCCGGTTGGACGGCCCAAGAATCTCGCTCCCGTCGGCGTTGTTCCCGTTGGTTACCTTTGCGGTGGCCGCGAATACCTTCTTGTAGCTGCTGGAAGCCCACGTGTAGCCAACATCGATGCCCACTGGAGAGTGGTCAAGAACAAAATTTGTGGGGCTGGTATTCTCAAACAGCAACGGGGCATCGGGGAGCAGGCTGTACACCTGAGCGGCGCGCGTACCTTCACCGAGTTGCAGGTGCTCCCGGCCGCCCGCGAGGTACCAACTGCTGCGAGCATTTCCGCCACTGTATCCAAAGTACGCGTTTGAAAGAGCGGGATTCGTCGACCCGCTTTCGACGATGTCAAGCTCCGCGTAATAGAAGAAGTTGGTATCGGGTATCCAGCCCCCAAAGTACGCGTTCCAGGCGCCCACCTGGAACGCCCCCGTCGAGCTCGGACTCGAGTCCGCCGAAGTGGTGTGTTGCGCAGAAACATTGAAATTCGCCACGGCTAGGGAAACGTTGTTGGTCAAGCTCCATTCCGGCTCCCTCTTTACCAAGTCGGATATGGTAGGAGCAACTGTCCCTTCTTCCAGCGCTGGCGGCAAACGATAACCGAGTCTCTTGAAAAGATATCCCTGTTTGTTGAGAACGGGAACAATCGTGTGACAAGCGGAGCACTTGAGACTATAGCGGCGAGCAAACTGGGGGACCGCTTCTAATTTCTTGGGCAAACAAAAAAGAAGAAGACTGACACTAACCCACACAAACAGTGGCATCGCTCTCAACGTCATCACAACTCCTTATCTTCAAGTCGCATGTTTTCCTCTCCGCTACCCATCTGCCCCGTTGGCGGACCAGCACCTGCCGTCAACCCGTGTACGAGGATTCCCAGGAAGGCTTGCCCGGACCGTGTTAGATCAGAGTCGCTGCGACGTCGTATCTCCCGCACGGTGTTGGAAGTTGAGCGGCGTTCGTAAGCGAGATGATGCACGCGGGCGGCCAAAACGACGGTTACACTCACTGCGGGGCGCACATCGCTCAAAGAATGCTGATTTGTCTGCCGAAGGAGTGAGTTTTATTAGGTGTTTGATACGACTCGCAAGGCCACGCAGTTGTTCGCGGGAGTCTACTCGCGGTTGGTTAGATGCCAGCGTTGCCGCACTCCCCGAAACGAGGTTACTCTTGTAGCGAAGGCTGGCATTGGGGACCATCAAACACGGGAAGGGCTATATGGCCAGTCGCGTTTGATCCTGTCCTGTATGAGGCACGTGCCTCATTCCGTTGACTCATATGAGGCACCCCAAATCTTGCCGATCAACCTAGTAACCTGATTCAGTGAATGTCAAAGGTTTTCGCGAGAGCTCAATTATTGGCGGCCTGACTGGAGATTGCCGTTCCGCACCTCCAGCGATTGGTGGAGGATGATGCGGGGTGAGTTTGGTCTGGCCATCTTGCTCCTCTCTCTAGAAAGAAGATGATGCTCTGGAGGCCCTGTTGGCCGGCGATGCTGGGCTCTTGGTTTCACTCTCTGTTTGCACCAAGCGCTCACTCGAGCATCTCGCGGTGGATGCCGCTGAAGGCGAGTTTTCTGGGGTTTAGCATTGCGGAGGGCGAAGCGCCAAGCCGCCTATCATGCCCAACGTTGGGCCGCCCCTCCATGTCCATCAGTTCTCCCACGGCGAGTCATACTCGGCAAATGCGCGAATTCCCACGCCAACGGCGGCGTTGAAAGCGGCCCGTCGTCCACGGTCATTGCGCGGATAGGACTTGGTCACGGCTTACGACTCTTCTATGGTTATGTTCCTTTCAGCTGGTTGTGGTTAATGTCTTTTGATTCCGATTTCCACGTCGGCGTTCTTTTCGGCGCTTGGTCTGGCGACCCAGTCAACGGGTGTTTGGTCACTCTCCGCCGGGGTGCCGCCCCGCATTGCGATCAGGTTTCGCCATTGCCCCCAGCGCGGAATGAACCCGGGCACTCGAAGCCGGTAGAGGCGGTATTCCTCACCGAATTGATCCAGCATCTTGCGCTCCTCACTGCGCGCCAGCAAGACATAGGTAAGAACGACGATGGGAAAAAGTACAATGGAAAATATCGTAGGCCAATGAACAATGCCCTCGCCAAAAAGCGCCATAAACAGACCGGTGTATTGGGGATGCCGCACTAGCCCATAGAGGCCTTCCGTGATGAGCCGGTTTTCCTGGCGGGCGCGATGAAGTTCGCGCCACCCCTCCATGAATATCCCGAAGCCGGCGAACATAATCAAGTACCCGAGGATCATTGAGATCATCATTCCCGTCTCGCCGTAACCGAGCCACGTGGACCAGAGGTTGGCGTTGAGGTAGGTCCGGTCGAGACCGAAGAACCGGACGAGCAGATAGATGGTGAGCGGGAACCCGTACATCTCGGCATAGAGGGCAATGATAAAGGCCTGGACCACGCCGGCGCCCGCCCACTCCCTCCACGTCTTGGGCGCCAGGTAACGGTACAGAAACCACGAGGCCACTACTATCACGATCAGCGCGATTCCCCAAGCTCCGGAATGTGCAATGTGTTCTTTCATCGTGATGTTTCCTTTTTGGTTGTTGTTGGCATCAGGTTCATAAGTTCCACTTCTTGGCTTTCGGCAATCTGGACGAACGGCGGGATCGGACAATCCAGCGTGTCGGCGATGGCACGGAGTAATTCGGCTTCGCGTTCTTGGATCAAACCGTCCGCACCGACGCTATACACGCAGGCTTTGATTAGATTCTTTTTGATTTGCGGCACAGCCAACACGAGACGATCGAGCGCGGTATCCAGTTGTTCCAGCCCGCTCTCCTCGGGCAGAAGGAGTTGCAGCCCATCTACCTTTGCACCTAAATAAGGCGCGCCCGCCTGGAATGCCTTTTCGATTTCGCTGGCGTTGCTGCTGCTGGCGTTCGCCAGAGCCGAGAGCACGACGGCGCAATCCCGAAGGAGCGGTTTTAGCGCGTAGTATTGAATGGATGTCGAACGGGTTGTACCCAACGGCGCGAGGTGACGGCGGACGATCTTCTGAATGACGAATTCAAAGATTTCAATGTGCTCGTCGCTCTCGATCAGCCATTGCAGCGCCTGGCTGAATTGCCGGGACTGATCGGGCCGAAGGCGACGCAACGCAGGCAGAGCGAGGGTCACGAGCGGAAGCCGCACGCGCGCGACGACAGGCGCGACTTCAGGCCATAGTGCGGCGGTTGCTTCGCTAAATCCCGCTGCGTGTTGTAGGCCATTACCGAGTCGTTATACGCCTGTCGGGCGAAGGAGACTTTGTTTTCCGTCGACGTCAATTCTTCCATCAGGCTCAGCATGGTCGTGTTCGCTTTGAGGTCGGGATACGCTTCTGAGAGCGCGAAGAGGCGGCCCAGCGCGCCGCTGAGCGCGCCTTCGGCCTTCACGAGTTCCTTCATGGCGGCGGGGTCGCCGGGATTGGCGGCGGCGCCTGTGTTGGCCGACGACGCGGCATTGCGCGCAGCGATGACGGCTTCGAGAGTACCGCGTTCGTGTTTGATGTAACCCTTCGCGGTCTCCACCAGATTCGGAATCAGGTCGTAGCGACGTTTGAGCTGTACGTCAATTTGCGCGAAGGCGTTCTTGAACCGGTTGCGCAGCCCGACGAGTTTGTTGTAGATGCCAACAGCAAACATCGCCGCAATCAACACCAGCGCAACCAGCACGATGATGGTAATCAGTAAGGGAGTCATAACAGTCTCTTTTCTTGGTTACTCTCAGAGCAGGCAGCCAAGGCCGGCGCCGTCCTGCTGCGCTCTCTTTGTTAGGAGCCCTCCGGCCATATTCCCGCTTTGTCCACCTCTGAACGTATCGGCGAGTGGGCGTTTTGAGACCGGCCGGGAGTTTGCATTACTTGCGCCAAGAGCCAATCAGCCTGATGCCGCCTCCTTCATGATTTTGACAATCGTATCCTCCACTTCACGCGCCACCCCTTCAAGCTGTGGCGTATTGAACATCGCCAGCAGAGTGGTTGGCTTCAAAGTAGCCAGAATCGCTTTACCGTTCTCCTCGTAAATGGAGATCCGGCACGGCAGTGCGGTGGAGACGCTCATGTTCTGGTCGAGAACCTTCTTCGCGTGTTGAGGCTGACAGACCTCGAAGATCAGGCATTCACGTTCGAACTCCACGCCCTTTTTCGCCATGGTCTCTTTGAGGTTGCGAACCTGCATGACACCAAAGTGATTGGCCTGGACAGCAGCCTGGAAGGCAGCTGCGGCGTCACTCACGGATTTGTCAGTAGATACTTTGACCAGCATGGGTCTCCTTAACCGTGACTTCACGGGCGGGTCGTGAAGGCACGATTATTTCTTGGACACCTTGTTAATCAAGACGACCAGCAGGACCACGACCAGTACGCCGATCACGGTCCAAAGCCACATCCCTCCGCCCATTCCTCCGCCCATCCATCCGTTGAGGTTCATCTTGAAGTCCTTTAGTTACGCTGCGTCCCACCCAGCCCCGGGCAAGCAGGAACGTGAGCGGAGGAAGCAATGTCATTTGAAGGAGCGGCCACAGGCCAGCGCCAAGCCCGGACACGATCGGCATACGCTCCGTATACGACCACCACCCCGCTGCCAGCGCCGCATGTTCCACCAGCGCCGCGGAAGCCAGCCCTAGAACTGCCGCGATGGCGCAATGGTTCCAGTGGCCGCGCAAGCCCCAACCCAGATCGCCAGCGGCCAGCGCGCTCGCCGCGTAAATGCCCAAGCTGATTCCCACGTCGCCCGCCGCCGCTATCGTACAAAGACCGAGTGTGCCCTTCCAGGAAACTCCGGCCGTTTCGACGTAGGCGGACATCTGCGCCATTTCCCAGATTTCGTTCAAAATGAAACTCGCCAATACCGTCGCCGCAAGGAACCGCCCCACCCGCCGCCAAGGTTGGCTGGATGTGCGGTTTCCGGCGGTTCCACCTTGGTTGGCGTTGGGCCTTTGCTTCACTGTGTCGTGGCGCTCAGCAGTCATTTCTGTTCTTTTGGAGCATCCCCCGCTTTTTTGTTCATCCCCTTCATCCCCTCCATACCCGTCATCATCGGGCACTGTGACATGGATTCCTTCCCCATCTGCATGTGCTGCATCATGTGTTGCATCATCGCCTCCTCCATTTTTGCTTTCCGCGCATCCATGGCGACTCGCTGCTCCGCCATATTCGTGAGGACGGCTGCCATCAGGCCCAGCTTCTTGCCCTCCGGCGCGCGGTTCATCTCTGCGAGCTGCTCGGTGAGCCGAGCGTCCTGAGCCGCGATGTCTGCCTTCATTTTCTGTTTTTGTGCCTTCATCTCCTGGCACTTTTCCATCATCGGAGCGGCCATCATGCCCTTCGCCTGCTCAGGCTCTGCGGTTTGCGCTTGGAGCGGAGACCAGATTGCTAAGGCTAAGGCCAATGCGAGGCCTGAGCGGATAGCGAACTTCGTTTGGTTATTCATGTTTTGTTGCTTTCCTATGTACGAGCGGCCCTTATGCACAACAGCCTCCAGATTTGCTCTCCGGCTTGGCACCGGCGGACGTGGCGAGAAATTTCTGCTGGCACTGATGGCCGCAGAAATAGAATGCTCTCCATCGCGTTCAGCATGGATAGCAGTTGCTGCGTCCACCGTCATTCCGCATATCGGGTCTTTGGTCATGGTTTTCGATTCGGTCATGGTTATGCTCCTTCACTAGCTGTTGGCATTGTGATTCACCAGCACTCTGGCAATATCAATGCACGCTCAGCACCAACGTCCTCCTACAGGAAGACCACCTGCCCCAGGCGGCTTCCGACCAGAGCCCCGGGGCTCCATCCCGGCTTATGCCGCCGATCTGTTACGAGCGATCATCCGACGGCGAGCACCCAGGGCAGGCCCTGGCGTGATGCCGCGCGGCAGTTACCGCACTTGCCGTGCCAAAAAAACTAAGGTCGGCCGGCCCTGACTTGCCTGCAGAGGCACCCATCTGGCAGTCGCGAAAAGCACTGGGCCGCCGCAAATGCGTCAAAAGGGGCTCTAACGGGGTTGCCTTACATGCAGAATGCACGGCGCCGGTGATCGCTAGAAGAGTGGGAGTCCTACCGGGTGGACTTGGCAGCCAGTTCGTCCGCCCAATAGCCTTCCCGGTTGTGATGCCGATGCAACTTCGTTTCGTGGTCACGGGTGATAAGGGTCTCGTCCGTGTATTCAGGCCCTTGCTTGATGGCTTCACGAGTTAGGTTAATAAAGACTTTTGACTCCTCCCAACTGATTCGTTCAATCCATCGCGTTGAGATCAGAACCTTCTTTCCTGGCCACCAGTTTTGGGTGTCGATTATCAGGTAGCGAATGGCCCACGTTTCGTCATCAATGACAAAATCCTCGACGTGGCCGACCTCTCCGTCCTGAGCCTGGATGTTACGGCCGGTCACATCTTCGGTGCTCCGGAGATGGGGATCCTCAACTTCCCCACGACGGGAGGCTTCGGACCATTCCGCCCGTCCCCGTATTGGGTAGGCATCCAATCCCCACGCGTACGGGCCGCCCCAGTATGCTGGCCAGCCGTAGTAGGAGTAATAATCCCATTCATACTGACGCGAGACCGGTCTGTCCGTCGCGGGGGAAGGGCTTTCCTCTATCTGCGTTCTGGTCAGGTCCACTGGGATGACCTTGCCGCCATCGTTAGCCGCGTCCAATGCGTACGGCGAAATGAGAACCCGCCGGCCACTCAGCCAGCCTCCTGTATCAGCAATGAGATATCGAACCGTCCAACTCTGGTCATCGAAGTAGAACTCCTCGACTTTGCCGATTTCCCCATCGCGGGCACCCAGCTTGTAATCTCTCAATTCCTTGGCTCGTCGTAACATTCAAGTCTCCTTTTTAGTAAATAGGGACCGGTCCGCGCGACGATTATTCGCCGCCGCTCGATCGATCCGCAATTCTATTCCTCGCCATTCGGGTGGTCCCGACATTTCGGCAATAATGCTTCCTTCGTGCATGTACGCTACCAAACTCTGTCTTCGTCGACGCGCGCCCCCCAGCGCGATCTGCCTAGTGGTGGCGGGGATTGAGGAACCGATCGTCAATACCAACCTGACCGACGTAGTCGCGACGCCAGCGGCAACACTTCGCATCGCGGCGGCAAAAAGCGCTGGGATGCCGCAAATGCGGAATAGGGGCAAACGGATTGCCTCAAATGCGCCATACGTGGCGCCGAGTTCCCCATCCAACCAAATGGAGTCTCCACCGTTCAGCTTCTGAATCGTTTGGCGTCATAACACATCGCTCGCGGTGCTCGTCCTATGGCCATTGCCGTGCCTAGAGTAGACCGGTGATAAGGAGATTACGATGAAGAGACATATAACTGCGTTCACAGCCGCTTTGACTCTGCTGGTAGGTCCTGCCTTGGCGGCCGATGCGATCGACATACGCACATGGAAGCTCGACCAAACAGGGCGCGACGGATGGAGCGTTAAGAAGCTGATAGGCACTAAAGCTTTCGGCCCTAATCGGAACAAAGTCGGCACCGTCGAGAATCTTATCTTTAGCCCGGACGGCAAGGTGCTAAAGGTGATCGTTACGACCGGGGGCTTTCTCGGCATCGGCGACACCCCTCTTGCTGTCAATTGGAATGACGTAAAGATCGGTCCGAACGTCGGTTACGTCAACACGCCGCTTACCGCAGCGAGTGTTGAAAAGTACGGGTTGTTCGATGGTATGCCCGACCAGGTCGCGATAGAGCCCCGCAATTGGCGAGCGAGTGAACTCATAGGCGACTATGTGAACCTACATGGCGGTATTCACTACGGCCATGTCCGTGATCTGATCATCTCTAAGGAAGGCGAACTCAAGGCGGTGATCGTCGGTCCGACCGTTGGCTGGGGTGGACATGGGCATTACGACTATTACGCGTATCCATTCTACGGTTATGGCTACGGCTGGAATCCTGGCCACGACTATTACGATTTGCCTTATGGTAAGACCGACATCGCAGATCTGCTCCCCTACGCATACAGTAAAAGGTAATGATCGGCAGCGCTGTCAGCTGAACGTGTGGCCGGATGGTGAGCGCGGGGCGCCGCGCCGCATTTTAGTTATAGTTGCTCACCCCGCTTTCCATAATAGTGTGGCCCAGGCGAGCCGTTTCTCAGTGTCAAGATCCTGTTGATGGGGTTATTATTACTTGATTGCCGTCTAGGGACAGCGCAACCGCGGCAAGGAGCACATGTGGTTTCGGAAGAGTCCCGCGAATATCTCGCCTCCCCGCTGTTCTCAGGAGACTTGCAGCCTCGCAGGCTGATCACGGACCGGCACTACAGCGGGCAGGATGTGAAGCAGATCATCGCCAAACTGACTCCTGTGCTCCGGGGTTGGCACAAATACTTCCAGACGGGACTTGCAGGCATGAGTGTCACCGGATGGACGAGTTCGTATTTCGCCGGCTGCTGCACTGGTTGTAGCGGCGCGGCGGCAAACGGGCGGCACGGACGATCCAGTGGACCGCGGCTCATTTCTATGGAATAGATCTGTATCAACCGCGTGGAACCGTGCGCTGCGCCGCGCAAGCTGCGCCAATCAGATCATCGGTAAGCTGGGTGTGGGAAAACCGCCTGCACCGTTGGAAAGGGGGCTCTATGGAAACGGGTCGGCCTTCGTGCTGAAACCGGGCCATAATCTACCAATGCAAGGCTACAATGAGCTTCGCGATGCTGCCGCTTGGCTCGATGTCTCAGGGCGTGGCAAAATCCGGGTAAGGGGCGAGGACCGGGCCCGCCTTTTGCATGCGATGTCCACAAATCATATCCAGCAACTCACGCCGGGAACTGGGTGCTACGCGTTCTTTTTGACGGCGCAAGGGCGAATACTGGCCGATGTGAATGTGTTGTGTCGACAGGATTCGTTCCTGCTCGATACGGAACCGGAAACAGTGCAGAAACTTCTGGAGCATCTCGAAAGATTCATCATCGCGGACGACGTTACGGTGGAAGACTTCACATCCGCACTCGCAACGTTCGCCATCGAAGGACCGAAATCCGCCGAGGTCCTTACTGCGGCAGGAGTTCCTGTGCCTGGGATCTGCTATGGTGCCAACCTGGACTGGAATGCGGCTCTGGTGGCCAGACTGAATGCCACGGGAAGCACAGGCTTTTTCGTCATTGTTCCAACGGCGGAGAAGGATGTGTTCCTAAGTAAGATCCACGCGGCGGGTGCCGTGGCTGCGGATAAAGAGGCATTCAACATCGTCCGTCTGGAACACGGCAAGCCACGCTATGGAGAAGATATCAGCGATCGCTACCTCGCTCAGGAGGCGAATCAAGGGCAAGCCCTGCACTACCATAAAGGTTGCTACCTCGGCCAAGAGGTCGTCGAACGACTCCGATCTCGCGGATTAATTAGTCGCGTTCTGAAGGCACTCGAAATAGAGGGACAATCACCGCCCGAACCTCGGACCAAGCTGAAACTCGGCGGCGCGCCCGCCGGCGAGATCACCTCTGCAGCCTACTCTCCGGCACTGGGAAAGGTGGTCGCACTGGGCTACGTGCGTACGGACTACGCCGAGCCTGGAACGGAGATGACGGCGGGAGACTTACGCGCCCGCGTGCGAACTCTATGAGGATCGCCCGAGGGCGTCACGATTGATGTTATTTGGCCCTCCAAGACTGCCCCCATACTTTCTTGCGCGCAGCGGCCCCTGGCCTGAATCGCAAGGTGTACCGGTTCAAGATCTATTGCGCCGATCAAGCCCGTTTTCGTCACGCTAATTGGCCGGCTTGCCGCGCTGTCTCATGGGCGGTCCCAAGATCGAGGCGACCCTTACTTACCACACGAAAAAGCCCGCGCCGACGCCCGACTGCCGGATCCGCCCGACCAGGACCGGACTATCACGTACCGGAGTCATGCTCTCGCGAACCACATGGGGTAAGTACGGTTCTGAACCACTGGTTTTTTCAACTTCCGCCGCGCCGCGCCGGTTCATGATATCCGCCGCGGCATCCACCTTCTCGTCCGAACCCGTCGCGAAAACCAGAGCCCCGCCGCGCCGCAGTCCTTCGACGTAAGTCTCGGCTTCCGCTTTGGTCGCCCCGACCCTGGTAAGCGCCCGGATCAAGTCGACTTCGAAATCGATGCGTGGGAAGCTCATCACGCCGGTGACCTCGAAACTCGCCGGCTCCTCCAGGGTGCGAATCTCGTTCCGAGGAAAACCGAGAGTCTCGATCTCACGGACGATGTCCTCCACGAGATCAGGGTTCTTAAATAATCCAACTGCAGTCTTCGGCATATATTACGACCCCCATCCTAAAGTGCCTCACACACCGATCACGGTACACTGCGCCAGTGGCTCTTCGATCTTTGATTGCAACTCTTGGGCCAAAGTTCCCACAGTAAGGCCGACGATTACGCGACCTATCAATGCCTGCGGTTGCCGTCCTCCCAAGTACGAGAGTGCCAAAGTTCCCACAGTTCAGACGACGAGTATGTTGTCACATAATAGGAATCTCCTCTTTCGAACTTTCACACGAATTACGATCAACACAAAGGCACCGCGGCGCCCTCACGTCCAATCAGGTAACGCGGCACGGCGCTACGTCTTGCGAACTGTTGCTTGGAGTCACGCATAGGCTCGGCGTGGCCCTGCAATCCGTAAGGGGAACTCACAGATGCTCGCGCCACGCCCGTTGCGTATGCGAGTTCCGCAAAAGTTAGAACGTCTACCGATGCCTTCTGATTTTCACGCCTGTGAAATCGCTTCTCGAACAGGCTCAGATCCAGCAGCCTCAGCCCCGGCGAGGTCCATGACCCACATGCGCTGACCTTCGCGGAGATCCTGCAAACGCACTTCCCGCCCATTCTTGAAGCGGACCGCATCGCGGTAGCTGCCGGATGCCTCGAACTGGCCAAAGTTGCTATTGGGTAACGTGATCTGCGTAAACGTCACCAATTCGTTCGGGCTGACTCCCAGCGCCATCTGTAGGGATGCGGGAATACCCTCGACACCCAACTGGGCGCCCGGCGGTAAGCAGACTGTCCGCACAGAAGACTGCTCTGGCGGATTGAAGCACAAATTCACCCTCGCCCAGAAACTCCTGGACCGCCCCGTAGGCGGGCTGACCAGATCCACGTCTAATGGCGACGCAAGGCCCAGCGAACCCGTTCGGAATTTGTGCAGAACCAACTGCTCTCCCTCTACGGCTAATCGATTCGGAACACCCAGCAAAGAATAGTCACCCATAAATTAAACTTCCTTTTAGGTTTGCTGTCCAAGTTTCACTCGCCCGTCTTTCGAATCGAACCTTGTTCTACTACGCGGCTGAGGCGGTCGCAAGGCCATTCGACTCGCGCTCGGCCCGGAACCAGTCCACTTCAGGCGAGCCGTCCGGACAGCCGCGCGCCTGCCAGTACGAGTGGGCCAGTTTACACACTTCCTCTTGATTACCCACAGTTGCCGCCATTGCGTCGGCCGCTGGGATCTCCGTAGCGATGGAGCCATGCGACTCCGAGCTAACCTGCTTTGACATCGTTTTCACCCATCCTTATTCAGTCGCGCCTATTTCGGCGCGGGTTCACTGGCGAGAGCCGCCAAGACTTGCGGGAGCTTAGCTAGCAATCCACGTACCAACTGGACGCTGTCTACTGGCGAGCCCGCCGGATGATCTCTCTTTTGAAAGTGTCACGATTGCTCAATGTGACCCTCCGAAATAGTCGAATACACTCAAGTCGAATGCGTCGGAGCATCGGAGCCTCCTCGTGGGGAGTCGGTCTACATTCCGTGACTTGAGGAGCAAGGTCACTCCCGGGCACGCTAACTCCAACCCGTCTGATTCTTGAGAACCGTCGCCACTTCACGGTGCAGAAGAAGGCGGTCTGGTTGTCGACGAGCCGAATGAAGATCTGTTTTTCGAACAGACATCTGAATGTCAGTATCGTCGCTTCGGATAGATATCTCATCTTCGTAATGCAGCTTTGAGCAATTGTGTCTCCAGTTTGAGTTTGTAGAAAGACGGAATCGGGAAGAGGTACCCTGCCTCAAACGAGGTGGCGCATGGCCCAAATGGGGCAGTTGCTCCTAGCTTGACCTGCCAGGCATGTCGCAAGAAGTGCATCATATCGCGCTGTGCAGCTCCTGATAGCCATCTTTGGTAGTTCTCGTGCACCACAGGAACGAGACCGTGACTTCGAGGAGCTGTGGCCGCACGCAACCAGATGGAAAGAATTGTTCGTATGGAGAAGACGACGCCCTGCACCTATGTCGTTCCGGTATCCAGTGCAGCTCTGCATTGGTTGGTCGTGGTGCTGTCGATGATCACATTGGGGATTGTTGCGGAGGCGCAGCCGGTGCGGCCCTCTGCTGGCGACGCGGTAAGGAGGACGGTTGCTAACGAGCTGAAGGCGGCCAACGCGCCCGGTCACTACATGTATCGAATGCGCATTCAAAAGTCTCGTGAGACGCAGATGAAGAAGATCGTGGAGACCAAGGACTGGTTGATGGGAAGGCTGATTCAGATCGACGGAAAGCCTTTAACCCCTAAGCAGGAACGCAGGGAAGAGCAACGGCTGGACCGCCTGCTCAATGACGAATCCCTACGGCGGTTGGAAAGCAAAGACCAGCAACGGAACGAAAGGCAAGTGCGGGACTTGTTCAGGGCCCTGCCTGATGCCTTTCTTTATCGATACGCTGATCCGGAGCCTGGGGCAACTCCATCAACGCTGGAGCATTTAAGCTTTGAGCCGAATCCGGACTTCCATGCGTCCTCACGGAAGCTGGAGGTTCTCCAGGCCATGAGGGGGACGATGCTGATTGACGGAACGGCAGGGAGATTGGTACGGCTGCAAGGGGCACTCTTTCGTGGCGTCGACTTCGGATGGGGAGTCATGGCTCACCTGAATCCGGGCGGAACGTTGCTGCTGGAACAACGGGATGTTGGTGGCGGTCGCTGGGGGATAGCTAAGCTGTCGTTGCATTTCACTGGAAAGCTGTTGCTGTTTAAGGCCCTGAATATTGATACCACGGTAGGCACCAGTGACTTCCGGCGCATGCGAGACGATCTGACACTCGTCGAGGGGCTTGAGCTTCTTAGGGATCCCGAGGCCATGACGAAGTGAGACTGGCGGGAAAAACAAAAGCTACGTTCCTGCGCGATTCCGTACGTCAGACACGTCGCACTCTTATTGGGCCGGTTGAAGGTGAATGCCCAGGGCGGATGGTGCGCAGCGCGTTCCTCAGGCACTGAGAACATTCTGTAAGGTTTATGCTGAGCGCTTTCGCGAGCAGGATCACCAGCGCCTCATTCTTTGCCAAGGCCCGGATAATCGTCAACGACTCAGGTGCGGCGGCAAACGTCACCGCGCGATGGCTTGAGGAAAGAGCATGCGTGAACGGAACATCGCACTTGACGTCGCGCTGACGCCGCATTCAATCGCGACGGGCACTGCGTGTTTATCTAGGAGTAGCAGGCCAGGCTAAAACCATGAGCAGCAGGAAACCAACCGTAGATGCCGAGCTGGAAAAGCTTCAGTACGACTCATTTAAGTACTTTTTGCATGAGGCTAATCCAGCCAACGGGCTGGTGATCGACAAGACCGAAGCAGATTGGCCTGCCAGTATTGCCGCCACTGGCCTCGCGTTGGCATCTTACCCGGTGGCTGTCGAGCGCGGATTTATGCCGCGCGCCGCGGCAGTTGAACGAACGCTGACGACGCTGCGTTTTTTCTGGAACAGCCCGCATGGCTCCGAACCCGACGCGACCGGCTACAAAGGCTTTTACTATCATTTTCTCGACATGCAGACCGGCCGGCGCGTCTGGAAATGCGAGCTGTCAACAGTCGATAGTGCTTTTCTGCTGGCGGGCGCATTGACGGCAGGAATGTATTTTGCCGCAGATACGCCGGACGAACATGAAATCCGGAGGCTCGCCGACGCGCTCTATCGACGCGCTGATTGGCAGTGGGCCCAAGACGGCGGTGCAACGGTCACGCACGGCTGGAAGCCCGAAACCGGATTTCTAAAGTACCGCTGGGAAGGCTACGACGAGGCGTTGCTTTTGTATATCCTGGGGCTGGGCTCACCCACTTATCCGCTACCTGAGGTTAGCTACGCCGCGTGGTCTTCCACTTACAAGTGGGAACACTGTTGCGGACAAGAGTATCTTTACGCCGGACCATTGTTCACGCACCAGCTGTCTCATCTCTGGCTAGATTTTCGCGGGATTCAGGACGCTTTCATGCATGATAAAGGCATCGACTATTTCGAGAACAGCCGCCGTGCAACGTATGTGCAACAACAGTACGCGATCAATAACCCACTCGGATTTAAGGGCTATGGCCGTCATTGCTGGGGGCTCACAGCAAGCGAGGGTCCCGGCCCGGACACGATTAGAGTGAATGGCATTGAGCGCCAATTTCTCGATTACGTGGGACGCGGCGTGCCGTACGGACCCGACGACGGAACTCTCGCACCTTGGGCGGTGGTTGCATCGCTGCCGTTTGCGCCCGAGATCGTGTTGCCCACGCTCGACTACTGCATTCACCAAGCCAAATTGACCGAGCTGAACCCTTATGGCTTTAAAGCATCCTTCAACCCGACATACCCGGGGACGCTCCGCAACCCGCATGGCTGGGTGTCGTCGTGGCACTATGGGCTTAATCAGGGGCCGATCATTTTGATGATCGAGAACTATCGGACCGGATTGTTGTGGCAATTGATGCGAAACTGCCCGTCAATCGCCAGCGGCTTACGTCGTGCGGGTTTTGACGGAGGCTGGTTATGACCTCTTTCGAAATGACATGATCTCGATTGACTGGAACCCGATGCCGTATCTTGGACCGGTGCCAATTAACTGGTACGGGATCACTTTCGCGATCGCGATTTTGACCGCCAGATCGCTTGTGATCCGGTGGGCGCCGAAATACGGCATTAGCAAGGATTCAATCGACCGCTTGTTGGTGTGGATTCTGGTAGGCGTCGTCGCAGGGGCACGCTTGTACTACGTGGTCCAGAATGATTTCCCCTCCTACCTAACCCATCCTTGGCGCATACTTGCCATCTGGGAGGGTGGGCTCGCGTTCTTCGGCGGGCTGATCGGCGGAATCGGAGCTGCGTACTTGCACTGTCGGCGCGATGGTTTTGATTTCGCACGAGCTGGCGACCTGTTCGCGCCTGCTATTCCGATTGCCGGAGCGATCGGACGCATCAGTTGTGGCCTGGACGGCATGGACTATGGAACCCCGACAGAGCTGCCCTGGGGAGTGGTCTATCGAAATCCCAATTCCTATGCGCCCGTGGATGGCGTCCCGCGGCACCCAGATCAATATTATGAATTGGCCGGAGATCTGATTATTGCAGCCATCCTGCTACGATTGCGCGGGAAGATGCGGACCGGTTCGCTCCTGCTCCTCTACCTAATCGCCTTCAGTGTGCTTCGGTTCTTCGTGTTCTTCCTCCGGGGAAATGTGGAACCTGTTGGACTTGGGTTGAAAAATGGGCAATGGACAGCCTTGATGATTCTGGGCGCCTCTGTAGCCATGACGCTGTGGAGACACCGTTCCCAAGAACAGAACGCATAGTGATGGGATCTGCGGGGCGGGATCCGTCTGGAGCACGAAATCGCCGACACGGGTTGATCCTTCTCCGTCGCCGATAACTCTGGACACGGGCGACAGGAGCGTGCCGCGGGAGAACCGTAAAACGCTGGTCGGAGATTTTGCGTAAGGCCCTGCCGATGTGCTGATGTAGCTGTCCTGACGCAAACTGCGCCCAATCGAGATCATCTGCTAATCTAAAGATAGACTATGCTATTTGGCTGGATTCGTGCACTAGGGTTGGTTGCTGTGGCTGCGCTTCTTGCAAATGCCCAGTGCGACAACATGTGCGCCATAGCGGCTTCCAAAGCTGCTGCGACTCCATCCAGCGATTGTCCCCAGCACCACCAGAAGTCTTCCCATGAAGACAGTTCCGGTTGCCATCACCAGCACTCCGAATTTACCAGCCCCGAATCTGGAATCGCGAAGGTACGTGTGGCAGTGGCGGTGCTGATTCCAGCAGTTCTCACGGTAGGCTCAGACGTAGTTTTCGTTGAACCCCTCCTTCTGTCGATTCCCGATACCGGCTCGCCGCCCGGCGGCCAAGTTTCTCCCGCCATTTCTGTTCTTCGTATCTAGGCTTTCTCCTTTCTAATTGTCGGTTTAGTCCACTTCTGCGGCGTCCTTCCGGATGCGGCACTGCGACTCGTTGGTCGCACGCCGAGCCATCCGAGGCGATGCTGAAGCACGAACTAGTTCAGGAAAAGGAGAAGAGTCATCAATCCTCGACAAAGCTTTTTCACAAGCGTCGTTGGACTGGGCGCTGGCGTCGCAAAGGACAACCGAGTCGTGATCGCTCGGTATCCGGAAGCCCAGGACTTTCCTCGGACGCAGGATCGCTTCTCCGGTGATGGCGGCGCTACGTTTAGCAAGCCAGTCCGCGTCAACACTGGGAATTCCTTCGGCCACGTCTCGGCAGCCCTGGACGGCCAGGGCGGCGCGTTCGAGTCCTGGCTTGAGGAAGTCAAAGACACAGATGGCGTCCTGCTCCTCGTCAGGCAAGTTGCGGGCGCCGGCGTTGCTCGTGCGGTAACGCAAGTTGCCCAGGGTGCGAGGTCGCGTATAGGTTTTCCGCGGCTCCTGCATTCCGGAATTGAGACATGGATTGCCTGGGGGAACTGGCGAACCAGCAAGATCCACACGGTGCGTCTTGCAAAATGAGGTCGCGCATGAAGCATACAATCGTGATTCTCATCGTGGCTGTCTTTGTCCTCGGCAGCAGCTCGTCGCCGACTGCGATAGAGGAGTTCGTCGCCCGCACGGACGGGATTCGGAAGACCACGAGCCGGTCGCTCGAAGGATCGCTGAGATCTCGCGCGATGGATGGATCTCAGCGGGAATCAACGGACGGAGGCACTTAATGGATACCCGGTACCGTGAGCTCTTTGAAGTGTCTCCCGACGCGATCCTCGAGGTCGATCAAGAGGGGGCGATCTTGCTCGTGAACGAGGAGGCGGAACGGCTCTTCGGCTGGCACCGCGAGGAGTTGATCGGCAGACGGGTAGAAGAACTTCTCCCAGTTTGGTTCAGAGAAAAACATCTCACGCACCGTGGGTACTATCACGATCACCCCATGAAGCGTCCCATGGGCTCTGGTCTCGATCTTTGGGCGCGAAAAGCGGATGGAACGGAAATCCCGGTCGACATCAAGCTCAGCCCGATTCAGACCAACGACGGTTTACGAATCATGTGCGTAGTGCGGGATATCACCGATCGCAGACGAGGTCAGGCGCAAATTAACTCTCTCAACGAAAACCTGGAGCAGCGCAACCGGGAAGTCGAGCGAGCCAACCAGCTAAAGAGCGAGTTCCTGGCGAGCATGAGCCACGAGCTCCGGACTCCCTTGAACGCCATCATCGGCTTCTCAGACCTTCTGCAAGAACAGAGCGCCGGGGAGGTGAATGTGACGCAGCAGCGTTATCTGAATCATATCTCCCATGGCGCGCGCCGTCTTCTGACGCTGATTAACGATATTCTCAATCTTTCAAAGATAGAAGCCGGCCGGATGGATCTTCGCCTGGAGACGCTGCATCTACCCGACGAGATTGAGGAAGTCTTCACGGCAGTGAGGCCGTTGGCCGCCGCTAAAGGACAGCACCTCGATATTCTCGTCAGCTCCGGTCTTGAGGTTTACGCAGATAAGTCCCGGTTCAAGCAGATCCTTGAGAACCTCCTCGGCAACGCCATCAAATTTACGCCGGCCGGAGGAAGGATAACAGTAGAGGCGCACGCCGTGGGTGACCTGTTGCGGCTCACCGTCCGTGATACCGGTATCGGCGTACCAGCGGAGGAGATCGAGACCATATTCGAAACCTTCCACCAAGCCGCTGCGACAACCAAAGGGATTCGTGAGGGCACCGGCCTAGGTTTGGCGATCACGAAACGTTTGGTCGAACTGCATCGAGGGAATATCTGGGTAGAGAGTGAGCTTGGCCAGGGAAGCTTGTTCTCTGTTGAGATGCCGCTACGTCCTGCCCACGAGAAGCGAGAGCCTGATGTTTCAGTTGGCGGAGCGCAGTTTCGGAGAGAGAAACCTCTCGTGCTGATTGTGGAAGACGAGGACGCGGCACGTGAGATCTTGAGCCGCTACCTCGAGCCTGCTGGTTACGACGTGGCGTGGGTTAGCTCAGGGGCTGACGCATTGACCCGTGCTCGGCAACTTCAACCCGATGTAATCACGCTCGACATACGCCTCGGAGAAAGCAGCGGCTGGGAGATTCTTCACAGGCTCAAGCGGGACCCCGAAACCGGTCACATCCCCGTGGTTGTGATCTCAATTTTGGACGAACCGGAAACCGGGTTCGCTCTCGGGGCGTCCGACTATCTCGTAAAACCTATCGATAAGGACTCGTTACTTGCGGTCCTTCGCAAGCATGTTTCTCTCCCTTCAAAAGGCGCAGCCACGCTGTTGGTCGTCGATGACGATTCGGAGACGCGCTATCTACTTTCCGCGATGCTGGAGGCTGAGGGCTATACGACATTGCTGGCGGCCAGCGGAAAGCAGGCCCTTGATATTTTGAGCAGCGTGTCTCCTGCCGCCATCCTTCTAGATCTGTTGATGCCAGAGATGGACGGTTTCGAGGTCCTCAAACAGCTCAGGGACGACCGCATGTCGCGGGATATCCCCATTTTCGTTCTGACTGCGAAGGAACTGACGGAGCAGGATCTAAACAACCTTGCCGGACAGACCGGCGCTCTATTTCTTAAGGGCGAAGTGTGGCGGAAAGCCCTATTAGCTCAGCTTCGGCGGGCCGTTCGTGAAGGATTGGCATGATCACCATACTGATAGCCGACGACGACGCGGCGAGCCTGGAGTTGCTTAAAGACGCGCTCGCAGTTCTAGGCCACCGAATCGTTGAATCGTCGGACGGGACCGATGCTTTATTGAAGGTACAGAGTGAAACGCCGGATATTGTGCTGCTGGATATCCAGATGCCCGGATTAGATGGTTTTGAGCTGTTGCGAGCGATCCGGGCTCTCGAGCCCCCGGTCCTGTGCGCTATTCTCGCAGTCACGGCCTTTGTCATGGACGGAGATCGCGAGCGAATGCTCGCTTCCGGTTTCGATGGCTATATCGCCAAGCCGGTTTCGATCTCACACGTTCGCGAGCAGGTGCGGCAGATTCTCAATTCTGCGTCTAATTCGGAGGGTCATGAAACCTAAGATTCTTGCCATTGACGACGATCCTTCGAGCCTGGAACTCGTAATGTCCGCGCTTAAGCAGGAAGGCGTCGAGATCCTCGGTGCTTCCGATCCTCACGAAGGGCTCGCCCTATTCCGAAAGGAGCAGCCCGAGGTTGTGCTGCTCGACTTGATGATGCCGAAAATGAATGGCATCGAGGTTCTTAATCAGATCTCGGCTGGAGTGGGCAGCGGGACCGAGGATCGCACCGTCGTCATAATGCTGACGGCGTTCGGAACCGTCGAAACAGCGGTTGAGGCAATGAAGGCCGGCGCTCATGACTACCTGACGAAGCCGATCCAGGTTTCGGAACTTCGGTTGGTCGTGGAGCGCGCGTTAGAGCGCGTGGGAATGCGTGCGGAGATTCGGCGGCTGCGGCG
>JBDTTL010000043.1:0-20844 GCA_039930665.1 Acidobacteriota bacterium
CCGGCTCCCCACTACTTAAAGCCCCCTTCCATTGGGCGAGAACACTCGGCAGCACTTTGGGATCATGAACCTTTTCCCAGCCCCAGCCTTCCATTTCCTCAAATGTGGTGCCTGTATAGTCATACCAGCGACGGTTGTACCAAAAGATATGGCCCGTCTCGTCCGCCGACCAAACCATTTGAGGAATGCTTTCGGCGAGCGAACGGAACCGCGCCTCGCTTTCCCGTATGGCTTCTTCCGCTCGCCGCAATTCTGTAATGTCGCGCGTGGAACCAGCAACTGCTTGTACCTGGCCATCCTGGGCGAGCACCGGCACAAAAATATACTCGTAGTACCCGGTTTCGCCGTTCGGATCCGTAAAGGGCGTGTGATCGCGAACTGGCGCCTTCGTACGAATCACATCCTGAATCTGACGTTGAAGCCGCTCGGCAAGGTCCTGCGGATAGGCGAGGTCAAAGAAATTCTTGCCGACCGAGTCTTCGAGTGTTCTCTGCCAGAGTGAGAGAAGGGATCGGTTTACGTAGGTGAAGCGGCCATCGAGATCGAAGGTGTAGGCAAAGTCAGGGGTGTTGGAAAGGACTGTATCGAACGCCTCCCATTGCTGCCGCAATGCAGACTCAGTCTTCTTGCGCTCGGTTATATCAAAAACAACTCCGGGGAAACGGAGGGGCTCCCCGTCCGCGTCCAGGTGACAACGACCCCGCGCGTAAATCCAGCGAACGGAACCATCGCTCTGGATGACCCGATATTCTTCCGCCAAGACGGCGCCTGTCGCTGAAGCTTCGCGAATCCGTTCGCCTACTCGGTGACGGTCCTCGGCGGAAATGGCGTCCAGGAACAGGGAAAGCGGCGCGCCCGCCGCAGCGCGGGCGGCACTAACCGAGAACAATTCGGCGAAGCGGGGACTGGCGTAGACGCGATCGGACGGGATATCCCAGTCCCAAGTTTCCACCCCGCCGCCGGCCTCTAAAGCGAAGGTCAGCCGCTCTTCACTCTTGCGCAGAGCAATCTCCGCACGAGCCCGCTCCACGGCATCCCAGGTCTGTTCGCCAACATGCTGCACGAGTGCAATCTCATCGTCCGTCCAACGACGATGTTCGGAGTGATTGACGTAGAAACCGGCCCGCCATCGGCCGTGGCGGATGATGGGGACGCCGATTAGAGAGACCGTGCCTATATCCGGAAATTTAGAGTCGGCGGTCAGCGAATCCTTGCTCGCATCGAAGATCCCCATGGTTTTACCGGATCTAACTTCCGTCAAGTATCCCGTGCCGATACCCACGGCCGGAAAAGCGCCGGTTAGCAGGGGCAGACGACCAGCGGTCCAACCTACCGAGAAAGCAAGGTTATCATCGTCAACCATCTCAAAGAAGCCGGTTCGGTCAACACTGAGATATCGGCCAACTGTCTCCGCGGCAGCGCGCATCATGACGTCGGGATCGGATGTCTTGCGCTGGCCCTGGAGGAGGTCGAGCATCAACGACAAACGTTCTTGGAACGCCTGTGAAGTAGCGTCTTGGAAGTTGGGAGTAACCAAGTGCTTAAATACTACACTATGCATTCAGCGCCGACCCCCAAGCGGTAATCGGGCCCGTTACCTGTCACGATCGGGAGGGAACGACCGGACCTTCGGGTAAGCGGAGCCACGGGGGTGATCGGCCGAAGGGGCGTTGCGCTTGGGCCGCTTGCGCTAAGTACGCACTAACTGCGCGATGGTTTCCAGGTGATAGGTCTGCGGAAATAAATCGATCAGTGTGAGCCGCTCGATCCGGTAGCTGCTCAGCAATGCCAGGTCCCGCGCCAGAGTGGCCGGATCGCAGGAAACGATGGTGATGCGGGGCGGCGCCAAGCGCTCCAATTCCTTGACCACGGGCTTGCCCAGGCCGGCGCGCGGCGGATCGGCGAGCACGAAGTCGGGCGTGTCCGCGAAAGTGCGCAGGAAGTCCTCGACGCGGGCGCGCTCCACTTGCAGTCGCACCTCCCCGCGGGCTGCGTTTACTTCCAGATCGCGCGCCGCAGTGACTCCGGATTCGACAGCAATCACATGCTTGAAACGCCGAGCCAACGGAAGCGCGAATAATCCGACGCCGGAGTAGAGATCGAGCGCGGTCGTGCCTTCGGCGCCGTGGAGTGCCGCATCGACCAGCGGCTCGATTAGAAAACGGTTGACCTGGAAGAACGATCGCGGACTGACCCGGAAGGCGCCAAACGACGTGGCGTAATCGACCGCCACTGTCGAACCGCACCAGTCATAAAAGGAACGCGCCACCGGTCGGTCGGTCTCAAGCGCATTTACCTGAATCTCGGTTTCATTAGTGAAGATTTCGAGGGCCTGCACGAAACGCGGGAATCGCGGATCGCCGAGCCGGTCGCGCATTTCGGCAAGCGCTTGATTCAGGCGGGGCGAGGAGATCGGGCACTCAGCCGTTATAGGGACCAGCGTGTGCGAGCGCGCCGCCAGATACCCAATGGCTCCATTTGCGATATGAAACTGGCCGCGATTGCGATAGCCCAGCGGCGGGCCGCTAATGGTATCGATGTCAGCCGTGTATTCGATCTTGCCTACGCGGCGGAGCTGCTCCCGCAGAATCTCGACTTTGCGCGCGAGTTGAAACGCGTACGGAGCATGCTGGTAATGGCAGCCGCCGCAACTCGTGAACAACAGGCAAGGCGGCGCGACGCGTTCGGCGGAGGGCGTCAGCACTTCCGCTAAGCTCGCGTGAATGCCTTCGTCAACCTCCAGGCGCACGGCTTCGCCGGGCAGCACGAACGGAACCAGCACTACGCGGCCGTCGCTTTCCGACGCTCCGCTAAGTCGCGCTAGCGCCTCGCCACCATATACCCATTTTTCTATGACTACTGAGTTCGCGGCTGAATTCGCCATTGGCGCGGACACATCGTTTACGATAGAAGTTCTCCTCATCCGACATGAAAGCAAGAGTCCTCTCCGGCATCCAGCCCACCGGCAGCCCGCATATCGGAAATTATCTTGGCGCGTTGAAGAACTGGGCCAAGATCCAGTATGACTACGACAGTATCTACTGTATCGTGGATCTCCACGCCATAACGGTTTATCAGAAGCCGGAGGAACTTCGCGCCAAGATCGAGGAACTGGCCGGGATGCTGCTGGCGATCGGCATCGACCCGCAGCATTCGTCAATCGTTGTGCAGTCCGCTATCCCGCAACACGCCGAGCTGGCATGGATGCTGACGTGTGTTACGCCGGTGGGCTGGCTGGAGCGTATGACGCAGTTCAAGGCCAAATCGCAGGCGCAAGAGACCATAGGCGACGGCCTGCTGCAGTACCCCGTGCTGATGGCGGCCGATATTCTCTTGTATCAAGCAGCGATTGTGCCGGTAGGGGACGATCAATCGCAACACCTGGAGCTCGCGCGCGACATAGCGCAGCGCTTCAATTCCCTCTATGGCGAAACTTTCACTATGCCGGCCACACATCTGCCCACGGTAGGCGCTCGCATCATGGGTCTCGACGATCCGGAAAAGAAAATGAGCAAGTCGGAAACAGGCGGCGGCCATGCGGTGAGTCTGCTCGATCCGCCCGCGGCGATTCGTAAAAAGATTTTGCGCGCGACTACCGATTCGAATCCCAGTGTGGATTATGAGGCGATGGGTGCGGGGGTTCGCAACCTGCTCGCGATCTTCCAGGCGTTCACCGGCTGGAGCGATGAAAACACCCGCACCCACTTCACCGGCATGCGCTACGGCGATCTGAAAAAGCAAGTCGCTGAGGCCGTGATCGGCGCGCTAGAACCGATTCAGAAGCGGTACCACCAGATTATGTCCGAACGCGGCTTCGTGGCCCAAGTTCTTGCCGACAGCGCCGAACGCGTGGCGCCCATCGCTCAGGGCACGGTGAACAAAGTAAAAAAGGCCATGGGACTTTATAGTGCGTAGTGAGAGCATCAACGCCAGCGATAGGCCGTAATCCGTCCGTAAGCATCCACTCGCGCACCAGGGGCTCAGGGTGACGCAAGAACCACGGGCACAAGTCCGCCATGCGCCGTTTGCGGGCCGCCACCCATAGGGTGAACTCTTCCAACGTGCCCAACGTGCTCCCATATATGTACCGCGCCTTGCCAATGACTCTTAAGGACGGATTACGGTTCGAATGGGCGCTTGACTCGCCGTGGTCCGCGCGGTACAACTTAATAACATCCCCCGAAGGAAATGATGAGTTCCGCAACCGAAGTGCAGACGGTAGCGGCGGCTCTTGATACGCAGTCCTCGTCCCCTGTGGTGGATTTGCAAACCATCGCTCACGAGTTGCGCCAGCCGCTCAGCGCCATAGAGTCCATCGCGTACTACCTCAGCCTCGCGCTGCCGCGGGAGAGCCGCCCTGAGCGCAAGCAGGCGTGGCGGCTGCAACAACTGGTGGAACAGTCCAACTGGATTCTCACGTGCGCGTTGCAGTTGGCGGATTCGATTCCCCTGGCGCCTCAAGCGGTGAATCTGGAGGAACTGATTACCCAGACCGCAAATGCGCGTGTTCCTCATGGCGGCACTGCGGTACGGCTCGAACTGGCCGGGGGACTCCCACTGGTGAACCTCGATCCCGGACGTGGCCGCGCCCTTCTCGAAAATCTCTTCACGCTGTTCCGGCAGCTAGCGAGCGATCTTCATCCGGTTCGCGTGACCACCACGGCAGAAGAAGGTGGGGTGTCCTTTGGGATCACAACCGAAATTCCGGGCTATCGCTCCGAAGCTTCGCTCGGGCCGGGATGCAGCTTGAGCATCCAGAGCGCGCGCCGTATCGTCGAAGGGCATGGCGGTGCCTTCAGCATTTATGTGGACGCCGCGAGCGGGATCAGTGTCAAGGTGGTGCTACCATGAAATTTCCCCTTCATGGCAGTGGCAGTCCCAGATATTCTCGCTAGAATTGTCGACCACAAGCGTTCCACGCTCGCGCGCGCATCCGGGCATCGCGCCGACCTGGAGCGCCGTGCCGCGGACCGTCCTGCCGCGCGGGACTTCCGCGCCGCCCTCGTCGCGTCCCCTCCCGCGATCATCTCCGAGATAAAACAGGCATCGCCGAGCCAAGGCGTCTTCACCGATGACTTTCGCCCCGCTTCGATCGCGAAGCTTTACCAAAACGGTGGCGCCGCGGCTTTGAGCGTCCTGACCGATGAGGAATTCTTCAAAGGCAATCTGGCCGATCTGGAGGCTGCTCGCGCCGCCGTGACGATACCGGTTCTGCGCAAGGACTTCACCATCGACGGACTCGACATCGTCGAGGCGGCCGCGCATGGCGCCGATGCGATACTGCTGATCGCCGCGATTCTCGACGTCAAACAACTGCGCGGCTTTCGTGAACTCGCGGCACAGTACGGGATGGCAGCGCTGGTGGAAGTTCACGACAATGATGAACTCGCCATGGCGTTGGACTCCGGCGCGGAAATCGTTGGCGTGAACAACCGAAACCTGCATACATTTCAAGTCACGCTCGATACGTCGCTCCGGCTGGTCGAGAAGATGCCGGCCGCAGTCTTGAAAGTTGCGGAGAGCGGCATTCATTCGCGCGAGGATGTGCGAAAGCTCCAAGACGCCGGGTTCCATGCGTTTCTGGTCGGCGAGCGTTTGATGAAATCCGGCGATGCGGCTGCGGCGCTGCGGGAATTACGGTCATGATGATCAAGGTCTGCGGCATCACGCGGCAGGAAGACGCGGGGGTGGCGGCCGAAGCCGGCGCCTCCGCCATCGGCTTTATCTTTTATCCACCGAGCCCTCGATGTATCACGCCGGAGCGTGCCGCCGCGTTGGGCGAGGGACTCGATCTTTGGAAAGTCGGCATCTTTGTGGATGAAACGCCGGCGGCGATCGCTGCCGTCATGCGCGCCGCGAATCTGGATGTGGCGCAAATTTATGGTGGCGGTGCTCCTGCCGGTGCGCGGATCTGGAAAGCTTTCCGGATAGCAGATTCGTTCGACGGCGCGTTGGGCGAAGGATGTGAGGCCGTGTTCCTCGATAGCGCGAAAAACGGTATGTCCTTCGACTGGAAACTGGCCCGCAACGCGGCGGCGAAGGTCATCGTCGCGGGAGGTCTGGATGCCTCCAACGTGGCGGAGGCGATCGATGCCGCTAAACCCTGGGGCGTCGACGCCAGCTCGAAGCTGGAGTCCGCGCCGGGCATCAAGGATCACGATAGAGTGCGCGCCTTCGTCAAAGCCGCGCGAGAGGCAACATGGTAATATCGCAACCTGACGCCACCGGCCACTTCGGGCCCTACGGCGGACGATTCGTACCGGAAGTGCTGATGGCTCCGCTCGAAGAACTCGAGCAGGCCTACCACAAGGCTGCGGCCGACCCTGCTTTTCAGGCTGAATTGGCCGATCTGCTCCACAACTACGCCGGACGTCCCACGCCGCTTTACTATGCCAAGCGCCTGAGCGAAATGCTTGGCGGCGCGAAGATTTATTTGAAGCGCGAAGATCTGCTGCATACCGGTGCTCACAAGATCAACAACTGCCTCGGCCAGGCCCTGCTCGCTCGCCGCATGGGCAAAAGGCGCATCATTGCCGAAACCGGTGCGGGACAGCATGGCGTCGCCACCGCCACGGTCTGCGCGCTATTTGGCCTTGAATGCATCGTCTACATGGGCGTCGAAGACATGCGCCGCCAGAGTCTCAATGTCTTCCGTATGCGCCTGCTGGGGGCGAAGGTGGTCGGCGTCGCCAATGGCAGCCAGACGTTGAAAGACGCCATCAGCGAGGCCATGCGCGATTGGGTGACGAACGTTCACGAAAGCTATTACCTGCTGGGTTCCGCGCTGGGTCCGCATCCCTATCCAGTGATGGTTCGCAATTTTCACCGCGTGATTGGCATCGAGGCGCGGGCCCAAATTCTGGAGTGCGAAAGCCGCTTGCCCGATGCCGCGTTTGCCTGCGTCGGCGGGGGCAGCAACGCGATCGGCCTGTTCCACGCCTTCATCGGCGACGAGAGCGTCAAGCTGATCGGTGTCGAAGCCGGCGGACGAAGCGCGCAACTCGGCCAGCATGCTGCGCGTTTCTCGGGCGGATCCCCTGGAGTGCTGCACGGCACGCTCAGCTATTTGCTGCAGGATGAGGACGGGCAGGTGGCGCTCACCCATTCAGTATCCGCGGGCCTGGATTATCCGACTGTTGGGCCCGAGCATGCATGGCTGCACGATCGCCATCGCGCCGAATACACTTCGGTTAGCGATCCCGAGGCGCTTTCCGCGGCCCTGAAACTGGCGCGAACCGAGGGCATCATTCCGGCGCTCGAATCTGCACACGCGATTGCCGAAGTCATCAAGCGCGCACCCGCGGCCCAGGGACAAATCTTTATCATCAACCTCTCCGGGCGTGGCGACAAAGACACCGACATCTACCGCGAAAATTTGCCGGAACTCGATGCCGACACGAATTGAACCGTTGTTCGCCACGCTTCAATCGCAGCGCCGCGCCGCCCTGATTGCCTACATTACCGCGGGCGACCCTACGCCCGAGCACACGCCGAAGATCGTTGCTGCGCTGGAACGGGGTGGCGTCGACCTCATCGAACTGGGCGTTCCTTTTTCCGATCCCATCGCCGACGGTCCCGTGATTCAGGCCGGCGCCGAGCGCGCACTCAAGGCAGGCACAACACTGCGCAAGGTCCTCGAAATCGCGCGGACTATCCGCGAGACTTCGCAGATTCCGCTGCTGTTATTCACGTATCTCAACCCGGCTATGCGGTACGGGTTTGAAAAGCTGGGGCGCGATGCCAAAGCCGCCGGAATCGATGGCTGCCTGCTCACGGATCTCAGCGTGGAAGAAGCCGAGCCTTACGTGAATTCCATGCGCGCGGCTGGGCTCGACACGGTTTTTCTGGCCGCGCCCACCAGCACCGCAGAGCGGCTGACTCTGGTGGCACAATATTCCACGGGTTTCGTATATTTGGTTTCCCGCACCGGGGTTACTGGGGAGCGAACGGATTTGTCCGCTTCGCTGGGGCCGCTGATTGAAGCAATGCGCGAGGCCACCAGTCTTCCGCTGGCGGTAGGCTTCGGCATCTCGACTCCCGAACAAGCCGGCGCGGTGGCTCAGATGGCGGACGGCGTCGTGGTGGGCAGCGCATTTGTGCGTCTGCTTGAAAACCGTGCGAGCGATGCGCAGATCGAAGCTTTCGCCCGCTCGCTGCGGGAAGGCATGGATCACGCGGGTGGGAATGGATGACGAAGACTGAGGCGCAAGCGCTGCTCGCCGAATGCCGGTGCCAGATCGACGCCATCGACGTTGAACTGCGCGATCTTCTGAACCGCCGCGCGGGAATTGTCGATGACGTGGTGCGCGCCAAAGAAGCTCTCGCCATGCCGGTCTATGAGGCCGCGCGCGAAGAGGAAGTCGTACGCAAGGCAAACACCGGCAACCTGGGACCGCTCAGTGATCAGGCGCTCCAGCATATCTTTGAAACCATCATGCGAGAGATGCGCATGATCCAGCAGGTGTATCTCGACCGTCGCCAAGGAAAACTGGAGTGAGCCCGGGTGAGGTGAGTCATTGGAAGGTTGTCACCGTCGCCGGCGTGGGCTTGATCGGCGGATCGTTCGCGCTGGCGCTGCGCCAAGCCGGATTTCCGGGAAGGATTATCGGCGTCAGTTCGCCGTCAACCATTCGCGCGGCAATCGATCGGGGAGCCATCGATGAAGCGTTGCCTCTGGCCGAAGCTGCGGCGCAATCCGACGTCATTTATTTGGCTCAACCCATCGAAAGAATTTTAGAAACTCTGAGCGTTATCGACGATGCCGTCCGCCCGGGCACTTTGATCACTGACGCCGGCAGCACCAAGCAGGCGATCGTGGAGCGCGCGGCGCGGACCATCCGGCGCGGCAGTTTCGTGGGCGGCCATCCCATGGCGGGCAAAGAAACGCGCGGAATCGAGGCCGCCGACGCGAATCTGTTTCGATCGCGCCCCTATGTACTCACCGGTTCCGATGCTGTTCTCGAACAGTGGGTCGAAAAGATCGGCGCGCGAGTTGTAAGACTTGGCGCAGCCGAGCACGATCGCCTGGTCGCGCTAGTCTCGCACTTGCCGCAACTGCTGTCGACCACCCTCGCGTCGCTGATCGCCGACTCGCCCGAGGCAGCGCGCGTTGCTGGACCTGCGGCTGCGGACTTGACACGGCTAGCGCTCAGCCCCTATGAGATTTGGCGCGATATTTTCTCGACCAATTCCTGGGAGATCGACCGCGTGATCGGAGATGCCATCGCGCGGCTTGAGTTGCTCCGTGGAGATTTGCTTTCGCAGTCGGACATGCAGGCCACCTTTGCCCGCGCAGCCCAGGCCGCATCGCGCTTGCGGGAAACATGAAACCGCGGCGGTCCTGATATGCTGGGAGTGCAAAGGAGCGACAACAACAATGGACGACGATAGCAAAATGTCTTTTTTCTTTTTGGGGTTAGGCATAGGGGCGGCGATGGGTGTCTTATTCGCTCCGAAGTCCGGGACCGAGACGCGCGACTTTCTCATGTCCAAGGCGAATGAAGGTGCGGACGTGGCCAAGCGCCGCGCGCAAGATTTGAAGGATCAGGCCGCGGATACCATTGAGAAAGGCAAGTCGACGGTTCAGCGGCACAAGGAAAGCCTATCGGCGGCGGTAGATGCCGGGCGGCAGGCCTACCGCGAGACCGTGAGTCAACCCCTTCCGGAATAGTTTTTCGCCAAGGCTGCCGGGAGCCGGCGGGATTTCCCCGTGCGAAGGAGAGGCGAGAGCGTGCAGTGGGGCGCGCTTGAATCACTATGGACCAACAAACTCTGCTCACCGTGATGACGGCGTTTGTGATTATCGCGGCTGTGGCTCTGCTTATTCAGGCGGCGATGCTGGCGGGCATCTACAAGACTTCCCGTGGCCTGCAGGAAAACGTCCAGCGTCTGCTGCCCAAGATCGAGAGTGTTCTCGAGACTTCGCGCCAGACGATCGACGATAGCCGCAAGCAAATCGCCGATATCACCTCAAAGACCAGTGAAATTCTGGAGACCACTCGCAAACAGGTGCACCGCATCGACGAATTTCTCGACGACGCCACGATGCGCGCCCGCGTTCAGTTGGACCGCGCCGAGATGGTGCTCGACGACGCCATGTTGCGCACCCAGCGCACGGTGGCTCTGGTAGAAGGCGGAATCCTTAAGCCCATTGTGCAGATTCAGGGCGTCGCGGCGGGAATCAAAACCGCCCTCACGGTTCTCCTGCGCGGGCGCCCCAACCCGGAAGCCGCCCACTCCGACGAAGAGATGTTCATCTAGACTTCCTCTAGACCCGCACCGAATCCATTAGGATAGCTGTGGAGGGAACGCAGCTTGCTCCAATCTCTAAACCACCTGCAGGAAGCCTGGAGGGACCTGCAACACATCGGCCTGGCCTATGTGTTGACGGCAGCAATTGGTTGGGACCGCGAAAGGGAAGCACATAGCGCGGGGCTTCGCACCTTTCCCATCGTTGGCATGGCGAGCTGCGGTTATTTGATGGTTCTGGGAATTCAGCCCGACGTCGCCGCCCAATCGCGCGTGTTGCAGGGCCTGATCACCGGCATCGGTTTCGTGGGCGGCGGCGCGATTCTGAAAGAAGGCGCGACAGTCAAAGGCACGGCGACGGCGGCCAGCATCTGGAACGCGGGCGTGATTGGAGCCGCCGTAGCGATGGACCGCTATGAGATTGCGATTCTGCTTGCTCTTCTCAATCTGCTTACGCTGCGCGCGCTACTGCCACTCAAACAACGCCTGGACAAAACCAGCAGAACCGAAGGCCACGGAGACTGATTTAAAGCGGTGCTTGGTTGAAGTCGTGCGCGACTTCATCGCCCAATCCCATAAAGCCGGCTTGAATTTCGCGCGCGCGTTCGAGTGCGGCCTGGGCATGGGGCAGGATGTTGTCCTTGCCGATGTGCTCGATGAAATCGGCTCGCTTTAGCATCTTGGCGGGCTGATGGCGGGCTCCGCAAAGTAACAGTTTCCGGCCGGATTTCTTCAGGCGGTCGGACAGGACCTCCAAGCCATGCAAACCGGTGGCATCGATTGCAGTCATATGCCGTAAGCGCAGGATTACGATGGGTGCGTAGCGGTTGAGATCGGCGGTTTCCTCGAGCAATTTTTCCGTGACGCCAAACAGGAAGGGCCCGTGGATGCGCAGGATCGTGACGTAGGGCGGCACCTGCTGACCTTGCAACTGGTGGGGACGAAGGTCCTCGACGTCTTCCGCGGTGAGCACGCCTACTGTGGTGGTCTGCGCAACACGGTAGATGTAGAGCAGTGCGGCCAGCGCCATGCCGACTTCCACCGCCACCGTCAAATCGGCCATCACTGTAAGCGCAAAAGTGATGAACCATACTGAGCGGTCAGCAGAGCCCAGACGAACAATGGAACCAATTTCACGCCACTCGCCCATGTTGTAAGCTACGACGAACAACACCGCGGCGAGCGTCGCCATCGGTATGAAACGGGCCAGTGGCGCCAGCACCAACACCACTCCCAGCAGGACCAGCGCGTGAATCATGCCAGCCACCGGAGTCCTGGCGCCGGAACGAATATTGGTCGCGGTCCGCGCGATTGCACCGGTCACGGGGATGCCGCCAAACAGAGGGCTCGCGATGTTGGCGAAGCCCTGGGCAACGAGTTCCGCGTTCGAATTGTGGCGATCGCCGGTCATCGAATCCGCGACGACGGCGGAAAGCAGGCTTTCGAGCGCGGCCAGAATCGCCACCGTCAACGCCGAGGGCAGCAGCGGAAGGATAAGGTCCGCGCGAAATTGCGGAATGTGAATGGGTGGCAGCGCACGGCTAATACCGCCGAATTTACTGCCGATGGTTTCAAGCGGCAACTGGAACGCGGCGGCCACCACGGTTGCTGCCAGCAGCGCCACAATCGAGCCCGGTACCCGAGGAAATAGCTTTGGCACGAAGACAATCAGCGCAAGCGAACCTAGCGCTACCAGCAGCGCGGCCGGATTGGTAGTCGCGAAATGCGCGGCGATCACTTTCATTCGTGCGAAAAACTCGCTGGGATTTTCAGCCATCCTCAACCCGAAAAAGTCTTTAATTTGGGTAGACGCGATGAGCAGCGCGATTCCGTTGGTGAAGCCGATGACAATGGGCCTCGGAATGAAGCGCACCGCCGCGCCCAAACCGCTGAACCCCAAAAAGAGCAGGATCACGCCCGCCATCATGGTGACCATGAATAGCCCGGAGAGGCCGTGCTTCGCCAGTATCCCCGCGACAATCACCACGAACGCCCCCGTGGGACCGCCGATTTGCACCTTCGATCCGCCCAGGAATGAAACCAGGAATCCGCCGATGATGGCTGTGTAAATGCCCGCTTGGGGGGTTACGCCCGAAGCAATGCCGAAGGCCATGGCCATGGGCAACGCGACGAACCCGACGGTGGTGCCCGCGATCAGGTCCGAGAAAAAATCGCGGCTGCGATATCCCGGAAGCGTGGTCCACAGTTTGGGCATCCAAGGCAACCAGGACGCCGGCAAGACTGAGATGCGAGAGGCGGACAACTTGCTCGATTATAGCGAAGAAGCTTGTTCTGGAAAAAATCTAATATTATATATAATCTAATAGAGTCCGGGCGTCTGCATAGATTTCGATCCGCACTTTCGCGGCGCTGGTCTGCGAACGTGCGGCGCTGGTCAGCCCGCGCCATCCGGCCCAACTCCGACTTTCCGAGGCTGCAATGACGGAACTGGAAGCCGGCTTCCGTTAGACGTCGCCAGGATCACGATCAACGCAACCAGATAGAGCATGCCGCCGAACAAGAGCGTCGCACGCAGGCCCGTGTAAATGGCGAGGACAATCGCTCCGCCCGAGCCGAGCACGCTGGCTGCGGCATTCAGTGACCAAGCCCAACGCACCGAGGGTGAGTGGCGTGATTCCAGACGCCGCAGGCCGCTAGGGAACGGCATGCCCATCAGAAATGCAGCCGGGGCGATGGCCAGCGAGGTAACCAGCATTTTAGCCGGCATGGGCCAGGAAACTGCGCCCGCCGTGATCGCCGGAGCGGCGAACGCGAGCAAAGCGACCAATAGAGCCACTCCCCCAAGAACCTGCATCAGCCTCGTGTCGCTGTCGCCGATCACGCTTCGGCTCCAGAAACTGCCAGCGCCGCTCGCCACCAGCATGGAGAATACGATCACGGTAAGCGCGTAGGTTGGATGGCCCAAGAGCAGCACGAATTTCTGAATGAGCGCCACCTGAATCAGGATATAACCCGCGCCTAGACACAGAAAGTACATCAGGAATAGAAAGATGCCCTCTTGTTTGGGTAGCCGTGTTCCCAGTACTAGGCGCGGAAGGAACAAAATAAGCAATGTGGCGCCCACGCTCACCGCGACTAGCGCGAACAGCAGCGGTATTGCGCGATTCACTTTGTAATCCGCGCTCTCCGTGTTCGCGGTCATCACGAAGCTCCACAGGTCGCGCGGCTGCACGGTGTAGAAGAAAAATGGCCTATCATCGCTCACCGGGGAAACATCGTATTGGTAAGCGCGCCAGAACGCGGCCGGATCGGAACCGGTCAGCAACTCACCGAAGGGATTGCCGGAGCCGATTGCCGGGTCTCCGTTTGCGCCAGGCAGATAGATCGCTTGCATTCCGGTTTCGGACAGCAATTGCTTTACACGCGCAATGTCTCCGTCCGTAAATGGCTTGCGTGATACCAGAGCGGTATCTTGGGCGCCCCAGCCGTACAACTTCGAGGCGTCATCCCGAACTACGATCACATGCCGCGCGGGTTCCTTTTCTCCAACGCGCGCGAGGGCGTTCATTGCCAGGGTGATCAGCCGGAGCGACTCGCGCGGCGGATCGAAACCCCAGCGCGTAAAGGCCATCACGCCATCGTCGGTGAGGTGGGTGAGGTAATCGTAAAATGCGTCGGTGGTGTAAAGATTGTTCTCAGACAGTGCGAACGCGCCGGCAGCGGTAGACGCCCAGGTATCGACCAGCGTGGCTTGCAACACCTGATACTTTTCACTGCTACGCCGCACGAAGGAGCGCCCGTCCTCGACCACCAAGTGCACCTCGGGGCGGAAATACAGGTCATGGCTCTCGGCGGCGAAGGCCCCACGCATGATCTTGGTGGCGATGATTGGATTGATCTCCACCGCCGTGATGTCGTGGCTGCCGGATGCCAGGGCCCGCGCGACATCGTAGCCACCACCCGCCCCGATCACCAGCGTTTTCGCGCCCGGCCGGAGGTAATACGGAAAGCCGGGGCCTCCTTGCGAGAGGTCGCGACGCTCTTTGCCGGTGAGGTGGTCCCAATCCTTGCCGGCCAGCGCGGTAGCGGCATCGGCGTCGATCACGATGCTGGTATAGCCGGGATCGGTAGTCACGGCCACGCGCGAGAAGCTATTCCAGGCGACGAACTTTTCCGCCGGCAACTTCTGGCCTTTCGCGACCCGCACATCCAGAAGGTGGGTACGTCCATTCACCACCATCAGAACCACCAGAAGTAGCGCGACCAGCACGGCCGCCGCGCGCCGCCGGAAGTTTCCCGCTTGATGGAACCATATGGCCGCCGCGACTGCGTAAAACACGCCGGCGGAGATCACGGTGTTGGGGCCGCCAAAAGTGTTCAGAAACGGAATCAGCACCAGACATCCGGTGGCTGCGCCCGCCAGATCGAAAAAGTATGCACGGTCTACTCGTTCGATCGCTTCCGAGACAGCGATTGAGACCACCGTTCCGGCCAGAAAGAACGGCAATGCGCTGGCTATGTAAACCGCGGCTAGAGTTCCATAGCCAAGCTCGCTCGGACGAGAAAGTATGAACCACAGGGATCCAACGACGCACAGCGCGTCGACCAGCCCCAGCACGCCAAGTTTTGTATAGAGGCGGCCGGGGCGTGCCACGACCACGTACGAAAACACACCGCCCGAGCCCAATCCGAAAAGCGCGATGGAAATCGCCAGGAATGCGAAGTGGTAGTAAAACACTACCGAAAAAATGCGAGTAAGGGATAGTTCCAAAATCAGCGTAGCCAGAGTTGTGATTCCCAGGCCCAGATACAACTGGTTCCAGCGGACGGGGTCGGTAATGCTCGGGGCGGCGGAACTAATGCGGGACAATTCTCTACTTTAGCAATCTAGACTACGCTAGGAGTATGAAGTGGACCACGATTGTCTTCATTTTTCTTTTGACAAGCTTCGCCGTCGCGCAGGAGCCTGTAAGCCCGCCGGCTAGAACCAGCGTCACCATTAACGGGAAGAAGCTTACGATCGCCTACTCGTCGCCCTCCATCCGCGGCCGCAAAATCATGGGCGGCCTGGTGCCGTACGGGAACTGGTGGCGCACCGGTGCGGACAACGCAACCACCTTCCAAACGGATGCCGATCTCGACCTCGGAGGGCTGAGAGTGCCTAAGGGCACCTATACGATCTACACGCTGCCGGGCGCATCCGATTGGCAACTGATCATCAACAAGCAAACCGGCCAGTGGGGCACCGAGTATGATCAACGGCAGGATCTGGGCCGCGTAAAGATGAATCTGACGCAGACCCCCGCCCTAGTTGACAGTTTCAAGATCGAGCTGTCATCCAACGGCGGCAACAAAGGTTTGCTTAAAATGGCATGGGAACGGACCGCGGTTTCGCTTCCTTTTACAGCGCAGTGATCATAAAGCCTTATTCCAGGAGGTTCGCCATGCAACGCCGTCAGTTTCTGCTCTCCGGCCTCGCAGCCGCCGCGGTCGCCGCGCCAGTCTACGCGCAGGCGAGCCCGCCGAAAGTCGCCAATGGCATTGTCGGCGGCCGCGGCATCACGATTAACTACTATTCGCCTTCGATGCGCGGGCGCAAGGTTTACGGAGGTTTGGTTCCGTACGGCAAAGTCTGGTGTCCCGGCGCCAACTGGGCGACTTCCATCACATCGCTCGATGCCGGTCTGGAAATCGGCACCATGAAGCTGGGATGGGGCAGTTATGCGATCTGGGTTCTCCCGGAGGAAAACGAGTGGCAGGCGATCCTCAATAGCGACGCCAAGGCGTTCCATCTGAGTCACGAACCCGACAAGGATCTCGGCCGCATCAAGATGAATTTGAAGCCGCTCGACCAGCCGGTGGAGTCGTTGACCTTTGAAATCCGCGGCGACGGCGGCAACAACGGTACGGTGGCGCTCCTCTGGGAGAAGACCGAAGCGTCGTTCCCGTTTACCGTAGTGCCGTAAAGCAGCGGCATTCGGGCTACGCTATGGAACGATAACCGCCGATCCGTCCACCGTTTCATTTTTGATCGCCGCAAGCGCTTCGTTCGCACGTTCCAGCGAGAAGATCGTTGCCTGCGGCTGAATACCGATTTCACCCGCAATGCGTAGGAAGTCGTGAGCATCAACGCGGGTCATGTTGGCCACGCTACGGATCTGCCGCTCACCCCACAACAGGCGATCGTAATCGAATTCCGGCATGCGATCCAGGTGGATGGCGTTTATCGCCACGATGCCGCCCTTTCGAAGACTGGAAAGCGCCGCGATCACGACGTCTCCGCTCGGCGCAAAGGTAACCGCGCGGTCCAATTCAACGGGTGGGCGATCGGTTTCCGTCCCTACCCATCTTGCGCCCAGCTTGAATGCCAAATTCCGATGGCTCTCGCCTCGGGTCGAGACATACACATCGCATTTCCAGGCATGCAGCACCGCGATGGTCAGATGCGCCGAGGCTCCGAAGCCGAACAATCCAACGCGCTCGCCCGGCTCTACTCCGGCCACGCGCAAACTGCGAAATCCGATGATTCCGGCACAGAGAAGCGGCGCAGCGTGCACGTCATCCAGATTCTTGGACAGGGGAAAAACAAAATCGTTGCGCGCGAGCGCATACTCGGCGTACCCTCCATCGACGCTGTAGCCGGTGAAGGTCGGCGAATCGCAGAGGTTTTCCTGACCGTTCCGGCAATAGCGGCAGGTGCCATCAGTGCCGCCGATCCAGGAGACGCCCACCCGAGTTCCCAAGGGCAAGTCCGCTGTCGCTCCGTCCACCACGTCGCCCACAATCTGGTGGCCGGGAGTTACACGGGGATTGAGCGCCGGCAACTCGCCTTCAACGATGTGCAGATCCGTGCGGCAAACTCCGCAGGCGCGAACTTTTAAGAGGACTTGACCCGGCTGCATGAGTGGCGTCGCAATAGTCTCAATTTCAAGCGGCCGTTCCGCCGTGGGGCGGGCACGGGCGAGAACGGCAGCGCGCATGACAGGTGGAAAAGCCACTTCAGTATCGAACCTACCAGTCCGTTGGTTTGTAATCCTTCAAGAACTGTCCCCAAACGTGCTCTCCGGTGTTCACGCCGTGGATGATGGGATCAAGAATGCGCGCCGCGCCATCGACGATATCGAGAGGCGGGTGAAAGTTCTGCTCCACGGTTTTGCGCGCGGCGATCTCGACCGGATCCTCGTCGGTCACCCACCCAGTGTCGACGCTGTTCATGTGAATGCCGTCGCCGTAATAATCCGTGGCCGAAGTGCGCGTCATCATGTTGAGCGCGGCCTTGGCCATGTTGGTATGCGGATGGCGGGTGGTCTTCCAATTCCGGTAGAACTGGCCTTCGACTGCCGAAACGTTCACGATGTGTTTATCACGCTCCGCGGTGCGCAGCATCAAAGGCTTCAGTCGCGCGTTGATGATGAAGGGCGCGATGGCGTTGATCAAGTGAACCTCCAATAGCTCCACCGGCGAGACCTCGGCCATCAAGAGGCGCCAGGAATTTCGAGCGCGTAGGTCGACTTGTTGCAGGTCCTGGTCCAGACGATCTTCGGGAAACAGATGCTTGTGTCCGAGAAGATCTTCGGGCAGCAGCGGCAGTTGAGAAAGGTCAGCGGAGCGAGTCGAACTCTCCTGCAGCGCCAAAGGCAGACTGGATGCGGAGAGCAGCGCATCACCGGATAATCCATCATAGGCGCCGAGAAGTTTGCGCAGGTTGTCCGGCATGCTCTCGAACGCCGCTATCTCGCCTTCCATCATGTGGGTGTAAAAGGCGGGCGGCCGGCGTACCGTTTGGCAGGCATTGTTGACGATGAAATCCAGCCGTGGAAGAGTCGCCAGTAAATGCCGGCAAAAAGCTTCTACGCTGGGCGTGTGGCGCATGTCCAGGCCGAAGATTTCCAGACGATGCCCCCACTCGCCGAAATCCGCCTCCTGCGCATAACGCTGCGCCGAATCACGGGGAAAACGCGTGGTCACGATCAGCCGGGCCCCCGCCCGCAATAGTTTCAGGCCGGCTTGATAGCCGATCTTGACCCTTCCGCCGGTCACAAGCGCCACCCGGCCGCTTAGGTCTGCAAGCTCGGTTCGCTTGCTGAAGTTAAACTCGGCGCAGGCTGGGCACAACTGATCGTAGAAATGATGGATCACCGAATAGTGCCGTTTGCACACGTAGCAATGCGGTGTGTCGTGAGATTCAGGATCTAGAATCGGCTCCTGGCGCGGTTCACTGCGTCGTTCTTGCTCCTCAGGCGGAAACACATTCGGCGTAGTGAAAATCGGCTTGCGGCGCAGCGTCCGAATTCCGGTTTCCTGCAGGAGTGCGCCGACACGTTGAGACTGCGTAGCCATCCGCTCGCGCTCGGCCGCTTTTAGTCTTCGCCGCCGGGCGACTGGATCAGGATGGTAAAGATCGGCCACCGCCCGGTGTAAGCGCTCGCGATCCTGGGCAGGCAGTTGTTCGAGACGTTCCCGGTCTGACGCGATCCATTCCAACAGTTCCGTGGCAGCGCGCGCGCGTTCCAGAAGAGACTGGTCGAGAGCGTACACGGCTTCAGGCCGACCGCTGGGTTCGTCGAGAGTTAGCGAATCCCGCATCGACAGCCGCGGTTCAATGGCCGGTGGAATCCCCTCGACGGCTGGCTTCGAACAAGAACCAGGTGCGTCGTTCGGTCTCGTCAATCCACACTTCGATCAGGCTGGTTGTCGCGATATCGTTGTGCTCTTGGCAGACGCCGTGAGCTTCACGCAGTCGCGCCGTCAGCGTCTTGCTATCCTCACGCAGTTCGGCGAGCATGTCTTCCGGCTCAACATATTCCGCATCGTTATCGCTAATGCGTTGCAGGCGGGAAATGTGGCCGATGGATCTAATCGTGCCGCCTCCCACCTTGCGGATGCGCTCGGCGATCGGGTCACTCATCGCGTAAATTTGGTCCGCCTGCTCGTCCAAGAGCAAATGATAGTCACGGAAGTGCGGACCGCTCAAGTGCCAGTGGAAGTTCTTGGTCTTGATGTAAAGCGCGAACACATCCGCCAAGATGCCGTTCATGGCTCCCGCAATGTCTTTGGTCGCTCCGGCTTTCAGGTCGGTGGGAGTGATCAGCGGCGACCTTCGCTCTCGCCGCAGCTTCCCTATTTTCTTCGCGTCAAGTTTTTTCATAACGTCTCCTCCAATTGTAGATGAAACTTACGGCAAGCCGGTCGCAAAGCCCGACCGATTTTATCCGTAATCGCGCGAGCGAACGTGTTCCGGGCGGACGCCGATTCCGATCATCCGCCCGGACACTGGCGCGCGCCAGCAGGTATCCCAGCATCATGCCGGCCGGACCATCCCCGACAATACAGCAAGTCACCGCGAGTACCTCGGTCTTCATCCGCTTCTAATAATATTTTCGCTAGAATGTTCGCATGCCGCGACCAGATCTTTCCGCGCTATGGGACGAACACACTAAACATGAATTTGCCACTCGCGATACGGCGGCCACCCTCGCGACGATGGTGGAGGACGCGTATGTTAATCACGTCCCCGTAATGACCGGCGGAGCCGGTATAGCCGCCTTGCACCAATTCTATTCGCGCGACTTCATTCCAAGCATGCCGCCGGATACGGCGCTGACACCCATCTCTCGCACCATCGGCGAAGTCCAACTGGTGGATGAGATGATTTTTTCGTTCACGCACTCTCAGGAAATGCCGTGGATCTTGCCGGGCGTGGCTCCCACACACGCGCGAGTAGAAGTGGCGCTGGTGGTGATCGTGCGGTTCCGCGACGGGAAACTCGCGCACGAACATATTTATTGGGATCAAGCTTCCGTGCTCAAGCAAGTTGGCCTGCTCGACGATCCGGCACTGCCGGTGTGCGGGGTGGAGTCGGCGCGCAAAGTCGCAAACGGGTCGCGGCCTTGAGTCTGGGATAATCAGTTTGTGCCGCTTATTCCGGCCACGGCCCATCTGAGTGACGACTAATTCCTGGAGGCGTTCTATGCCTGCCGCCACGGGACTTCCGAGTTTCGCCACGCCGATCACCTCCGGCTGGCATGGTTGCACCTCGCGAGGGAGCCGTTTGAAATCGCGCTCGAGCATGTCCGAATCGGAACCAAAGCGTTCGTCAAACACCATCGTCTGACGGGTCTATATCACGAGACCGTTACAACCGCGTGGGTTCATCTGCTCGCCACGCACCATGAAACGAGCTTCGATGAATTTCTCGTGGCGAATGAATCCCGGCTGAGTTCCAACCTACTGCACCGCTTTTGGACGCGCGAGGTGTTGGGGAGCCGGCAAGCGAAGAGTAATTGGCTACCGCCTGACCGGCTGGCCCTGCCGCGGCGATGAAGATCATACTTTCCGGAGCCACGGGAATGGCGGGGCAGGGACTCTCGGCGGCGGCCGGGCTGCTGGCGAAGCAATCGCTTTGGAAGCGCGGGCGGTCTTTATTGCCGTGACGATAGCCGGCCGGATGACTTCGCTGTTCTGGCAAGCGAGGGAGCCGGAGCGGTTCTTGATGTGTGGCGCTTGATCCCTTTGGCTGGCGTGGATTGTATCGCGTACACATCTTCCACGGCGGCGCGCAGGATCTCGCCGACACTCCAGGCTTGTGCGATGCAGCCACGGGGTGTGTAAGGATATTCGGCATCCGCGACCTCG
>JBDTTL010000044.1:0-20515 GCA_039930665.1 Acidobacteriota bacterium
GACGGCCGGATGACCAGAACATTTTGATATTGATCGGTGTTAATCGTACCGTCCAGCAAAAAGCTATTCTGCTCGGGACGCAGACCGCTGACGGAAATGCCGCCCCCGGGCACGTTGCCGGTCCCGTTCGAGGTACCGCCGTCGGCAGTGTTGACGCCGGGAAGCAGGAGTCCGAGTTCCACGAAGTTGCGGCCATTCAAAGGAAAGTTTACGATCTTCTGCTGGTCGACCACGGCACCGACCGAAGACTGCTCGGTCTGCAGCAAGGCCGTCTGACCCGTAACCTCCACCACCTCTGCGACATTGCCCACTTCCAAGCGGACCGGTATGCGCAGGTTCTGGCCAACCTCCAGCCTGACGCCTTTCATCGAGAATGTTTTGAAAGCCTGTTGCTCTGCTGTGATCGTATAGGGCCCCGGTTGCAGACCGGTGAGAGTGTATTCCCCGACGCTGCCGACCGTGGTCTCCCTCTTGAAGCCGTTCTCTTCATTAACCGCCGTAACCACCGTTCCCGGCACGACGGCACCGGTAGAGTCAGTGGCGGAGCCGGAGATCGTTCCGGTCCCTCCTTGTCCCAACAGCACACATGAAACGGCAACAAAAACCCCGAGCAAGCGCAATCGCATAGCCCCCCCTTTAGGTACCTGAATTACGTGGTTGTGAGTATACCGCAGATTCAATATGCTGTCTAGCTGTTTTGGTCTATTTATTTAGGCATATGTGAGATTGGGATTCTTAGCGCTGGCTGTGACTCTGCAGGGCGCGCTGGCAACCGTAGCCCATGTGGAAAGCTTCTCGGTTGACGTGCCCTTTGCGTTCTTGGCCGGGGGCAAGAGCTTCACAGCCGGAGCCTACACCGTGGATTCCGTCGCGAGCGGTGTTGTGGTCATACGCGGTGCAGGTTCTTCCGAGGCAGCTGCGGTTTTGGTCTCGCCCGCTGGATATTCCGACACAGCGAAGACTGGTCTGATATTCGAGCGGACTTTGGAGATGCAGGTGCTAACCAGCGTCAAGCTGAACAACGGCCTCACAGTTATGATCGTGCCCGCCAAGCGGATGACGGCCGGCATAACGATGGCTCGCAAGGGGGTAGCGCTTACCCATCCGTAGTTCAATCCGACGCTTAATAATGTCGCTGGGATGGAGGTTTCCTACCGGAACCCTCCATCTCGTTTGCCCGCCTGATTGGCTGGCATATTATGGGAAAGTGAGCATCGGACGCACTCCAGGCATTACTAAAGCGCAGCAGCTCGAAAAAATGCAGCGCGATTGGGATGCGCGTGCGCGCGAAAACGCCCGCTTTTACGTCGCGACCGGCAATGCCGAATGGTCCGACGAAGATTTCTTCGCTTCCGGCGAACAGGCAATCGCCGAAGACGTCCTCACGGATATAACAAATATCTGCCAGGGCAAGGACCCCAAGGCCATGCGCGTCCTGGAGATTGGCTGCGGCGCCGGCCGGCTTACCCGTGCTCTGGCCAACCTGTTCGGCGAAGTGCAGGCAGTGGATGTCAGCGGGGAAATGATCGCCCGCGCGCGCAAGGCACTGGCCGGGCATCCTAACGCTCAGGTGTACCAAAACAACGGCTGCGATCTCACGGTAGTGCCGCCGCTGGCCCGCGGCGAGCCTAGAAAAGCATTTTGGACGCCGCGATGGCTGGCCCGGATGGCGCCGCCGAAATGGAAAATTGAGTTCGACTTTGCGTATTCCAACATCGTCTTCCAGCACATCCCCAGCCAGGAAGTGATTGAGAGCTATGTGCGCGAAGTCCACCGTCTGCTTCGTCCCGGCGCGCTGTTCAAGTTCCAGGTTCAGGGCTTCCCGCTGGAAGAAACCCAACCCGACGATACCTGGACGGGAGTTTCGTTCTCGGATGAACAGGCCTGCGCCATGGCAGAGCGCAACCACTTCGAACCCCGCTACCGCCACGGCGCCGGAACCCAAAACTTTTGGCTGTGGTATTTCAAGCGGCCGTAGCCGCTGAAGCCAGTTCGTTCCAGTACAGCGCCATGGTTTCCATCGTGAACCGCGTCATATGATGGAAGCGTGCTACTTTGGCGTGCGCTAATCCTGATCACGGTAATGGCCGCGGCGGCGCCCGCCCAGGGGATCATCGATTTCGAATCCGGCGGCCTGAAATACAAAGCCATGACAAGGGGCGGCGTCACCGTCATGTTTTCCGTGCTGCCTACACGAATACGGGACTACGCTGTCCTCCAGATGGCCGTTTCTAACGGCGCGTCCGTTTCCTGGACCGTCCAACCGGAAGATTGCACATTCGAGAAGACCGACGGCCAGAGAATTCAGGCGCTGCCGGCCAAGACGGTTGTTAATACTCTGTTCGAAAAGGCCGGGCGCGGCGATGTGATCAAACTGATTGCCGCGTACGAGGCCAGCCTGTTCAACAATGCCCAAATCCATTCGACGAACGGCTATGAAGCGCGCCGCCAAAATGCCTTCGCCGACATCGGATCGTCAAAGCTGAAAGCAGCAGCGGCGGCCTCCGCGATCGCGCTGGTAACCACCAAGCTGGCCCCCGGGCAATCGACGGATGGCGCGGTATTTTATCCCAACCAGGGGAGGCCGCTGGGCGGTGGAAAACTAATCGTCAATATGGCGGGGGAAACCTTCATTTTCCCGCTGGAAGATCCGCGGGTTCTTGCGAATCCGCGCTCAGATCACCAGCACCCGAACAGCCCCTAGTCCCGGCGGAGCGGGAAGCTGGAGCTCTGTACCAGGCTCGCTGAACTGCGTGCGCACATAAGCCAAGGCGACCAATTTACCGAGCACGGGCGAGAAAGCTACACTGGCGATTTCTCCGGCGTCAGCCTGACCATCGGCCGATTTGAGCTTGCTGCCGGCTGCGGGTGGCTCACCGTCAGCCGCGGGCAAATCGATTTCAAGTCGCCGCAGCACGCGATGAATCTGCGCCCGGCTACGAACGCGCTCGACGATCTCCTGCCCCAGATAACAACCCTTGCTGAAATGCACGGCGTGCAGTTGGGCGGTTTCCTGCACCAGGTAGCGCTCGGTGATTTCTTCGCCGTAACGCGGCCGCCCGTGCTCGAGGCGAACCGTGCGCGCGTCATCCGGAGCGGCTTCCGCAACACCCGCGGCCTCGAGAGCCGCTAGCAACTCGCCTTTTTTTCCCGGCGGCAGAAAGATAAAGAAACCGCCGGCGCCAATTGAATTCACGCGTGCGACGATCATTGTGACCCAGCTTCGCGTCTCGTAATCCGCTGCGGGTACCGGAGCGCCCAGGCGTTCCAGGATCGCGGCCGCCTGCGGCCCTTCAATAGCAATGGTTGCCATCTCCCCAGTGGCGTCTTCGAGAGTGACATCGTCGGCAATAATATAACGGTCAATGTGATCGAACAACTTCTGTCGCGTTTCCGGCTCGGTATCGAGCAGAAAACACTCTTCGCGACAGAACACGTTCACGTCGCCTAAGATGCGCCCTTGCGCGTTCAGGAAAAAAGCGTAGCCGCCGTGTCCCGGCGTAAGGGATTGTATGTCCTGCGTGGTCATGGCATGCAGCAGGCGTGCGCGATCCTCGCCCAGGACGCGAATCTTGCCGCGCGTGGAAAGATCCATCCATGCCGCGCTCTCGCGCAGCCCCAGATAGCCTTTAGTGACCGCGGCCGTTGCATCCATACTCCTACTGTATAATGAGGCCGCGACTCGCTTGCCGTTCTATGATCCACGAAATCCTTCCCGTCGGCTTATTGCAATGCAATTGCTCCATCTTCGGCGATGAGCAGACGCGCGAAGCGATCGTGGTCGACCCCGGCGACAACATCGACGATATTCTCGCCATTCTGGGGAAGCACGCGCTGCGCGTAAAGGCCATCGTCATCACGCACGCCCATATCGACCACATTGGAGGCGCCGCCAAGCTGAAAGCAGCAACAGACGCGCCGGTGCTGATGAACGCGGACGATCAGGAACTCTATGACCATCTGGATGTGCAAGCGTCCTGGCTCGGCATGCAAACACCCTCGCACACCACTATCGATGGTGCGGCCCGTGAGGGCGATGTGCTCACTCTGGGTCCGGCCGAATTCCGCGTGCTGCAGACGCCTGGGCACACCCAGGGCAGCATTTCCCTGTGGATTCCCTCGGAGAACAAGCTCCTTGCCGGCGATACCCTATTCCGCGACAGCATCGGCCGCACCGATCTGCCGGGCGGAAATCCGCGCCAGATCCTGCGCTCCATCGAAGACAAACTGCTGGGCTTGCCGGAGGAAACCGTGGTGGTGCCGGGGCATGGGCCGAATACCACCATCGGCCGCGAAAAGGAGCGCAACCCGTTTCTACAGGGCCTCTGACTTCTTGCGCTGGATCTCGGCCATCACCGTCGCGACCAATTCTTTAGCATCGGTGAGGCACTTACTGATGATTTGGACATCCATCGCGGGCCTCCCCGGTTGCCGCGCGCTTTGGCAGTAGACTCCGTGCTGGCCCACCAGCACCAGCGCATCGGTGAGCAGGTCCAGTGTTACCGCTAAGCGGCCCCGTTCGAGGCCCATGCGGAACTCATATTCTTCCAGCGCTTGCTTACGGTCGTCGTAGACGGACATGTGTCTTCAGTATGCACCGTGCGAAAAAGGCGCGGCGTACAGAACGGGAGGGGCACGTCACGGAACGGTCCAAATGCCCCGCTGCACCCACCCGGAATTGGTGTTCGGTTCGTTAGCCTGCAGATACACCGACTTGGGTCCGCTGAAGCTCAGGAATACCACGTTGATTGTCAACGAAACTGAATTGCCGGAAGTGGTCATCACCGTGTATCCCACCGCACATTGCGTGTTGAACAGATTCGCCGCTGATCCGATTGGCTTGGTGCTGAGGGTAGTCGCACCGTTGTTGTAGAGTCCGATGGTTGCGGTGGTCCGATTGTAAACCAAATAGCAGGCATTGGTCACCACGGAAGGAGCGCCGGACGTAATCAGCATGGACATGCCCGTAATGTTGAATTGCGACGCCGAATCGCTCACTGTGAACGTGAAATTGGGCGAGGTCCCGGATCCCGACGCAGGTATGACAGAATCGGCAGTCGGCGCGCCGCCCATCACCGTCCATCCGCCAACGGTGACAAAACCCGAATTAATGGTGTTTTCCGCAGCCAGCAGATAGATATTCTTGGCGCCGAACCAGTTGGCATTGAAAGCGAGATCCACCGTGACCACGACGGACGTGACGCCAATCACGACGGTGGTGTTCGTGCCGTTCACCGTGCATTGTCCGTTGCTGGCCAGGGTGTTCGACCCTGGCGTCACGCGGGTGGCTCCGTTCGCGGGATTATCGAAGGCCAGCGAAACCACATTCGCGGTGCGGTCGTAGACCATACTGCATGCGTTCGTGGTATTGATCGTCGATGACAACAGCATCGCAGCGCCGGTCAGAAACCCGGCGCCTCCTTGATCCGACACCGTGAAGCTGAAGCGCTGGGCCGCACCTGAGCCCGCACCGGGAACTACGGAGTTTGCCACCGGCAGGCCGCCCGCTGCCACCAGGTACGTGCCCCTCAGCACCCACCCGGTGTTCAGCCCCGCATTGGACCCATACATGTAAATGTTCTTCGTCCCGTTGAAGGGCCCTTTGAAGGTGATTGCGACCGTAATAATTTGCGAGAGCCCGGATGCCGCCGCTGAGGCCACCCCTACCTTGCACTGGCTATTTTGCAGAACCGACAGTGACGCCAGCGCCTTCGGATCGGAACCGGCGGCGTTATCCCACACCAAAGCGATGGTGCCGGCGTTGCGATCATAGACCACATCGCAGGCATTCGTAACGCTGGCGTTGGTAGTGTTGAACAGCATCGCCATGCCAACCAGGTTCGACGCGCTCTGATTGTCGGAAAACACAAAAGTGAACGCTTGGCTCGCGCCGCTCGCGCCGTTAGGAGACACGGAGTCGGCTGACGGCTGCGGCGGCGGAATGAGCACTGTCCAAGCCCCGCGCGATACCCATCCGGTGTTGGCGCCTGCGTCGGCAGCGTACATGTAGACCGAATCGCTTCCGCCAAAGCCTGGCATGAAGATCAGCGAGAGGTTAAGTGTAAGCGTGTTCCCCGCCAGACTGACGGAACTGCCCGCGCCATTCACGATGCACTGGTGATTCTGCTGGCTTCCGCCGCCGAACGTTACCGCCTGCGAGCCGCTGGCAGGATCGTCATTAGCCAGGCTCAATACTTGAGACACGGGGTTATAAGTCACGTAGCATGCAAAGCTGGTAGAAGCGCTGGTATTGACCAGCAATGACACCGACGTCAGCGCCGCGGCGCCACCGCTATCGGAATATTGAGCCGAGAACACCACGGCATTCCCGATTCCCGAGGAGGGCGTGACCGATACCGCGGAGGGAATCTGCGGCGATGGAGGGGTCACTCCCAAGCGCGCCAGCCATCCCACACTTCCTCCGTTGTTGGCAGCCTGGATCGGCCCCGTGAGCGGCAGATTCACCGAGCTGGTCTGCCCTCCCAGAAACATGTTGCCGTTCGCGTCCACCGCAATGGCACTGGCGACATCCGAGCCGCTTCCTCCAAACCAGGTGGCGAATCCCAGGGTGTTGCCTGCCGGATTCAGCTTCGCGACGAACGCATCGTACAATCCTCCAAAACCTGCCTGCACGGGGTTACTCTGTGGAAAATCGCCGGAGGAACTGTAGCCAGCCGCGTAAGCGTTGCCCGCGCCGTCGATTCCTATCGAAGTGGCCCAGTCAAAATCCGTGCCGCCCAGGTAGGTGCTATAGACCCACGCCGTACCGGAGGCGTTGATTTTGGTCACAAAGGCATCGGATACTCCCTTGAAGTTCACTTGAAGGGAGCCCGCCGTAACCGGGAAGTCCACAGAGTTCGTAACACCGGCCACATAGGCGTTACCGCTTGTATCCACTGCGATCCCATTCGCTTCTTCGGGGGTCACCCCTCCACTGCCGCCCAGGTAGGTGCTGTAGAGGAGGGACGCGCCGCTCGCGTTAAGCTTGGCGACAAAGGCATCCTGGCTTCCGTGGTTGGTCGTCTGAATCGCGCCCGCGAGCGGGAAATTGATCGAGTAGGTTCCGCCCGCAACGTATACGTTTCCACTGGAGTCGAGTGCAATCCCGCCTGCATGCTCGTTTGCGGCCCCGCCCAAAAAAGTGCTGAATACGTAGGTGCCGTTCGAGTTCAACTTGGTGACGAACGAGTCAAACCCGCCGCCGATTGCCCCTTGTATGCCGCCGATTACCGGGAAGTTGGCGGACTGCGTATCGCCCGCGATATAGGCGCGCCCAGCGGCGTCGACGGCAATCGCTGTGCCAAGATCGTAGGTCGTGCCGCCCAGATACGTGCTGAAGAGCAGCGTGTTGCCCACGGAATTCAATTTGAGCACAAAGGCGTTCTTCGACCCTCCCAGCGTGGGGCGCACCGGCGATGCCAGCGGAAAATTCGTAGAGGTAGTCGCTCCCGTAACGTAAGCTTCACCGCTCGAATTCACGGCGATCGCAGCGGCGCGGTCGTCGCCCCGTCCCCCGATATAGGTTGCATAGAGCAATGCGGAGCCTGACGGGTTCAGCTTCACGACGAATACATCGACGCCGCCCCCGCTGACGGCCTGTTCCGCCAGCACAATCGGAAAGTTCAGCGCCTCCGTCCAGCCCGCCGCGTAGAGATTGCCGGCGCTGTCCAGGGCCACGCCCGTCACCGCTCCCAGTCCCGAACCGCCCATGTAGGTCGCATATGAGATCGCGGGATCTATCACCAACGGCAGTGCGCGATCGTAAGCCTCCACCTCGAAGCCGGCAATTCGCGCGTCCAGCAAGCGGTAGCGGCCCACGATCAAGACGCGCCCCGCTGCGGATTCCTGGAAAATTTCGGGCGCGGCCTCGATCAGATTCCCGGCGTGTAGCCGGCCTTCAGCATCCATCGAAAGATCCTGCGAGTACTCGACTTGAATATTGCCGAGATCGGCTCCCGCCGCAACGCGGTACTCAGACTTGAGCCGGCCCTGGATGCCGGAATAGATCAGGTCGATGCCGGAATAGAGATTGGCGTAGCGAATCTTCCGGTGCGTGGGCAAGCCGGTGCGCCACGCTTTCGGATCTTGCCCCACCACAAAGTTCGCTAGTCCCATGGGCTCGACGCCTTGCATAGCTACAGTGCCCTTGACACCGCGAAATTTCACCCGCACAGTGTCGACACCGGTCTGAAACTCGACGCCATCGGGCGTAAACACCGCTGCGGTTTCCGGCGCCTTAATCAGGAAGCGGTTCGGCGCATCTTCGATGAAAAACAAGGGCGCGGAAACCGCTGCCCAGCCATGCGCTGCAACTCCCAGACCAGTAGCCAACAAGAACGCCCGTAACAACATCTGAAGGGGTATCGTCCCGCTAGGTAAAATCGGGAGTTCCGATAAAACCTACGCCCCTATGTAGCGGGCGTATATGCTGCGGGCCACGCCCACGTCGGTGGTGCCCTTGATGATGGCGCGGCCGTCCGGAAACACAGTCAGTTCGTAAGGGTCGAGAGCTACTCGCAAGGCAAACTCGTTGGCTCGCACCGCCGCTACCGGACGCAACCGAGCAGCCAGTTCCGCCAGGTCCAGTGGACGCGAGCGTTCATGAATCTGCACTGCGTTACGCCCGCACAAGCTGATCGGCGTCCGCCTGGAGCCATCCAGGTAGACCAGTTCCCGGCGCACGCAGCACGCACATTGCGCATCGCGCGCAGGAGGCGCGAGCTGGCGGATGGTGCCGTTCCAGACGTCGATGGTAGTGAGCCGGGGGAAGACCGAGTCTGCGCCAATCGCCAGCATCTTCAACGCATCGGCCACCTGCAGCGCCGCGATGGTAGCGGTGACGGGCGCCAGCACGCCCTCAGTTTCGCAGGTAGGTTGTGCTCCTTGCGGAGCCTCCGGATAAACGCAGCGCAGACACGCCGTCTTCCCCGGCACGATCGCCAGCTTGATGCCGTAGCTCCCCACGGCGGCTCCGTAGATCCAGGGAATCCCACGATCTACTGCGGCATCATTGATCAGGAAGCGGGTCTCAAAATTGTCGGTGCCATCGAGGATCAGATCCACATCCTCGAACAAATCCTCCACATTGGCCGCCGTAAGATCGGCAACCATCGGTTCCACAGTTACTTCCGAATTCACTCGCGCCAGCCGCCGCGCGGCCGCCACGGCTTTGGGCAGAGCCTCGGCCGCATCCGATTCTTCGAACAAAAACTGACGCTGCAGGTTGGACCATTCGACGAAATCGCGGTCGACGATGCGCAGCCGCCCGACGCCCGCGCGTGTCATTGCTTCCGCTTGTACCGTTCCCAGGGCTCCGCATCCGACGATCGCCACGGTAGCGGCTCGAATCCTGGCTTGGCCCTCCTCACCCAGCGGCGCGAAACGGATTTGACGGGAGTAACGTGATTCGGCGTGGCGCATCGAACAACTGGGGGCTCTTTGGGATCTCCTATTGATGGTAACAGCACGACTCAACCGCCCTTCGCGAAGACAACCGGCGACTCGCGCGACCGCGTCGAGGCCTACGTTATCATTGAAGAACGTGCGTCCGCCGGTGTTGATGGTTTTGCCGCTGCTCCTCGGCGTCGTAGCAGCGTCCGCTCAAAATCCCGCAGGCGGCGGCTCGGAAGCCCTCGAAGGGCGAATGATCGGACGGATCGACTTTAGTCCTCCCGATCAGCCTCTACCGCGTCCCGAACTAGACCGGCTGCTGCCACTGCATGTCGGAAGCCGGCTGCGTCAGGACGACGTCCGGCAGGCCCTGCAAAAGCTGTTTGATACCGGACGTTTTTCCGATGTGTCGATCGATGCCGAGCCTTTGGGAGATGGTGTGGCGCTGCGCATTTCAACCGAACTGACCTACTTCGTGGGCGGAGTGAGCTTCGAAGGAGTCGCCGATCCGCCCAACCGCAACCAGCTTCTTACTGCCACCAAACTGGAACTGGGGATGCCCTTCGTCGAATCCCAGATGCCGCAGGCTCTCACCAACCTGCAGGAACGGCTGCATGCCAATGGTCTCTATCGCGCCACCGTGCACTATGTTCTCGAACGCAATCCTGTCACGGAGGAAGTCGGGCTGCACTTCCAGTTGGACGCGGGTCCAAGGGCGCATTTCGATGGCGTGCATCTTACCGGCACCTTCGAACGCCTCCCTGGAAAAATCATCCGCGCTACGCGCTACCGGCGCAGTTTCGGCCCCATCCAACTTCCCGGTTGGAGCCAGGTGACCGAAGAGCGGTTACAGAGCGGCCTCGAGCGCGTGCGCCGGGATTTCCAGAATCAAGACCGCCTGGAGGCGAAGGTAACTCTGGAGGGGCTGGAGTATCACGACAAGACCAACACCGTCACGCCCACTCTTATGATCGACAACGGCCCATTGATCCAGGTGTCGACAATCGGTGCCAAGGTTTCGCAGGGCCGGCTGCGTCAACTGATCCCCATATTTCAAGAGCGCGCGGTGGATCGTGGACTGTTACTTGAAGGCAACCGCAATCTGGTGGACTACTTCCAGTCGCAGGGCTATTTCGATGCCACCGTGGATTTCAATGAGGAGTCCCCGATCCCCGGCGTCGAGCAAATCGACTATCAAGTGACCCGCAACGCCCGCCACCGCTTGGTCGGCATCGAGATCACGGGCAATCGCTTTTTCGATATCGACACCATCCGCGAACGCCTGTCCGTCCGTCGAGCGAGTTGGCCGGGCTTTCGCTATGGGCGCTACTCCCGTAAGTTGCGTGATGGCGACCGGACTTCCATCCTCGATCTATATCGCTCCAATGGATTCCGCGACGTTCAGGTCGCTGCCACCACGCTCGATGACTATTTGGGACGCGAGGCCAACCTGGGTGTTCGCTACGAAATCGAAGAAGGCAGGCAATCGATCGTCAACCAGCTGGAGATCGAAGGCGTGAGCCCGGGCGACGAGGCCTACTTGCGAACCATTATCCGGTCGTCTGAAGAGCAGCCTTTCAGTGAGGCCAGCATCGCTGCCGACCGCGATGCGATACTGGCTTATTTTTTCAACAATGGTTACTCGGAGGCGTCTTTCGATTGGTCGCAGACTTCCTCTGGTATCGCGAATCGCGAGAACTTGCACTATACCGTTCGGCTCGGCCAGCGCGAGTATGTGCGCGACCTGCTGGTGCGCGGCCTCGAAACCACCCGCTCCAGCGTAGTCCTCAGCCGCATTCTCATTCACCCCGGGGACCCGGTCTCGCAGAGCCTCATCGGCGAAACCCAGCAGAAGCTCTACGACCTGGGCATCTTCTCCAAAGTGCAGACCGCATTGCAAAATCCCGATGGCAAGGAGGAGAGCAAGTACGTGTTGTTCCAGTTGGACGAAGCCGCCAGGTATTCTTTCAACATTGGAGTGGGAGCGGAGCTGGCGAAAATCGGCGGTGGCGTCACCACCTTCGATGCTCCGGCCGGCGCCACCGGATTCAGTCCCCGCATTACCGCCGGAATCAGCCGCTTGAACTTCCGCGGCCTGGCCCACACCGTTAGCCTCCAGACCCTCGCTTCCACGGTGGAGCAGCGCGCCATCGCCAGCTATCTGGTGCGCGAGTTTCGCGGCCATCCGAATCTCACGCTTACCATTTCCAGCTTGTTCGACCGGTCCAAGGACATACGCACCTTTGCATCGCAGCGTGCAGAGGGAGCGGTGCAGTTGGCACAAAAACTAACCCGCGCCAATAGCTTGCAATACCGCTTTTCCTATCGCCGCGTCTCCATCGAACAGAACTCCCTGAAGATCTCTCCGGAGCTGGTCCCGCTGCTCTCCCAGCCGGTGCGCGTCGGTTTGTTCTCCATGTCGTACATTCAGGATCGCCGCGATAGTCCCACGGAATCGCACCGTGGCGTCTATAACACGGTGGACGTCGGGATCGCCTTGCCGCAGTTCGCTTCGCAAACCGACTATTCGCGGATCGTGCTGCGCAACTCCACTTATCATCCGCTCAGCCGCGAGGTGGTGCTCGCCCGGACTTTGCAATTCGGCTATGTTCAACGCCTGGGCGGCCTCGCCGAAATCCCGCTGGGGGAGCGCTTCTTCGCAGGCGGCTCCGCTTCGCAGCGCGCCTTCCCGGATAACCAAGCCGGCCCCCGCGATCTCGAAACCGGATTCCCCCTGGGAGGCAACTCTTTCCTGTTCCATTCCACCGAACTGCGCTTCCCGCTCTTTGGAGAGAATATAGGCGGCGTGCTGTTTCACGACATGGGCAATGTTTATTCGAGCGTCGACCAGATCAGCTTCCGGTTCCATCAAGATTCCTATCAGGACTTCAACTACATGGTGCAGGCCTTAGGCGTCGGCATCCGCTACAAGACTCCAGTGGGTCCCGTGCGTCTCGATTTCAGCTATAGCCCCAATTCTCCGCGTTTTGTGGGGTTCAGCGGAACCCGCGATCAGTTGCTGATGTGCAATCCTAATGTTCCTCCCAACCAGAATCCGTCTTATTGCGTCGGCGTGCCGCAGCGCATCAGCAGTTTTCAGTTTCACTTCTCTCTGGGGCAAACTTTCTGATGCGGATGCCTCTCCTCATAGCGGTTATGGAATGCCTGGCGACGCTAAGCGCGCTGTCGACGGCGCCATTCGCTCAGGGCGAGACGCTGGATCGCATCGCCGTCACTGTCGGCCGGCATGTAATCTCAGAACACGACATTCTGCAGGATATCCGTCTTTCCACTTTTATCGATGGCAAGCAACCCGACTTCAGCGCGCTACAAAAGCGCAACGCCGCCGCTCGTCTGATCGATCAATATCTGGTGCTCGAGGACGCCGTACTAACCCGGACGCCGATGCCTTCCGCCGCTGATGTCGCCCCGATTCTCTCGCCCATCAGGGCGCGCTATGCCTCGGACCAGGGGTACCGGAGCGCCCTCGCCCAGGCCCATATCAGTGACGCAGATCTCTCGGCACAGTTGTTGGCCGGCTTGCGGATGTTGCGCTATACCGATCTCCGCTTCCGTCCGCAAGTGGAGGTTTCCGAAGACGCCCTGCACGCGTATCACGACAAACTCGCCGCGCCCCAAAGCTTTGAGGCGAGCCGCAACGATATTGAAAAGCTGTTGACGGATCAGCAGACGATGCAGGCTCTCGATCGCTGGCTGGCGATGGCCCGCGGCGAAAAGCCGATCGTATACCACGAGGACGTCTTCCAATGACGCGCGCCCGCCATTTAACCCACCAGTGCCTGGCAGCAGCCGCCATCCTACTGCTGGTCTGTGCCGTCGCCGCGCTGCTGGTGGTGCGCAGCGGATGGTTCCGTGAAGCGGTGCGGCAGAGGATAGTGACGGAGATTGAGGCGGCCACCGGCGGGAAAGTTGAAGTCGGCAACTTCTCATTCAAGTGGGAAACGTTGGTGGCTACGATTTCGCCGTTCATTCTGCATGGTACGGAGCCAGCTTCCGAGGCGCCGCTCTTGCGGGTGGAATCGGTCAGCGTTGGACTGCGCGTTATTTCCATGCTTGAGCGCAAATTCGATTTGGCCTCGGTGACGGCGGATCAGCCCATGCTCCGCATCGTGATTTATCCCGATGGCTCCAATAATTTGCCGACGCCGCAGGGGCACAGCAATGGCAAGAGCTGGGCCCAGGATCTAGTGGATCTGGCCGTCCGGCGGTATGCGGTAACCGGCGGCATGGCGGACATCGATCTCCGCCAGATACCGCTTGCCTTCAGCGGAGAGGACCTGCGCGTGCAAATGACCCGCAACACTGTAGGGGCAGTTTATCGTGGCAACATCGCCTCCCGGCATGTGCGTGTGGCCTCGGATATCCTGGCGCCGGCGGAAGCTAACCTGGCTGCCGCATTTACGCTGGATGCCTCGCGTCTCACGCTGTCACCCATGCGTATCGACGTCGGCGGCTCTCGCATCGACTTGGCCGGATCGCTCACGAATCTGCAAGCTCCGCAGGGAGCGTTCAAGGCGACAGCCGAGATTGCGGTGCGGGATGCCGTGTCGCTGTTCTCGCTGCCGATCTCAACGGCTGGTTCGGCGAATTTCGATGGCGATGTCGCCTTCTCTTTCGCCGGGGGCTTCGACTATACGCTCACTGGAAAGCTCAATGGACGCGGACTGGGTTACGCGCGGGAGCGCCTGCAAATCCAAAATGCGACGGCGAGCGCTGCCTTGCGCATGACCTCGGACCAACTTAGCCTGCGCGGGATCAACGCAGCCGCGCTCGGCGGCAGCCTCACCGGCGAGGCGGACTTGGCGCATTGGAAGAATTTTCATTTCAAAGGAAACTTTGCCGATCTCGACGTGCGCCAGGCGCTGGCGGTGTTAACGCCGCGGCCGGTCCTCTGGAGCGGAACGCTGGCCGGTGCGCTCGAAGTGGATACGGTGAGAGGAGAGCCGATCTCCAAGGTGCACGCCATGGCTTCGATCGCGCCCGGCGGGAATGGAGAACCCATTCAAGGCCAGCTCGACATTCATTACGACCAGCAAGCGGGGACGATCAGTTTTGGCGATTCCCGCGTCGCGACGCCCGCTACCGGTTTGATCCTGTCCGGCACGCTGGGCCAGAATTTGGATGTACGCGCCCGTTCGACCAACCTGGATGACGTTCTTCCTGCTCTCGCACTGTTGGGTGATAGCGCGCCCACCAGTTTCCCGCTTCAGCTCGACCGCGCCAAACAAGGCGAAGCAGCGTTGGTGGGAGCAGTCAGCGGGAGTCTGAACGATCCGCAATTTCGTGGGCAAGCCACGCTCACCAATGCCAGTATTCAAGGCCACGGTTTCGATCGCTTCAGCTCTGACGTGACTGCCTCACTGCGTTCCGTGGCGCTGCAGCATCTAGTGCTTTCACGCGGCCAGACTGAAATCACGGGGGACGCGGCCGTCATTGCTGCGAACCGGGCCGCCAACGGAAACGGCGATTTCTTGGATGGCCCTCTCGCCGCACATTTGAGCGTCAAGAACCTGCCGGTGGCCGCCACTGCCCACGAATTCGGGATCGCCGTTACCAATGTCGACGCCCAGGCATCCGCCATGGTTGTTCTTTCCGGAACCGCGCGTCGCCCGGATGCCCGGATCGCACTCGACGCCACGCAGGCCGCGGCGCTAGGCGAAAAATTTGAGCGAGTGCGCGCCAACATCCGCTACTCCGCCCAATCGCTGGCATTTAGCGCTGGCCAAGCCGATCTCGGTGCAGGCAAATTGCTGTTTTCCGGAACCTACACGCACCCGGATGGCGACCTGCGCAATGGAGACCTAAACGCGGAGGTCACCGCTCAGGCCATCACCGAGTCGCGCGTCGCAGCGCTTCATCAATTGGAGCCCGGCGCCGACGCCCGCCTGGACGGCAAAGCCGCAATTCAAATTCGGCTTGATAGTGGCGTTTTTCATTTGCGCTCCATCAGCGGTGAAGCTTCTGCGCGCGGCGTAACCCTCGACCAGCAAAAGCTCGGCGACTTAAACCTGACGGCCGCCACCAACGGGAGTCAATTGACGCTTCAGGCCAAAGCGCAGGTGCGCGGGACCACGCTCGATGGGCAGGGGAAGTGGAGTCTCGAAGGCGATTATCCCGGAACCGGGACGCTGCGTTTTTCTCGACTCACAATAGCAACGCTGCACGACCTGGTGATGTTGCACGGGACCACCGCCCAAAAGGCTGCCGCGCCTCCGTTTGAAGGTTTCCTCGAAGGCGGCGCCACCGTAAATGTGGCTCTGCGGAATCCGCGGAATTTTCGCGCGGATGTGAAGATCGACACATTGCAGATCAACGCCAAGCCGGGGCAGTCGCTGCGCTTGGATGTACAGAATCAGGACATCCAGGTTCGCAATACACAGCCCATCCTCCTTGCAGTAACGGCACAGGAAGCCCGCATCGACTCGGCTCATTTCACTGCTCGCGACACCAACCTCGAAGCTACCGGCGTGATTCCGTTCAACGGCGCCGGGGGGGCAAATCTAGCGGTTAAGGGCAACTTCAATCTGGCGGAGCTTCAGCTCTTTAATGCGGACCTACTGGCGCGAGGAACCGCCACCGTCAATGCGACTGTCCGCGGCTCCCTACGCGACCCGCAATTGAACGGCCGCATGGAATTCAAGAACGCCTCGCTCTATATGAACGATGTACCCAATGGAGTCGACAACGCCAGCGGAACCATCCTGTTTAATCGCAATCGGGCGACCATCGATACTTTGACTGCGGAAACCGGCGGCGGCCGAATCGCCTTCCGCGGATTTTTAGAATTTGGCGACACTTTGATCTATCGCTTGCAGGCCGACGTGAACCAGGTCCGCGTGCGCTACCCCGCGGACGTCAGCTTCACCGCCGACGCGCAACTGGGGCTGAACGGCACCTCCGACGCAAGCACGCTTTCGGGCACCGTTACGCTCAACCGCGCAGCCATCAGCCCGGGAGCCGATCTCGCCCGCCTGCTGGCGGAAGCCTCCAAACCCTCGCCCGCACCGCCGAATCCCAACGAGTATCTGCGCGGCATGCGTTTTGACGTGCGGCTGGAAAGCGCGCCCCTGTTTGAGCTGGAGACTTCGCTCACGCGCAACGTGCAGACTGAAGTGGATCTGCACCTGCGCGGCACGCCACTGGTTCCGGCGCTGCTTGGGACCATCACCGTCAACCGTGGTGAGGTCCAGATCTTTGGCAATCGCTATACCGTCAACCGCGGCGACATCCATTTTTTGAATCCGATAAAAATCGAACCGATCTTCGACCTCGACCTCGAAACCCGCACGCGCGGCATCACTGTAAACGTGACGGTGTCGGGTTCGCCGGAACGCCTGGCCGTCAACTACAGCTCCGATCCGCCACTGCAATCGAACGAGATCATTGCACTCCTGGCCGTGGGCCGCGGTCCTACCTCCAACCAGGTCGGCGGTTCCTTGGCAAGCGCGAACGCATCTTTCGGCAATGCCGGGAGTCTGCTGGGAGAAGCGGTTTCAGAGCAGCTCTCCAACCGCCTGCAGCGTTTCTTCGGCGCGAGCCGGGTCAAGATCGATCCGACTCTCGACGCCGACAATAACCTGCCGGCAGCGCGATTGACGCTGGAACAGCAGATCTCGCGCGATATTACCCTCACCTATATCACCAACTTGAATCGCACCCAGGAACAGACCGTGCGCGTTCAATGGGATTTCAACCGGCAGTGGTCCGCCGTCGCCGTGCGCGACAGCAACGGCTTGTTCGGCATCGACTTCCTTTATCGGAAGCGATTCAAGTAGCGGCTAGTGCGATTAACTCTAGGATTCGAGCGCCGAAGCGCTCCGCTTTGCGCTCGCCGATGCCTGACACTTCGAGCAGTCCAACGACGTCCCGCGGCCGGAGACGGCAGAGAGCATCGAGCGTGGCATCGTGAAAGATGACGTAGGCCGGTACCGCTTGCTCCTTGGACACCTCCCGTCGCCATGCGCGTAACCTCTCGCGCAGATCTTCCGGATCGGCGCCGGATACTGGCGCCGCAACAGTCGCAGCCGCCTTGGCGATCGGCGCGGCCTTCATCCGCCGCACCGGCTTGTACGCCTTCGCAGTCCACTCGATGGTGACGCCGCAGACATCGCAGGCTCCACATGTTTCCCAGCGAGGGGTCTCGCCAAAATGCAGGCAAATCTGACGGTGCCGGCAGCGCGATTGCTCCACAAAATGTCGCAGCGTGTGGTAGCGCTGCCACGCCCGCTCCCGTTCGTCGGAATCCTGCAACTGCTGCACGAAATGCGTCAGTAGGCCGATATCGCGTTTCTGCCACAAAAGAACGCAATCCGCCGCATCGCCGTCGCGTCCGGCGCGCCCGGCTTCCTGGTAAAACTGCTCGATGGTCTTGGGCAACGCCAGATGAATCACCGCGCGGGTGGCCGGCTGATTGATCCCCAGGCCGAACGCCAGAGTTCCCACCAGCACACGTTTTTCGCCCGACATCCATAGTTCCTGATTTTTCTGTCTTAGCCCCGCGTCCATTCTGCCGTGATAGGGCACGATCGGGACACCTTGTCTTCTCATCCGCTCGGCGATCGACTCCACTGCCTTGATCGTCGGTGCGTACAAGATAACGTTGCCCTCGCGATACCAGTCGAGCGCCGCGTCCAGTAAAGAATCCTGCTGCCGCGGCGCGCATTCGTGCACTACGTAGCGCAAATTGGGCCGATAAAAGCTGCTCACCGAAAGGAGCGGATTGCGCAGCCCCAATTGCGCCACGATATCGTGCCGCACCACGCGGGTCGCGCTGGCAGTGAAAGCCGCAATCGGCACAGTCGGGAAACGCTGGCGCAAAACTCCGAGTTGGCGGTATTCCGGACGGAACTCGTGTCCCCACTCCGAAATACAGTGAGCTTCGTCAATGGCGAAGAACGCCAGCGGCAAGCGTTTCAACCAGTCCAGCATATTCTCCTGGACGATGCGCTCCGGTGACACATATAGCAGTTGCAACGCGCCCGACTCCGCCTGCCGCCGGACGTCTCGCGCGCCGTCATAGTCGAGCGTGCTATTGAGAAAGGCCGCGTTCACGCCGATTTCGCGCATGCTTGCCGCCTGATCCTGCATTAAGGCAATCAGCGGACTCACGACCACTGCGGTCCGCTGCAGAACCACCGCCGGGAGCTGGTAGCACAGCGATTTGCCGCCGCCTGTGGGCATCACCACGGCCACGTCGCGCCCTGCCAGAATGGCTTCGACAATCGGCTCTTGCCGCGCGCGAAATTCCGAGTAGCCCCAGTGCTTCTTCAGTAACGCTCGCAGATCGGAGGACACTGGTTTACTTCCTACCGAGATGCAGCGCCACCGCTCCGAATGTTAAGCGCTCGAACTCGACGCCGGCAAACCCCGCGCCGTTCATCTGCTCCGCAAGGCCTTCCGCGCCGGGAAACTTTTTGATAGATTCCGGCAAGTATGAATACGCGTCGCGCGAGCCCGAGATCATTCCGCCTACCAAGGGCAGCACGCGCGTCGAGAAGAATCCATAAAGGCTCGCGAACAGCCGATTGGTGGGCTGCGAAAACTCGAGAATCGCCAGCACTCCACCGGGTTTGAGCACGCGTGCGAGTTCTTCCAAGCCGTGGCTATAATTCGTGAGATTGCGGAACCCGAACGCCACCGTGATCAGATCGAGCGAACCTGACGCCAGCGGCAGCGCCAGCGCATCGGCCTCAAATAACGGAGATCGCAATTTGCGCGCTGCGATTTTGCGCTGCGCTTCGATCAGCATGGGATGGCAGAAGTCGCTACCGAAGATCGTGATCCCGCCTTGACGCTCTGTCAGCGACAGCAATACGTCGCCCGTGCCGCAGCATAGATCCAGGACTTTCGCGTCTGGCCTCACCAGCACATCCGTTACGCGTTTCACCGTGTGGGCGCGCCAACTCCGGTCAAGATTGAAGGAAAGCAGATGGTTCAGCAGGTCATAACGCGCCGCGACCCGGCCGAACATCCCGCGCACCCAGCGCGAAGCCGCTTCTTCGCTGGTAATCCCCTTAGGCGTGGTGCCCGTCGCCGGCGTCATGTTGCCAGCGCCGCTTCAATCGCGTCCATCACGGCGCGATCCTCGACGCCGGTGACAACCTTCACCTCGCCGATCCTAATTGGCAGCACGAAGTGGACCTTTCCCTGAACGGTTTTCTTGTCCGCCGCCAGCCGCGCAAATAAGTTCGACGCGGTGACGCCCTCGAGCGTCGGGATCGGTCCATAACTGTGGATCACGGAATGGATCCGCGCCGCATCCGGTGGCGCCAGTCTAACCACACGCTCGGCGAGAGCGGTCGCCGCGTGCATGCCGAACGCTACCGCTTCGCCATGCAGGAAGCGCACGTATTGGGTGTCGGCTTCAAGCGCGTGCCCAACCGTGTGCCCGAAGTTCAGGATGCGCCGCAGATCGCCTTCGCGCTCGTCCGCGGTCACGACTTCGGCTTTGATGCGCACCGCATCCGCGATGATGCGATCTACTGTCGCCGGCTCCTGCGCGAATATGCGGTCGGCGCCCTCCGCCAGGACGCGAAACAACTCAGCATCGCGGATCACACCGCACTTGATGATCTCGTACAGGCCCGCGCGATATTCACGCGCCGGCAGCGTCCGCAGCACCTCGGGATCGATCAACACCACCAGCGGCTGATGAAAACTGCCCACTAGATTTTTACCTGACACGAGGTTCACCCCGGTCTTGCCGCCAACGGCCGCATCCACCTGCGCGAGCAGCGTCGTGGGCACCTGGATCACCGGAATCCCGCGCATGAACACAGCGGCCGCAAACCCCGCTACGTCGGTTACGATACCCCCGCCGACCGCCACTACTACGCTCGAACGGTCTCCGCCGCCCGCCACCATCTGCTCGGTCAGCGTCTCCACTTCGGCCATCTTCTTGCGCGGTTCGCCGCCCGGAAAGAACAGCACCTGGTGCGCGCGTCCCGCCAGCGCCTGCTCCACCTTCGGTCCGTGGAATCCCCAAACGTCGGCCGTGGTCACCACAAAAATTTTGCCCACGCTCGCCGGCAGGAACTCGGCGATGCGCGCCAGCGAGCCTCTTTCCACGATGGCGTCATAGGCGCGCTGCGGCGTTTCCACACGA
>JBDTTL010000045.1:0-20496 GCA_039930665.1 Acidobacteriota bacterium
GCGCTCAAGAAAAGCTGGAAAACGTTTGCTGCCGTTCTCGACGAACACATGTGACGTGCAGTCACTCGCCTGCTCCTGCGCCAAGCTCGCGCGATTGCCTCACATCGCGACTTCACGCACAGCTCTCACCGAATGCCCGCGGTAGCGTACGGACGTAAGAATCGGGTCCGCCCGCTGGGGAGCCCGGTCGCAGCGGCGGGAGTCTCGAGCTCCTCCGTCGTTGCCACAATCAGTGGGTAGTTGCGGAACACTGTGATTCCGTCCCCTTCGGTAGGGGTTCATGCCGGCGTAGGGCGCGCCCAACAGTAAAGAGAAAGAAGAAAGCAGCAAAACAGATCAGGAATTCAACGACGCGAGTTCGCCGAGATCCAACCGGCCCGTGTAAATGGCCATGCCCAGCGCGGCGTGGACGTTCATCGCCTGCAACTCGCGAATCTCGTCGATCGTCGTGATGCCGCCGGCCGCCGTAATCTCGTGCTGCGTAGCCGCACGCAGACCCCGGAACCAGTCGAGGTCCGTCCCTTGCATCATGCCTTCTTTGTCCACATAGGTGCACAGGAAGCCGCCGCAGAAAGGCTCCAGACGTTCGATCACTTCTTCCGCTGTGAAGTCGGTCGCCTCCTGCCACCCCTTCACGACGATCTTTCCGTTCTTGGAATCGAGCGCAATGAGAATTCGCTCCGGCCCCACTGCGGCCGCGATCTCCTCCATCACAGGAGTAAACGCCGCAGTGCCAACCACAATCCGATGCGCGCCTTGGTCGAGCAATCGCCGTGCACGCTCCGCCGTGCGCACGCCGCCCCCTATGCGGCACTTCGCGCGCGCCGCCAGCAGTTCCACCAGCGCCGAGTTCTCCCCGCGTCCCATCGCGGCATCCAGATCGATCACTTGAATCTCGGGAAACGCCGCGAACTTGCGTAGCATCTCAAGCGGAGCATCGCCCTCCAGCGCCTTATCGCGCCCCTGGACCAGTTGCACTACCTTGCCGTCCATCAAGTCGATGCATGGCAGAATCATCGGCGTACCTCTACTCCGTGTTCCGCCAGAAATGCCTTGAGATCGCCAACCGTATAAGTGCCGTAATGAAAGATCGACGCCGCCAGCGCCGCGTCGGCTCCCGCGCCGCCCGCAAGCACCTCCACAAAATCCTCCGGCTTGCCCGCACCTCCGGAAGCGATTACCGGAATCTGCGTGGCATTGCGCACCGCACTCGTCAGCGCACAGTCGAAGCCAGTTTGAACGCCATCCGTATCCATGGATGTCAGTAAGATTTCGCCCGCGCCCAGCGCCTCCCCGCGCGAGCCCCATTCGACGGCATCGATGCCTTCGTCATGCCGTCCGCCTTTGGTGAAAACATTCCACCCCCCCGTTCGCCTTCGGGCGTCGATTGCCAGCACCACCGCCTGCGCGCCGAACTCCTGCGACAGCTCGCTGATCAGCTCCGGACGGAGCACCGCCGCCGTATTGACGCTCACCTTGTCCGCGCCCGCGTGCAAGATCTTCCGCGCATCTTCAACGCTCCTAATCCCGCCGCCGACCGTTAACGGGATGAACACCTCGCGTGCCGTGCGCGCCACCACGTCCACCATGGTGTCGCGATCGTCGCTCGACGCCGTGATATCGAGAAACACTAGCTCATCGGCCCCTTGCTGGTTATAGCGCGCGGCCAATTCCACCGGGTCGCCCGCGTCCCGCAAGTTGACGAAGTTCACGCCTTTGACGACCCGCCCGCCGGTCACGTCTAAACACGGAATAATTCTTTTCGCGAGCACGCTTAGCTCTCCACAAAATTGCGCACGATCTTCAATCCCAGATCGCCGGACTTCTCGGGATGGAACTGTACTCCGCAGACGTTGTCTTGCTCCAGTACGGCCGTGTACGGAACCGAGTAGTCACAAGTCGCCGCCGTCGCCGGTATCACCGGCGCATAGTAACTATGTGCGAAATAGACGTACGGCTTGTCGCCGGTATCCTGCAATAGCTTCGATTCGCGCACGCGATCCAGTTGATTCCAGCCCATGTGCGGGATGCGCATGTCGCCCTGGAAGCGCTTGACCATGCCCGGATAGATGCCCAACCCGCGCTCTTCGGGCGCTTCTTCGCCGGTTGTGAACAGCGCCTGCAATCCCAGACAGATTCCCAGAAACGGGACGCCGCCGCGAATCGATTCGATCAACGCACCACGCACGTCGAGTTCATCCAGCGCGCGCATCATCTGCCCGTAGTGACCGACTCCCGGCAGAATCAGCTTGGTGGCTTTCCGAATGCCCGCCGCATCGCGGATCAATTCGTAGTCGGCGCCAATCGCCCCCAGCGTATTCTGCACCGAGCGCAGATTCCCCGCGCCGTAGTCGAAGATCGAAACTACACTCACAACAAACCCTTGGTCGACGGTAACTGATCCTTCAGCCGTTGATCGGTCGAGCAGGCGTAGCGCATGGCCCGCGCGAAGCATTTGAAGATGGCCTCAATTTTGTGATGATTCGAACGTCCGTACAAGACCTTGGCGTGCAAATTCGCACCCGCATGATTCACGAAACCGCCGAAGAAGTCTTCTACCAGCTCGGTCTGCAGGTCGCCCACCAGCCGTACGCGCACGCGATCCTGATAGACCAGGGCCGAACGCCCGCCCAGATCCACCGCGACCACCGCTAGGGTCTCATCCATCGGCAACACGAAATAGCCCGCGCGATTAATCCCCTTGCGGTCGCTGAGCGCTTTGGCGAACAACTGACCGAGCGCAATGCCGACGTCTTCCACCGTGTGGTGCTGATCGACATCCAGGTCGCCGGTTGCCTTGAGCTTCAAATCAAACCCGCCGTGCTTCGCGAACAGCTCCAGCATGTGGTCGAAAAAGCGAACGCCCGTCGAAATTTGGTACGTTCCTTGGCCGTCGATCGTGAGGCTGCCGCGAATTTGGGTTTCCTTGGTGATGCGCTCGATCGACGCCTTGCGAAGTTTCATAGCGCTCCTTCGATCTCGTTTACATTCTCGAGAATCGCCACGGCGTTCTCCTGTCGGAACAGCGCGATCAACTCATCGCGCTTCGTATGCGTGTGGGCGGCGATTCCAATAAACGGCACCGCGGCCGCGCGGGCACAGCGCGCATCATCGACAGTGTCGCCGACGTACCAGAGCTTCACGCCCGGTCTCTCGCGCTGAATCTTGAATAGTCCCTCGGGCGCGGGCTTGGGAGCCGTCACATCATCCGCACAAAGCATGGGATCGAACTTCACGCTTGGGGCGAAGCGCCGCAACGTGATATCGGCTTCGTAGCGCAGCCGGCCCGTGAATAGCGACAATCCAAAGCTCTCGCCCAGGCGTTCCAGAAGACCCGCTTGGGGAAGCCAGCTTTCGCGCGTTACTAGACCGTTGCCGTTCTCGCCCAGGAAATATTCGTTGAACGTTTTAATCACAGTGTCGTATTCGACCTGCATTCCGAAGTCCGCCAAGATCTTCTGCGACAACGCCCAGTCGTTATTCCATCCGCCCTGGTTCTTGTAATCCTGAATGGCGTCGCGCGTGACCGTCTTGCCCGTAAAATGCCTCACGGTCTGGACAATCGATTCGCGATAGGACTCGGTCACCTCAGCGAGAACTCCGTCCATGTCGAACACGATCAGCGCGTCCACAAGGACTCCAGTTCGCCAAGGAAGCGTTCGATCTGCGCTCGGTTGCCGATGGTGACGCGCACGCATCCGGGGATCTCATAGCTACGATCGCGGACCAGCACTCCACGGTCGCGCAGTGCGTCGCGAATCGGAATAGCGCGGTCCCCTGCGCGGAACAGCACAAAATTCGCCTGGCTGGGATAAAACGGAATCCCCAGTTTGCGCAGCCCTTCGTACACCATCTCGCGCGCCGCTAGCACTTCTTTCACGTAGTTCGCGATGTAGTCACGATCTTGAATCGCCGCGCGCGCCGCCAGCGCTGCCAGCATATTCACGCTATAAGGTGACTGTGCCTTCTGCATCCAGCGAACATTCTCGACCGACGAAAACAAGCATCCGCAGCGCATCGCCGCCATGCCGAACACCTTCGAGAAAGTACGGCTGACGAAGAGATTCGGATATTGGCGCACCAGGGGGAGTGCCGTTACGCCACTGAACTCGAAGTACGCTTCATCTATAAGCACCGCAGACTGGGGAGCGGCCTCGAGGATGCGGCGGATCGCCTCCACGTCGATTCCGGTGCCGGTCGGATTATTGGGATTCGCGATAAGAATCACACGCGTCGCCGGACGGATCGCCGCGATGAATTCGTCAAGAGGGAACGACAAATCTTGCGGCGCGTAGTCGAGCTCACGCACGCTCGCCCCCGCCAGTTCCGCGTAGAACTTGTACATCGCGTAAGACGGCTTAAGCATCAGCACGTCGTCGCCGTCATCGACGTATGTATTGAGCAGCACCTGAATGGCTTCATCGGTGCCGTTTGAGAGCAGCAGTTCTCCGGGCGCGACCGCGAAGTAGGCGGCGAGCTCGCGCATTGCATCGACATACTCCGGATACACCGTCAACGCGTCCGCCGTCAGCGATTCTTTCAGGTATGCAATCACCTTCGGCGAACAGCCTACCGTGTTCTCATTGAAATCCAGGCGCAGCTTGCCTTGGCGGCCTCCCGTGGGTGGATGATACGGAGCCATCTTCTGGACCGCAGGCCGCGGTGTGAGACCTCTAGGCATTGCTTCCCTCTGCACGAATCTCCGCCGAGCGGGCGTGCGCTTCCAGACCCTCTGCGCGAGCGAGTGCCGCGATCGCGGGCGTCAGCTTAGCGAGTCCCTCGCGGCTGAGCTCCTGCACGGCAATCACCTTGACGAAATCCGCGGCCGAGAGACCACCGCGTTGTCGCGCCGCGCCCGAAGTCGGCAACACGTGATTGGGGCCGGAAGCATAATCGCCTGCCGATTCCGGACTCGCCGCGCCCACGAATACTGCTCCCGCGTGACGGATCTTCGCGAGCAGCGTGCTATCATGCAGTGCCAAGTGTTCGGGCGCAAGCGCGTTGGACATTTCAACGGCTTGCTCCAGACTGTCTAGAACCACGATCGCACCATTAGTTTCGATAGACGGACGCGCGACGGCGGCGGTGGGTAAGGTCGTCAGTTGCGCGTCCACTTCCTTTGCGACCGATTCCGCCAGACTACGCGACGTCGTGAGTAAGATCGCCGAGGCGTCCACATCGTGCTCGGCCTGCGCGAGCAGATCGGCGGCGATCCAGCGCGGGTCGCCATCGGCGGCAATAATCACGATCTCGGTTGGACCCGCGACGAAGTCGATTCCAGTCTCCCCTGCGATCAGCTTCTTGGCGGCTGCAACATATATATTGCCGGGGCCAACAATACGATCCACCTTCGGCACCGTTTCGGTCCCATACGCCAGCGCAGCGATGGCCTGCGCTCCCCCCATGCGAAACATGTGCGCGACACCCAGCCACTCAGCGATCCCCATAATCTCGGGGCTGGGATTCGGGCACGCCACGCAGATGGTCGCAACGCCGGCGACTTGTGCCGGAATCACCGTCATCAACAGCGTGGAGGGCAGGGGATAGCGGCCCGCCGGTACGTAAGCACCCATGGCATCGATCGGGCGCACGATCTGGCCCAGTCGACGGCCGTCGGGGAAATCGGTGAACCATTCGCGGGGGAGTTGCAGTTCGGCGTACTCGCGAATATTTTTCGCCGCGATTTCGACCGCGCGCTCGAAAGCAGGCTGCAAAGTGCCGCGAATATCGATGCGAACGCTTGCGCCCTCGAAGCCGTCGAACTTGCGCGCGTATTCGAGCAACGCTGCATCGCCACGCTCGCGCACCGCGGCAAGAATCGGTGCGACGATCCGCTCGGCTTCTTCCAGACGCATGGTTTTGCGCTCGATGAGCGAAGCCGCGTCTTTGGCTGTGAGTATCCGAATCATTACATTATGATTTTGTTCAGCGGATATTCGACGATCCCCTGCGCGCCCGCTGCCTTCAGGCGAGGAATAATGGTCCGCACAGTCGACTCCTCCAGGATAGTATTCACCGCCAGCCAGCCGTCTTCACTCAGCGTCGAGATGGTTGGCCGCTTGAGCGCCGGCAGCACCGCCAGCACCGCGTCCAGGTTGGTCTTCTCCACATTGAGCATCAGGCCGACTTTGCCCAGCGCATTGATCGCGCCCTGCAGCAGCATCCGCATGTCTTCGAGCTTCTGGCGCTTCTCGGGATCTTTCCAGGAAGCGACGTTGGCGATCAACTGGGTATTCGATTCCAGCACGGTCTCGATAATACGCAGCTTGTTGGCGCGCAGTGAAGAGCCGGTCTCGGTCACCTCGACGATGGCATCGGCCAACTCGGGCGGCTTGACCTCGGTAGCGCCCCAACTGAATTCGACTTTCGCGCTGACGCCGTTGCGTTCTAGATAACGTTTGGTCGCGGCAACCAGCTCCGTCGCGATGATCTTGCCTTGCAGATCTTTCACGGATTGGTAGGGCGAAGCTTCGGGCACCGCCAGCACCCAGCGCACTTTGCCGAAGCTCTGCTTGGCGTAGATCAGATCGGCGACATTCTCAACCTTAGCTTCGTTTTCCTCCACCCAATCGCGGCCGGTCAGGCCCGCATCGAGCACTCCATCTTCGACGTAGCGCGCCATCTCCTGCGCCCGAATCAGCATGCACTCGATCTCGGGATCGTCGATCGCCGGGAAATACGAACGGCTGCTGGTGGTGATCTGGAATCCCGCGCGGCGGAACAGTTCCACCGTGGCGTTTTCCAGACTGCCTTTAGGAATTCCAAGTTTCAGTTTCATGCTTTGTAGACCGTGCCGGGATCGTAGGTCTTCTCCTCGCTCACCTTCCACTCACCGTTTTCAAGGCGCCGGAAAAAGCAGCTTTGATAACCTTCGTGGCACACGCCCGGACCAATCGCCTCTACTTTGACCAGTACAGTGTCGAGGTCGCAGTCAGTGGAAATGTCCTTGACTACCAGACGATGGCCGGAGCTTTCGCCTTTCAGCCACAGCTTATTGCGCGATCTGCTGAAGAAGGTTGCGAAGCCCGTCTCCACCGTCTTCTGGAAGGCTTCCTCATTCATGAAGCCGACCATCAGGACGCGGCCGGTTGCGTCATCCTGAATCACCGCCGGCAGCAGCCCATCGAGTTTTTTGAAATCCAGTTGCATAGTTTTAAGCCCCAAAAAGAAAACCCGCCAGAATCAACCGGCGGGCTCTCAAAACAATCTTGAATCGGTTTGTGATTACGAGTGAGCCCGTCGCGGCATGGAATGCCCGTGGTGATGATGGGTTCCGTGATGATGGCGGCGAGCGGCGAACATGAAAGACCAATATAGCACACGTTTCTGCTGGCGATCGGCGCTCAACTCGTAGACTCGCGTTCTCGCGCGGCCACCCTGCGCAGCAGCGGCGGTATCGTCAAGCCCTGCAGGAAAATGGAGGACGCGACCACGGCGAAGCTGACGGTGATGATCTCGTAGCGGAGCGGCATCTCAAGTGGCAGTCCAAGAGCCAGGGCTAGCGCCAAAGCGCCACGCAGCCCGCCCCAGAACAACAGATTTTGATGTTCGAAACTGACTCGCAACGAGGATCGTGAGAAGAGCCAGCTGATCGGGTAAACCGCAACGGCGCGGCCGAGAATCACAATGACGACGGCGGCGGCGGCTGTCAGCCATATATTGGAAAAGTGCTGGTGCTCGAGCTGCAATCCCAGCAAGAGGAAGATCAGGGAATTCGCAACGAAGGCGGCAAACTCCCAGAACGCCTCGACAGCTTCCCGGCCTCGTGCGGTAATCGCGCCGAGGTGGCCGAGATTGCCGAGCATGATGGCGGCGGTGACGGTGGCCAGTATTCCGGAAAGGTGGAAGTGTTCGGCCAGCAGGAATGAACCGTAGGCGGCAACAGTGGTGAAGGTGAGTTCAAAGAGATGATCCGCGGTGCGGCCGGCCAGCAATAAGATGGCGCCGGCAACTAATGCGCCGGATGCGATGCCGCCTCCCACAACCACCACCAGGGTGCGGGCGAGTTCGAGTACGGACGAGTGCTGCCCCATGGCCAGGGCGACGGCAATTCCGAAACCCACCGCGGCGGTTCCGTCGTTGAAGAGGCTTTCGGCTTCCATCAATAAGCGCAGCCGGCCTTTAATACCGCATTCCTTGAAGGCGGCGATCACCGACACCGGGTCGGTTGCGGCAATGAGCATACCGAAAACGAGAGCGGCCAGCCAAGGCCACCCGGCAATAAAATGCATCCCCACGGTCGTGACACCCGCCGCCAGAACAACACCGACGGATGCCAAAAGCAGGATCAGCGGAAGGTCGCGGCGCAAGGAGTGCCAGGGTAACTGGAAGGCGGCTTCAAACACCAGCGGGGGCAGAAGCGTCACGAAGATGAGATCCGGGTTGAGCGGCAGGTCCGCCGAGTACGGGATAAAGGCGAGAACGATGCCGGCTAGAACCAGGCCGACGCTATAAGGGATGTGCACGCGCTGGGCGAGCACACCCACGATAGCGGCGACCAACATCAGGAACTCCGCAATTTCGATGGTATGTTCCAAAGGGTTCTAACTGCCGCAGGAAGGTATCGGCCACGGGCCAGCCTCCAGTATCGCAAAGGCGTGACTGGATTTATCCTAAAAGATCTAGTGCTCGACGCGGCGGGCCCGAAACAGAATCGCCGAGCCGATGAGTCCGGCAAAGGTTGAGGCTGCGAGGACGCCAATCTTTGCCATTCCGAGAAGCGAATCCTGACTGAAAGCCAGTCCTGCTATAAAAAGGGACATCGTAAACCCGATGCCCGCGAGCCAGGCAGCGCCATGAATGTGGCTCCAGGTGATGCCTTCCGGAAGCGCGATAAAGCCGGTCCGCACGGCGAGCCAGGAGCCAAGCGTCACGCCAATCGGCTTACCAATGAGGAGCCCCAGGACGACCCCCAGGGTTACCGGTTCCGAGAATTGTCTCACCAGGCCTGCCGGCAAAACCAATCCCGCATTGGCCAGCGCGAAGAGCGGCATGACCAGGAAGGTTACCCATGAGTGGAGCGCATTCTCGATGCGATAGAGAGGTGGCTGCACCCTCTCGCAGGTAGCCTCAAGCTCGTCGATGGCCGCATGCAAGTCGTCGTTAATCATGAGATCTTTATCGCGCATGCTGGCACGTTCGAAGTAATCCAGCACGGCCCGGCTGCGGCCCAGAAATTCACTGGAATTCAGCACCGTGCGGCACGGAATCGCGAAAGCCAGTGCCACGCCCGCGATGGTTGGGTGAATGCCAGATTGCAGTACTGCGATCCATAGGCAAACACCCAAAACTGCGTACGGGAGCGCATGACGTACCCCGGTCCGGTTCGCCGCAAAGAGAAGGGCGAAAATAAGAGCGGCAATTCCCAGTGCGGTCCAGGAAATCGAGGCCGTGTAAAAAGCCGCAATTACGAGCACGGCGGCGATGTCATCGACAATGGCCAGGGCGGCGAGGAACACCTTGAGACTCACCGGCACACGGTCCCCAAGAAGAGCGAGAACACCAAGCGCAAAGGCGATGTCCGTGGCCATCGGGATGCCCCAACCGGGAGCGCCCTGGCCTCCGTGATTCATGAGCGCGTAGATCAATGCGGGAACCGCCACGCCCCCGAAAGCCGCAGCGATGGGCAAGGCCGCCTGACGTGGCGAGGCGAGTTCGCCCACCAGCATTTCCCGCTTGATTTCCAGACCGACCCTCAGGAAAAACACCGCCATCAACAAGTCGTTCACCCAGAAATGGAGGTCCTGGCGGATGGCGAAGCCGGCGACGCCCACCTCCACCCTGGTGTGCCAAAAGTCGGCATAGCTTTGAGCCCAGGCCGAGTTCGCCCAGACCAACGCCACGATGGTACAGACCAGGAGGAGGACGCCTCCGGATACCTTATTCTGGGCAAACGCCTGAAAAGGGCTGAGGATTTTGACCATCGCCGAGGGGCTCGGCTGGTGTGGAAGGGACTTCAACACAGAACTTATGGTCGCATCTGAAGGTCCCGGCTGGAAGCCCGATTGCCGCGGACCTAAACCCGCAAGGCCTGATCCAGGTCGGCGATGATGTCTTCGATCGCTTCAATGCCTGTCGAGATGCGGACCAGATTGTCGCGAATCCCCCCGCGCTCGCGATGCTTGGGCGAAATATCGCGGTGCGATGACATGGATGGGTAGAGCATCATGGTATGCACGTCGCCTAGCGAGGTGGCGCACACGATCATTTTCAGTTTCTCCATGAAGGCGAAGACTTCCGCCTTGCCCGCGTCCTTCAGTTCAATCGTCACCATCGCGCCGAAGAGGCCTGCCGGTAACAGACACCGGATGTTCGCGGCGTCGGGATGGGCCGGGTCGCCTGGAAAATGTACTCGCTCAATTCTGGGATGCGCCGCGAGCCATGAGGCCAGCTTACAAGCGTTGGCGCACTGCTTCTCCATGCGCAGGGCCAGCGTCTTGATGCCGCGCATGGTCAGATATGCCTCAAAAGGCCCCAGATTGGGGCCGAGCGTACGCAGCAGAGTCGTCAGCGTCTCGAAATTCTCGGCATCGGAGATCACCAGGCCGCCCAACACATCGCCGTGTCCCGCCAGATACTTGGTCGCGCTGTGGATCACTATGCTGGCCCCGAGTTCGAGCGGCCGCATCAGCATGGGAGTGGCGAAAGTGTTATCGACAATCAGCGGCGCGCGCGCGGCGCGCGCCTTGGCCGCGATCTTGTCGAGCGCGCACACGCGCAGCAGCGGATTCGTAATGGACTCCACCACCACCGCCCCGGGCTTGGTCTTCGCGATGGCGCTTTCAAAAGCCGCGAGATCCGATGCATCAGCGAACGTCGTCTCGACGCCCAGCGCAGCGAAGACAGTCATCAACATGTTGGTAGTGGCGCCGTAGAGTACGTGGCCGGCGACCAGGCGCTTGGGCCGGTCGACCAGCGCCGCCAGCACCGCCAGATGCATAGCCATCATGCCCGAAGAGCACGCCAGCGTGGCGTGTCCTCCTTCGAGTTCATTCACCAATTCCTGCAGCGCGCTCACCGTCGGGTTGTCGTAGCGCGCGTAGGAGGGCCCTTGCTCTTCGCGCCCGAAAACGCGGTCAAGCTGATCCATCGATTCGTAGGCGTAACTGGACGCGGTATAAATCGGCGTCGTGACGGGAATAAAATTGCCCGCCTTCTTGCGGTCGCCCACATGGACGGTCTTGCTTTCGAATTTCATGCTCGCTTCCAGCGGACTCCTTCTTTAGTGTCTTCCAGGATGACGCCCTGGTCAGCGAGACCCGCGCGGATCTGATCGGCACGCGCAAAGTCGCGGGCCTTCTTGGCGGAAATTCGCTCGGCGATCAGGCCGTCGACCTCGGCATCCGAGAGTCCGCCTTCCTTGGCTGATGGCGCAAGTACATCGAAGATCGAGTCGAAGCGCCGCAGGAATTCAAGCGCTGCGATGGCGTTACCTGCAAGGAACGTCCCCGCGTCCATCGCACTATTGGTATCCCGGATGTATTCGAACACTGCGGCCAGTGCCTCGGCCGTGTTGAGATCGTCGTCGAGCGCTTCGTCGAAAGCCGTATGCGCTTCTTGTGTGCGGCCTTCTAACGCATCATCGGTGCCCTCGGGGAACTTGGCGGTTTCGAGTCGCAGCTTGTAATTGCGCAGGCGGTCGATCGAGGTTGCCGCGGCCTTCAGCCCGTCAAATGTAAAATTCAGCTTCTTGCGATACGGCACCGAAGCCAGCAGGTAGCGAATCGCTTCGGGCGTGTAGCCTTCCTGCATCAAATCGCGCAGCGTATGAAAGTTGCCCAGCGATTTCGACATCTTCTGCGCGTCGATGCTGAGATGCTCCGCATGCAGCCAGAAGCGCGCGAAGGGCTTGCCGGTGATGGCTTCCGATTGCGCGATTTCGTTTTCGTGATGTGGGAACGTCAGATCGACTCCGCCAGTGTGGATGTCGAGCGTCTCGCCCAAATACTTCATCGCCATCACGGAGCATTCAATGTGCCAGCCGGGGCGGCCCTCGCCGAGCGGTGTCTGCCAGGCGGGTTCCTCTTCTTTCTTAGCCTTCCACAGTACAAAATCACGCGCATCGGCTTTATCGTATTCATCCATGTCCACACGGGCGCCGGAGCGAATGCCGCTGAAGTCGTTGTGCGAGAGTTTGCCGTACTCCGGGAATTTGGCGATGCGGTAGTAGACCGAACCGTCGCTGATATAGGTGTAGCCACCCTCTTCCAGTTTCTGAATGGCGCTTACCATATCGTGGATGTGATCGGTGGCCTTCACGATGTGCTCGGGCCGTTGCAGGCGCAGCGCCGCAGTGTCTTCGAGGAACGCGGCCGTGTAGGGCGCGGTGTACTCATAGATGGTCTTGTGCTCGGCAGCAGCGCGGCGGATGATTTTGTCTTCGATGTCGGTGATGTTCATCACATGATCCAGCTCGAAGCCGCGCGCCGCGAGCCAGCGCCGCAGGATGTCCTGAAACGTGAAGGTCCGCAGGTTGCCGATGTGCACGTAGTTGTACACCGTGGGACCGCATGTATACATACGAACAACGTTGTCGTGCAGTGGGGCGAAGGGCTCCACCTTTTGGGTGAGGGTGTTGTAGAAACGCAGGGCCATAGCGGGACGGTTCTTCCATCCTAGCAGCCCGTGGCGCGGGCTCGCGTTGAAGTGCAATCACGGCTCCGAGATAATGGCAATCACATGAAAGTCCCGGCCACATCGGTGTTCGACTTGAGTCCCGCCGAGAAGCTGCGGTTGGTCGAAGATTTGTGGGATGACTTGCCGGTGAATCTGAAGACGTTCCGATTCATGACCGGCAGATAGAAGAACTCGCGCGCAGAAAGGGCAACCTGCAGCGCAACCCGGGTTGTCACGGACCGGGAGAGCGTGAAGCGCCGAGTGCGCGGCCGGAATGGCTGCTAGGCGGCGATTTTCTTACTGCATTTTCTACGAATTCGACGGCGTAACTGTCACGGTCTTTTATTTAGTCCACACGGCCTGTAGTCCAGACAAGTGGCGTGAGCGCCTTCCTTGAGGCGAGCTTGCCGTGTCTTATCTGTGATCATCTGTGTTCATCTGCGAGCAAGAAAACAAAAGAAATTGGCTCGCAGATGAACACAGATAAACTCAGATAAAAGCAACGCGCTTTGAAATTCACTTCGGAGCGCCTGGGCTGGTGCCCACACGGATCATGCGCCCGCCGTCGAATTTGAAATCGACGCGATAGGGCTTGGTGGGTGGAGTGAAGTTGAGGCGACGATGCGATTTCGTCGGATTGATCTCATTTGATACAGTCTTTTACTTCTGCGACCGTCAAAGTTTGTTCACCGTGGTGCGCGGACACCGACAGTCCGAGAAGCACCCCGTCGGCTGCATTCTGAAATTCGACTCGCTCTATGTATCCGCGCACAATTGGAAACGGTTTCGCTTCGTTTTTGTAGTCGTAGCCACCGCCGGCTTGCTTGGGATCTTGCGAGTCGTCGGGGAACAGCGTGCCTTGCGGTTGAGCCCAAGCCAGGGTCGTCAGCAGAAAGATCAGTGGCCACACGCAGTCGATCTTACAATAGTCCTCAGTGCTCAGTTTTGAAATTCAGGCTACCTGTCCGCATACCGGGGCGCGGGCGGGGATCTTGCACACGGCTCACGGCGACATCGAGACTCCCGTTTTCATGCCGGTAGGGACGCAGGCCACTGTCAAAGGCCTGCTGCCGCGGGATCTTATCAACGATCTCGACGCCAAGATCATTCTGGGCAACACCTATCATCTGTATCTGCGGCCGGGGCACGAGGCCATCCGCCGGCTCGGCGGGCTGCACAAATTCATGAACTGGCCGCGGGCCATCCTCACCGATTCCGGGGGGTTCCAGGTCTTCAGCTTGAGTGGGCTGCGCAAAATCACCGAAGAGGGCGTGATGTTCCAGTCGCATCTCAACGGCGACCGCCATATGTTCACGCCGGAGTCGACCATTGACGTGCAACTCGCGCTCGGCAGCGACATCATGATGGTGCTCGATGAGTGCCTGGAATTTCCGGCAACCCACGAGGCCGCCCGCGCGTCGATGGAGAGGACGGTCCGCTGGGCTCGAAGCGCCTACGCTCGTTACCGGGCAATTGGCGATGACGGCCTTCGCGCCTGCTTTCCCATCGTGCAAGGCTCCATGTTTCCCGACCTTCGCCGCGCCTGCGCCGAGCAGCTTCTCGAACTCAACGCCGATGGCTATGCGATCGGCGGCCTCTCGGTCGGTGAACCGCGTGCACTCAGTCTGGAGATGACCGAACTCACCACCCCGCTGCTCCCGGCGGACCGCCCGCGCTATGTGATGGGCGTCGGGATGCCGGAAGAGTTGCCCGAATACGTCGCACGCGGCGTCGATATGATGGATTGCGTACTACCTTCGCGCAACGCTCGTAACGGGTACTTGTTCACTACTTTCGGACGAGTGGTCATCAAGCAGTCCCAGTATAAAGAGGATGCGCGGCCGGTGGATGGGGCTTGCGGCTGTTATACTTGCCGCAATTTTTCGCGCGCCTATCTGCGGCATCTTTTCCTGGCGGGCGAGATGTCTTTTTCAACGCTGGCCACTCTGCATAATTTGCACCGCTATCTTGACATCATGCGGGAGATCAGGCAGGCTATACTATTCGGGAAGGTGCCGGAGTATCTGAAAGCCGCGCGCCAGCAGCAAGTGGAAGCGTCCGGCTGAGTTCCAAGATCGTTGTAAATTCCAATATGGATTTGTTCGCCTTCATTATTCTTGTGCAAGCGGCCGCCAACCCGGTGGCGAGCTTTTTGCCGCTGATCGCGATTGTGGCGATTTTCTACTTCTTGGTCTTCATGCCCATGCAGAAGCAGAAAAAGAAGCAAGCGCAGATGTTGGCGGATCTGCAGACCGGCGCCGAAGTCCTCACGACCGGCGGCATCATTGGCACCATCGTCAGCATTACCGGAGACATGCTGATCTTGCGCGTGAAGCCTGATAATATCAAATTGCAGCTTTCGCGAGCCTCCGTGGCCAGCCTGGTCAAGCAGGAGTCCGCGATGGAAGAAAAGAAGTAAATCACGGGCTGACCTCCATATGAAAAGCAACGTCAATATCAAGATCGCTATCATCGTCGTCGTCATTCTGGCGTGTATCTACGGGATCATCGGCGTGCCGACCTCGAAAGAACAGTTGGTCGAGAACTGGCACAAGAACATTCACCTGGGCCTCGACCTCAAGGGCGGAAGCCAGCTGGTGTTGCAGGTCCAGATCCAGGACGCTTTCAAGGCGGAAGCCGATACGGTCATCCAGCGCTTAAAGGATCAGTTGCACACCAAGGGAATCGCGTACGCGGATATGAGCCGCAACGATCCGCAAACCATCCCGGCAGCCGGCACCATTGAGATTGACGTTAAGGGCGTACCGGCGACCTCGGCGGGCGACTTCCGCGCGATCGTCAACGATAACTACAGCGGCATATGGAACCTGATCTCGGTCAACTCCACCGAATACCGCCTGACCATGAAGCCGACGGAAGCGCTCAAGCTGCGGGCGGATACTCTCACGCAGAGCATGAACACTATTGAAAAGAAGATCAATGCGCTAGGCCTGGCGGAATCGAGCGTGCAGCAGCGTGGCGGGAGCACCACCGAGTCGGAATTGCTGGTGCAGTTGCCGGGCGTCGACGACCCGGCGCGGGTGAAGCAGATCCTGAAGACAGCCGCTATCCTCGAGCTATACGAAGTGATCGACGGGCCGTTTTCCACGCGCGAAGAAGCGCTTGGCAAGCACGGCGGCGTGCTGCCGTTGAACAGCCAGATTTTGGGCCAAGCAGGCCGTGGCGGCGCTCCGGCTGAAGTCTATATTTTGTCGCGGACGCCGGTGGTTACCGGGCGCGATCTGCGGGATGCCAGCCCCCAACAGGATCAGAACGGGCGCTGGGAGACGCGTTTTGTCCTCACCCAGGACGCTGCCAGGCGCTTTGAGCGTTTTACGGGCGCAAGTATTGGGAAGCAGTTGGCTATTGTGCTGGATAAGAACGTCTTGAGCGCGCCGACCATTCAGGCGAAGATCAGCGATAACGGCGTCATCACCGGCATAGGAACACACGATGACGCGGCCGACCTGGCGCTGAACCTGCGCGCTGGTTCGCTGCCGGCGGGTGTCGAATATCTGGAAGAGCGCACCGTAGGGCCATCGCTGGGCGCCGATTCGATCCGGGCGGGCCTCTACGCGGGCATCGCCGGCGTGATCGCCGTGGTGCTGGTGATGCTGGTTTATTACAAAAAGAGCGGCATCAACGCCACTCTCGCGCTCATCCTGAACGCGGTGATTTTGATTGCGGCGCTGGCGTATTTCGACGCCGTTCTGACGCTGCCGGGAATCGCGGGTGTAATTCTGACCATTGGTATGGCGGTCGACTCCAACGTACTGATTTTCGAGCGTATTCGGGAAGAGCTGCGCTCCGGTAAGTCGGTCGTTGCGGCGGTCGACGCCGGGTTCGGTAAAGCCTTCCTGACGATTATCGATACCCACGTGACCACGGTGGTTTCGTGCGCATTTTTGTTTCTATTCGGCACCGGCCCGGTGAAGGGATTTGCCGTAACGCTGGTGATTGGTTTGATAGCAAACGTCTTCACGGCGGTGTTCGTTTCCCGCACGATTTTTGATTGGGAATTGGGACATCAGCGGAATGTAACGGCGCTGAGCATTTAGGCGCTTTGAAGTTGTAGGGATTTATGGTAAGGTGGAAAGCCGTTGCGGAAGCGAAGGAACTTTTCGCGCTCCCGCGGTGTCTATCTAGGGCGAGCGGACAACTCTCTCCCGGTTATCGGTTGAATGGAACTTTTTAAGAATACTAACTTCGATTTTCTCGGGAAGAAGTGGCCTTTCATCATTGGCTCTTTGGTTCTGACGGCTGCGGGATTGGTCAGTTTGGCTATCCACGGCGGGCCAAATTACGGAATCGACTTCAAGGGCGGGGCGCTCATCTACCTTCGTTTCAATCAGGAGCCCCCGGTACAGAAGATCCGCTCCGCGCTCGAAAGCAAGGTCACCGGCGAAGTGTCGGTGCAGCAGGTCACCGGCCAGCCGGAAGTTCTGGTAGGCACCGAAATCCGCGACGAAAAAGAGCTGAACGCCAACCGCCAGATCATTGAAGATACCTTGCGGGCCACCTTTGGCGCTGCCGACGGTAAATTGGATTTGAACAATTCCGCCTCCGATCAACTGGCCGACAAGCTGCGGGAGCCGCTGCTGCAGGCGGGCGTTGCGCTCTCCGAGCAGGAATTGCAGGATGTCGTGAAGAACATACAGGCCTTCCGGGCTTCCAAGGGCGGACTTCTGAGTTCGCTGGATCAGTTGTCGGGTGTGCCAGGCGTCACGCCGCAGGTTCTGGCTGCCGTCAAGCAGCAATGCGGGCTCGGTCCGTTCACGATTCTGTCGGCCGAAGTGGTGGGACCGAAGATAGGTAAAGACCTGCAGCGGCAGGCGATTTTGGCCACGCTTTACGCGCTGGGCGGAATGCTGGTGTACATCGCGTTCCGGTTCGAATGGATTTATGGAGTGGCGGCAGTGGTGGCGGTGTTCCACGACACTATCATTACGATCGGCTTGTTCTCTTTGTTCAATAAACAGATCTCGCTGACGGTGGTAGCGGCGCTGCTGACCCTGGTCGGCTATTCGATGAACGACACCATCGTGGTGTTCGACCGGATTCGTGAAAACCTGAAGCTGATGCGGCGCGACTCGCTGACCAATATCATTAACCTGAGCGTGAATCAAACGTTGAGCCGGACCATTATGTCGAGCGGTCTTACCTTCTTGACTGCTATGGCGCTGTTCTTGTTCGGCGGCCAGGTGTTGAACAGCTTCTCTTTTGCTTTAGTAGTCGGAATTTTAGTGGGAACGTACTCATCGATTTTCATTGCAAGTCCAATCCTGGTATTCTGGCAGAACTTCCTCGATTCGAGAGGATCGAAGGCTCCGGTGCCGCCGGCCAGGCCAGTAAGGGAAGTTTCGCAGCGGACCAGTGGAAATCGCAAGGCAGCACGAGGATAAGATAAGCGGCGGCGTGGAAAGGAACGAATTTTATGGCAATGTTCGACCAAACCTTCGTTGATGGCGAGGGGAAGACTCATAAGGGCTGGACGGTGGTGCTCTCGTTCGGATTGCAGTTTGTGCTGACGGGCATCTTGATCCTGATTCCGTTGATTTATACTGACGTGCTGCCGCAGGCGCAGTTGACCAGCATGCTGACTGCCCCGCCGCCGCCTCCGCCGCCCCCCCCGCCGCCCCCACCTACTCCTGTAGTGAAGATCAAAGTGGTGCCGCGCCAGTTCGACGCCGGACGGTTGATGGCGCCGCGTGAGATTCCGAAAAATGTATCGATCATTGTAGAGGACCCCAACGCCGCGCTTCCCAGTGCGTCGCAGGTGGCCGGCGGTATCCCCGGCGGCATTCCCGGCGGTCTCGGCGGGTTAGGCGGAATCGGTATAGCGCCACCGCCGCCTCCTCCTCCGGTAAAAGCAGTTGCAACTCAATCGGGGCCGCTGCGGGTCGGCGGCAACGTGCAGGCAGCCAATCTGGTCAAGAAAATTACGCCGGCGTATCCGGCGCTGGCCAAGTCGGCTCGTATTCAAGGGACGGTGCGGTTTACGGCTATTATCGGCAAGGATGGCACCATCCAAAATCTTCAATTAGTAAGCGGTCATCCGATGCTGGTTGCGGCGGCGACCGATGCGGTGAAGCAGTGGGTGTACAGACCGACCTTGCTTAACGGCGAGCCGGTAGAAGTGATCACTCAGATTGACGTAAATTTCACTCTGAGCCAATAAATCCGAAGCGGGCATCTCCGGGTGCCCGCTTTCAATTTCAACTCGTAGGAGAAAATCATGGTATTACAGTTGCAAGTTTGGGCATTGATGCTGCTTCAAGAAGGCGGCGGAGTGAGTTTCGATCCTCGCTCCATGTGGAATCAGATGGGCTTTCTCGCCAGAGCCGTAGTGGTTGTGCTTTTCGTCATGTCGGCTTGGTCGATTGGCGTGATGATCGACCGCGTGATCGCTTTTAGCGCCGCGCGCGGTCAATCCCGGCAGTTCGCACCGGCCGTGGCTGGCGCGTTGCGCGAAGGCAAATTGGACGAAGCTATCAAGATTGCCGACCGTTATCCCAAGAGCCACCTGGCCAAAGTGGTAGTGGCCGGATTGCAGGAATTTCGCGCTCACCAGATGAGTTCGGATATTTCGGGTGAAGAGATCGAGGCGTCTAAACGCGCTCTCGAACGCGCCGAGGCTATCGTCCATGCCGAACTGAAGCGCGGCATCTCGAGCTTGGCAACCATCGGTTCGACCGGCCCCTTCGTGGGACTGTTCGGAACGGTCGTCGGCATCATCAACGCGTTCAAGGGCATTTCGTCGGAGAAGTCGACGGGTCTGGGCGCGGTCGCGGGCGGTATTTCTGAAGCCCTGGTCACCACCGCCGTGGGTCTGTTCGTGGCTATCCCCGCGGTCTGGATGTACAATTATTTCTCGGGCCGCATCGAGGCGTTCGACGTCGAGATGGGGAACTCCAGCTCCGAGTTGGTTGACTACTTCCTCAAGCGGACCCAAAAAGCCAGCGCCGGGAAGTAAGTTAGTGGAAGTGTTCGCGAGTTGAAATTCGGCGAGCGCCGCGCGGCTCATGTGAGCCGGCGGCGCACGTCGGGAGATGTCCGCGGGGCGGATGCCGGCCGGGCCGACAGGCGACCCATTAGGTAAGAAGGAGCAATTTTATGAAACCGCCAAAGGCACCGGAGGTCACCTCCGATATCAACGTCACCCCGATGGTGGACGTGATGCTGGTTCTGCTGATCATCTTCATGGTCATCACGCCCATGTTGACGAAGGGTGCGTCTGTGGTCTTGGTGAAGGCCAAGAATCCGATCGCCATGAAGGATGCGGATAAAGAAGACGCCATTTTGGTGGCGATCACCCGCGATGGGCAAATATGGCTGAGCCCCGGGAACAAGCGCATCACGATTGACGAACTGCCCGGCAAGATTCGCGATTTGCAGACCAATAAACTGGACAAGACGGTGTACGTCAAGTCCGACATGCGCGCCAAGTACGAGAAGGTAGAAGATGTGATCGATAACCTTCGATCGGCGGGCGTCGATCAACTGGGTTTATTGACGGAAATGGCCGGAGCTGAAAAGAAACCGCCGGCAGGACAATAGGTTTTAGATCGTCCGCAGTAATAAGGAGAATTATTATGTCCATGGCAGTAGGTGGGGCAGGTAGCGGTCCGAAGGCCGACATCAACATGACTCCCCTGATAGACGTACTATTGGTGCTTTTGATTATCTTCATGGTGATTACGCCGCTGACGCCGCATGGCCTGGAGGCTCTCGCGCCCCAGCCGCCGCCGCCGAACTCGCCGCCTCCGCCGCCCGGGCAGGACCGCACCGTGGTGATCGTTATCGAGAAAGACAAGTCAATGAAGCTCAACCAGGATCCGATCGAGGAGAGCCAGTTGGGAGCCCGGCTGATGGAAGTCTTCA
>JBDTTL010000046.1:0-20464 GCA_039930665.1 Acidobacteriota bacterium
CTGGAAAAATCCGCCGGGATCACTACGCCCAGTAGGGCGCGCCGCGAGTCCATCGCCTTTTCAATGGGACGGTAGCCATTCACTCCTTCAATGACCTGGAAATAACGCGAGCCTTGGAAATCCCGCACCAGCTCGGCACTCTCGGGCCGAAGATCCATGTTGTAGACGATGGTTGGGATTCGGTCCACATCCAGGCTGAGTGCGTAGCCGAAAATCAGCAGCATGATGAGCGGAATGGCGATGGCCGAAGCCAGGCTGCGGGGATCGCGAATCACGTGCAGCACTTCCTTGCGGGCGATGGCGCGGAGACGGCGGTAGCTCATGCGGCCGCCTTTTCTTCCTGCTCGATCAGACTGACGAAGACGTCTTCCATCGAGGGCGTGATGGGTTCGAGCACCGAAATTTCAATGCCGGCGCGATCCAGCGTCTCGCGAATCCACGCTATGGCACGATCCGCGTCGGCCACTCTTACGTGAAGTCCGCCGCCGAAAACCGCGACGTCCTGGATGTTGTCGCCGCCATAGATCTGGGTAAGGCTTTCGAGCAGATCCGACGATTCCAGATTCAACAGGTGACCGACGCCCAGCGATTGTTTCAACTCCGCGGGCGAGCCGAGGGCGATCATTTTGCCTCCGTACATCAGCGCGATGCGATGACAGTATTCGGCTTCGTCCATGTAATGCGTGGTGACGAAAATAGTGTGGCCGGATGCCGATAGCTGATAGATCAACTCCCAGAAGTTGCGGCGCGCAATCGGGTCGACGCCGCTGGTGGGTTCGTCCAGAAAGAGAATCGGCGGCTCGTGCAGAATCGCGCAGCCCAGCGCCAGCCGCTGTTTCCAGCCGCCCGAGAGCAGGCGCGTCAGCGTGTCCTGCTTGTCTTCAAGCTCCGCCATCTTCAGCACAAAGTCGAGGCGCGCGGGAAAGTTTTCGGGAGTTACTCCGTACACTCCGGCGAAGAACGTGATGTTTTCCTTGACGGTGAGGTCGTCATAAAGCGAAAACTTTTGCGACATGTAGCCGATGCGCCGCTTGACTTCTTCCGGGTTCAGGCTAACGTCGAAGCCTCCCACTGCGGCGCGTCCCGAAGTGGGGGCCATCAGCCCGCATAACACCCGGATCGTGGTGGATTTGCCGGCGCCGTTGGGTCCCAGAAAACCGAAGATCTCACCCGGCTGGACGTCTAGATTCAAGTCCGCGACGGCCGTGAAATCGCCGAAGCGCTTAGTCAGTTTTTCGATGTGGACGGCCGGCCCTGAAGTATTAGGCAGCATGCGCCAGCTCCTGCCTGCGCACCAGCGCGATAAAAACATCTTCAAGCGAGGGCTGAATCTTCTGGTGTTCGAAAGGTGTGATGGAGAGCAATTTCTCGGGCGACGTTACGGCCGGATTGAGAAACAGATGCAGGTCGGTGCCCATCGGCTGCACGGTCAGAACGCCAGGCTGGTGCTGCAAGGCGTCGCGGGTCGCGCGATGATCGGCCGATGTCAAGCGATACGTTGATTCCGGCAAGCTGCGCTTCAAACTTGCGGGAGTATCCACTTGAATCAGCCGTCCCTGGTTCATGAAGCCCACACGGTTGGCGCGTTCGGCTTCATCCAGATAAGCGGTGGTGACTAGAACCGTAAGCCCGTCGCGCACCAGTTGATACAAGATGGCCCAGAAGTCGCGCCGCGAAACTGGATCGACGCCGTTGGTGGGTTCATCCAGAAACAGCACGCGCGGCTTGTGGAGCAAGGTGCACATCAGCGCCAGCTTTTGTTTCATGCCACCGGAAAGTTTGCCGGCGGGGCGTTGCTGAAACGGCTCCATTCGAGTCATGCGCAGCAAGCGGGCGCTCAATTCGCGGCGCTCGACGCCGACAATCCCGAACAGATCCGCGTAGAACGCCATGTTCTCCGCCACCGTCAGGTCGCTGTATAAGCCGAAACGCTGCGCCATGTAGCCGATTTGGTCCTTCACAGCTTCCACTTCTTTTGAAACGTCGTGACCGGCGACGATCGCGCGGCCTTCGGTAGGGTCCATCAGGCCACAGAACATGCGCATGGTGGTGGTCTTGCCGGCGCCATCGGGACCCACCAGCGCGAAGATTTCGCCCTCCGCAATCTCCAGATTCAGGTGATCCACCGCGGTTAGCGCCATGCTCGACCCGCGCGACTTGTCGGCGGCAAAAATCCGCGTAAGATTCTCGGCTCGAATGATTGGGCCTGCCGAGGTCATAAAGGAATCTTCGCGTCCACCGGCATATTGTTCTTGAGTTCGTGATTGGCATTGTCGACATCGACTTTGATGCGATACACCAGCTTCACGCGCTCCTCTTTGGTCTGGATCTGCTTGGGTGTGAACTCGGCTTGCGAGGAGATGTACGAAACCACTCCGTGGTAAATTTTCTCCGGATAAGAATCTGTCGTGAGATTCACCTGGGTGCCGAGCTTCACCCGGCCCAAGTCGGTTTCTCCCACGTAGGCCCGCAGCCAGGGATGATCCACATCGCCGATGCGAATGATGCTGGTTCCCGCCGCAATTACTTCGCCGGGCTCGGCGGCCTTAACCAGTACAACTCCGTCAATCGGGCTGCTAATGGTTGTGTCATTAAGCTGCGCTTCGGTGATTCCGACCTGCGCTCTGGCGCGATCGATATCGGCGCGGAGCTGCACGAGCTGCTCCTGCTTGCGCCGCAGGTCGATACGGTTGGCCTGGGCGGTGCCTACGGCGGCTTGGGCGCGGGCGAGTTGAGCGCGGGCGCCGGCGATTTCCTCTTTGCGCGGACCTTCCTGCACCAGTCTGGCGCGGTCTTCGGCTTGGGCGAGGACAGCATTGGCGGCGCTGAATTTCGTGCGCGCCTGATCGAATTGCGAAGTGGAGATGTCGGTGTTCTTATAAAGCGTCTGGGCGCGCTCCCAGTCGGAGCGAGCCAGCTCCATTTGGGCGCGGGCCTCATTTACGCTCGAATCGGCCTGCCGGATTTCCGCGGGACGGCTGCCGGCGTTGAGTTGGTCGAGATGCGCCTGTTGCTGCGCAAGCTCGGCCTGACGGGCAGCAATGTCGCTGCCAATGGTGGCTTCCTGATATTCGATGGTGGTCTTCAACTGGTCATAGGTCGACTGCGCGCTGGCAACCGCGGCCACGTCACGCAGTTTCTGCTGTTCCAGCTGAGCCGCGTCCAGGCGCGCGATCACTTGCCCCTTCTTAACGGGGTCACCTTCGCGCACGGTTAGGTCGATCATGCGTCCGGCGGTCTTGAAGGAGATATCTACCAGCGTCATCTCCAGATTTCCCGAGACTTGAATATTGTTGCGAGGACCGGCGAACTGTCCGGTTCGCCACATGTAAAGTCCGATTCCGGCGGCAATGAGAACGACGATGAGGAGGATGCGCAGTGGCTTTTTCATTGATTGAGGTAGTCTCCGATGGTTCCCGTTGCCGTAGCCAAATCCAGACGGGCAACGTTGTAATCGTAGAGCGCGATGACCTGGTTATCGCGGGCGCGCTGCAGGCGGGTTTGCGCGTCAGTGACTTCGACCGACGTAGACACGCCCGCGTCGTAGCGGCGCCGGGCCTGCGCCAGTTCATTTTCCGCCAGGCTTAAACCGTCACGCGACGTATCGACCTCTCCAGCGGCCGAGCGTAGACTTTCGAGCGCGGTCCGAACCTGTAATTCGATCTGCTGGCCGACGTCTTTGGTGCGAATTTGTTCCTGTCTATATTGCGAGAAACTTTCCGCGCGGCGGGCCGCACGGTTGCCGCCGTCGAATATCGGCACGTGCAGCGAAACGCCCAGCGTGTAGGTGGCGCGAGACTCGGCCACATCCGTGCCGATCGCGCCGTAATCGCCGGTTGCGCCGATGGAAGGAAGGCGCTCCGATTTCACGGCGCTATGGCTGAGACGCGCCGCCTGCTCGCGCTCCTGCTGGTTCTTCAATTCGAAGCGAGCTTGACGGGCTTGTTCGACGAGCGTCTCAGAGGACGCGGGGTCGATGGGTTTGTATTGCAGCTTGTCGGTGAACTCGATTGACGAATCCAAATGCAACCCCATCGACTTGAGAAGCTGCAATATCGTGCGCGTGCGATTATTTTCCGCACGAATCAGACTCTGGCGATCGTTGGCGAGTTGTACTTGGGCGCGAGTGATTTCAATGCCGGTACCGGTGCCGGCGGTCTGCGCGCGCTGAGCCTGTGCTAGCAGCGCTTGGGACAGCTCAACGTTGGCGCGGCCAGTGTCGCGATCCGCGTCAGCACGAAGACACGCCAGATAGGCGTGCGCCACTTCATCGCTCACCTGGCTGCGCGTCGCATCGTTGTCGAACTTCGTAGCGGCGAGCGTCGCTTTGGATGCCTGGTATTTGCGGATGGTGCTGAAGTTCAGCAGCGATTGCTGCGCGCTCGCCCGGGCATCGAATATGTTAAACGGGCCGACGATCGTAGGAATCGAAAAGCCGGGAACCGGAATACTAAAGGCGAAGCCGTAAGCTTTCAGGTTGGTAGTCTGGCGACTTTCGCGAACCGTAGTATCCAGGTTGGGCAACAGCGCGGCCCTGGCTTCGGCGACTCGGTCCTTTGCCTGCTCGATGGATTCCTGCGCCAGGGCGGCGCGCGTTGATCCATCCGGGGCGAGCGCGATTTCTACTGCCCGTTTCATGCTAAGCGGCAGCGGGCTTTGCGCCAAGCCGAGAGATCCGGCCAACAGGAGCATCGACAAGGCGCGCATTACTGTTCCTCCCTCATGGTGGTTGCTGCAGAGACAGGAGCCCGGAGGCCCGCCGCAATGAAATTAATCAGACGGCGCCGCAAGGCGTGGCGATCGACAGGGTGGCTGCTCATCAGCGGCAATACGGTCGAAAGAGCCAGGACGTGCGTCATACACCCGGCCATGAATTGCAGGCGCCAGAACGTTTCTTCCGGTGAAAGCTCCGGGAGCGCTTCCTGGATCGCCTGCGAGAACCGTTCGACCACTTGCAGCAAATGCTTTTTATATACCCGGTCCACGAACTGGTTGGGGTTCGATAAGACGCGACCGATCAACGGGACCGCCGGAAGCACTTCCGGCATCAGCATCGGTGCCAGGAAGGCTTCGACGATTTGCTCCACGCGAGGTGGATGCCCGAAGGCGTCCAGCATTTCGAAGCGGCGCTGGTTGATCGGTTGGATGCGGCGCTCGATGATAGCGTCGATGAGACTGTCCTTGGATTGGAAGTGATAGTTGACGGCGGCTAGGTTGACCTGCGCTTCGGCGGTGATATCGCGCAGCGAAGTGGCGTCGAAACCATCCATACCAAATAGTTTCTCCGCAGCATTGAGGATTCGGGTCTTGGTATCGAGCGGTGAGATCAATTCCGTAGAGATCATACGTATGTTTCAATCATACAATTGTTTTGAAACTGGAGTCAAGATCCAAGTTGCTGACGCTCTTAACTGGTGGAAGTTTGCGCGGCGCTGCGCTTCTCGATGGGCTGCGATTAACTCTGACGTGCCTCGTGGCCTTCCGCTGCGCGAGATGCGGAAGAGAGTGCCAAGTGAACGCAGATCTATCACGGCTGTGGCGTCTCGGAATGAGTACTTTGAAAGCTCACATCCCGAGGCGACCCGAATCCCCGGGCGACCCGGCGACCCGAATTGACTTTTGCTCGTCGTGGCGATAACCTCCGGGGTAGGATTTCACCATGGAAAAAGCGCCAGAAACCCCTCATCCACCGCCCGCTTTCACGCGCCGGCAACTGATTCAAGGCGTGATCGCGGCGGGCGCCACGGCCTCGACGGCAGCTTATCTCTACCGGGGCTCGGGTACGGTTCTAGGCAAAGTGTCGTTGCCGGGATCTGTCGAGCGCCTGATCACATTAAAAGTGAACGGCCAAACCCGGCATGTGGACGTCATGAAGCAGGAAACCCTGGCCATGACGCTGCGCTACAAGTTGGGCCTGACCGGCACCAAACTGGGTTGCGACCGTTCCGAGTGCGGCGCCTGTACGGTGCTGGTAGACGACGTGCCGCACTATTCCTGCTCAGTGCTTACGCATACAGCGCGCAATGCCAAGATCACCACCATCGAGGGGCTGGCCGCGCCCGATGGTACGCTGCATCCGGTGCAGCAAGCGGTGGTGGACGGCCAAGCGTTCCAGTGCGCGTTCTGCATGTCGGGATTCATAATGGCGACCGCCGGGTTCCTGAAGACCAACCCGAAACCGACGCGCAAGGAACTGGCGCACGGGATCTCGGGCAACCTGTGCCGTTGCGCGGATTACAACAAAATTCTGAACGCCATGATGCATGCGAGCGAATTGACGGAGAGATCTTGACATGGCTTACAAGCTGATCGGGCAAAACTATCAGACACCGGATATGATCGCCAAGGTGACTGGCCGGTCGAAATACGCCGAGGACTTCCGCGCCGACGGCATGCTGTTCACCAAGCTGCTGTTGAGCCCGATGCCGCACGCGCGGGTCCGCCATATCGATGCGAGCGAGGCGCTGAAACTGCCGGGCGTGCATGCCATCCTCACGGCGGACGAAATGCCGGTAGTCGCGCCACCATCCCGTGGCGTGGCTGCCGCGGAAGAGGAAGGGCCTGCGTCCAAGGGCGGGCGCGGTACGCCGATTAAGGCCGAGCTAGGGCTGACCAATGAACCGGTGTTTCACGGCCAGCCGATTCTGGCGGTGGCCGCCGTGGATGAATTGACCGCGGCCGAGGCCATAGAGCGCATCAAGCTCGACCTAGAGCCGCTGCCATTCTGCGTTGACCCACTGGAGAGTCTCCGTCCCGGCGGACCCAACGCCCGCCTGGAGGGCAACGTTTACTACGGCTCGGTTGCGAAGACGCTCAAGTGGACCGCGGAAGACTGGAAAGAAGTAGAGGCAGGCCGGCTACCCATGCGCGAGGCGCCCGACACGTGGCACGTGGGCCATGTCGATGCCGCTTTCAAAGAGGCCGCGGTCATCATTGATGAGACAGTGATGTGCCAGTCAACTTCGCACCAGTGCATGGAACCGCGCACATCGATGGCTTACTGGCAGAACGGGAAGCTATTCCTGCACGCTTCGGCACAATCGACCGCGCACGTAAGTCAGTCGATTGGGAACTGGTCTAAAGCCGACCGCAAGAACGTAGTCTTAATTGGCGAGTATGTGGGCGGCGGTTTCGGCGGCAAGAATCCAGAAACTCAGATGCACAGCGCCATTCCTGCACTGCTTGCCAAGAAAACCGGTAAGCCGGTGATGATGCGTATTTCGCGCGAGGATGACAATTTCATAGGACGCGCGCGCGCCGGACTGGTGATGCGTGTTCGGATGGGTTTTCGCAAGGATGGCCGCATGGTGGCCCTCGACATGTTCGTGGTGCAAGCCAACGGTCCGTTTGGCAGAGCTGGCGATTACGGGACCTGCGCCGTGGTGGCCTCGGCCAATTACACGCCGCTGAACATGCGCTTCCGTGGAACCGCGGTACTAACTAATACCCCGCCCCACGGCCCCCAGCGCGGCCCGGGTGGCGCGCAATCTACAGTTATGTTCGAGCCGTTGATCTGCCAGGCAGCGCGCAAATTGGGAATCGACGAAGTGGAGATTCGCAAGATCAACGCGCCCACCGCCGGCATGTCGTTCGGCGCTCCGGAGAAGAACGGATCACGGCCATTTCTCACTAGCGCCTTTGCTCGTGAAGCGTTGGAGCGCGGCGCCGAGAAGTTCAACTGGGCCGAGCGCAGGAAGCGCAATGGGCAGGTGAGCGGGAGCAAAGTGATCGGCGTGGGTGTATCGCTCGCCAATTTCACGGCGGGCACCATTGGATTCGACGGGATGATCGCGCTCACTCCCGAAGGAAAGCTGAACATCTATTCGGGCGTCGGCAACATCGGGACTCTTTCGGTCTATGACACGGCGCGCGTCGCGGCCGAGATGCTCGAGATGCCGTGGGACAAGTGCGAAGTCATCTGGGGAGACACGTCGAAGCATCTGCCGTGGAGCTCGCGACAGGGCGGCAGCCAGACCATCCATGGGACTTCCCGGGCCAACTACGCGGCAGCCATGGACGCTAAACAGAAGCTGCAGGAGATCGCAGCCAAAGAATTCGGGGGGCGTCTTGAGGATTACACCATCGGCAATCAGAGAGTCTTCCGCAAAGGCAATCCCGGCAGCGGCATGAGCTACGCGCAGGCCGCGAAGCGCGCGATTGAAATGGGCGGCAAATACGATGGGCACGAAGTGGCAAAAGACCTCAACGTGATGACCAAGGAGTCGGCGAAAGCGCTGGCCGGCATCGGGCTGATGGGCGTGGCCAGGGACAACTACGGGCGCAAGGGAAACACGCAAGCGTTCGTCGCCAGCTTCGCCGAGGTTGAAGTGGACACTGAAACCGGCGAGTATAAAGTTCTGGACTACTTGTGCGTCGCCGACTGCGGCACCGTGGTCAACCCCCGAGGCCTTGAGGGACAACTGCACGGCGGCGCAATTCAAGGCATCGGCTACACGCGCAGCCAGAAATGGGTTTACGACCAGGAGTTCGGTGTGGCGCTCGCTAAGCGTTTCCACCACAACCGTCCGCCGACGATTCTGGACATCCCGGAAAAAATGGATTGGGACGCCGTGAACCTTCCCGATCCGCAAACGCCGGTGGGAGCGAAAGGAATGGCCGAGGCGGCGGTGGGAGCGGGTGCCGCGGCGGTCCGCTGTGCCTTGGCAGGGGCTCTGGGAGACGAATACCTGCGCCGAACACCGGTAGGAATCGACATGATTTTGGCATCCATCGAAGAAAAGAAAAGGGTTGACGACGGGTTGGTCTCGAACGTATAAATTAATACATGTGCTAGCGCTCTTGGATGAGCGTATACTTCAAGCGTAATGGAAGTGTATAAGAGCGAGACGCGGGAAGTGCTGGATCGTTTTCTCAGCCGCCGCATTAGTTTTCCTTCCTGCATTGCAGCCCTGGATGCGGCTCTTGCGGGATTACTGCCGCGTATGCACGCCGACGAGCTTCCTGCTCTTCGAGAGCTGATGATGGCCAACAACGAAGTCGTAATGAAGGAATTGGAGCGGCGCGGACAGCGCAAGAAGGCGAAGACGACAGCCTCGGATGCTCCCCCGCAAGAAGTGGCAGTTCCTAAGCCGGTGCTTTCCGCGGAAAAGGTTCGCACCCAGTTGCAGCAGGAACTGAAGCATGCTGCCGAGAGGGCCACTACCGCTTCGGCTGCGTTCCTCGAAGTCACAAACCAGGTCCCGAGCGGATTGCCGCACCCCGATGGCACCCAGCGAATCCGCAACATCTCGCATGAACTCGCATTCGCCAGGAGCGCGTTGATGCGAGCCCATTCCCGGCTGGATACGTTTCTGGTTAGCGGGATCGCACCTGAAGACTTCGTGATCGGCGGCGAATAGCGTTCGCGGGACGCTATTTCACCGACTTCAAATACTGAAGGATGGCGGCCGCGTCTTCGGACGAGAAACGGTACTGCGGCATGGGCGGATCCGCCGCGTGTCCGCGTGGGTTGAGACCCGTCTCCAGGAATTTCTTGAAGGCGTCATCGCCCCAGCGTTGAAACAGAGCGCTGGTGCTTGAAATATCAGGAGAGGTTTTGTGCCAGCCGGGAACTTCTCCGATGGGCTGAAATCCCAGCGTGGATCCCTTCAGCTTCTTGGAATCGTCGGGCTTTCCGTTCAGCATCGGAGTATGGCAATCGCCGCAGAGCGAGGCTCCTTCCACCAGGTATTTGCCGCGTTCGAGCGGGGTTTCCGCATGCAGGAATACGGCTGGAACGAATGCCAGCAGAGCGATGCCAAGAGCACTTTTTCGGATTGACGACATAGCGCTGATTGTAGCAAAATCGCTTGGCGGCCCCGAAGGGTGTAAAATGCTGAGCGATGCTTTTCAAACGATTGCTATTGGCGATGATCCTGGCGGGCGTGTTCTCGCTTGGACCGGCCCGGGCACAGACTTCGCGCGCCGTTCTTTACGCCTCGGCCGGCCCCGAACTGACGCAATACGATGTCGATCCCCAAAGTGCGTCGCTGGTGAAGAAGGGTTCGATCCGGTTGCCGGCTAACGTGCAATACGCGTGGCCGCATCCCTCGCGAAAGTATTTCTATGTTGCCTGGAGCGATGGTGGCGCCGCCGCCGCAGCGGTGGGATCTACCGCCGTACCGCACGGAAAGAATCACGGCGTGAGCGCGTTTCGCGTCGACCCGACGTCGGGAACGTTGCAGCAGATCGGCCAGCCGGTGGCGATCCAATCCCGGCCGATTCACTTGAGCGTCGATATCACGGGCACGCACGTGCTCGTCGCCTACAACGATCCGAGCGCGCTCACGGTCTATCGATTGAATGTCGATGGGACGATTGGCGCGCTGGTGAAACAACCGTCCCCGGTGGATACGGGAATTTATGCGCACCAGGTGCGGGTCAATCCATCGAACAAAACCGTGTTTCTGGTGACGCGCGGCAATGGCCCGACAAAAACCAAACCTGAAGATCGCGGCGCCGTGAAGGTATTCAGCTATATGGATGGCGTTTTGAAAAATCTGGCTTCGATCGCACCCAACGGGGGGGTAAACTTTCAGCCTCGGCATCTGGATTTCCATCCGTCGCAGCCGTGGGTTTTTCTTTCGCTGGAGCGGCAGACCGAAATGCAGGTTTATCACATGACCAAGGATGGATCCCTGGACGCGCTTCCCTTGTTCACAAAAGATAGCATCGTGAACCCTGCGAAGAAGGCTGCTCTGCAAAATTCCGCAACGATTCACGTACACCCCAACGGCAAATTCGTGTACCAGGCCACCCGCTCGACAGGCTCCGACGCGAACGGGAAGCCCACATTCGGCGGGGGCGAAAACAGCATCGCCGTCTGGGCGATCAATCCGCAGACGGGCGAGCCTACTCTGCTTCAAAACGCGGATACACGCGGCGCGGAGCCGCGAACCTTTGCGCTCGACCCCAGTGCCCGCATGCTAGTGGTCGCGAATCAGACGGCTGTAACGTCGGGATCGAAAACCGTTCCGGCGAGTCTAGCCGTCTTCCGCGTGGGCGGGGACGGGAAACTCGCATATGTCCGAAAGTACGACGTCGATACCAGCGGCGGCAGCCTGTTCTGGATGGGAATCGTCCCGCTACCTTAGAACCTTACTCGCTTCGGCCTGCCCGATCAGACGATCGGCGTCATCTTGTATGAGGTATCGTCCGCGCACCAAACGTTCGGCGGCGGTGCGCACCTGAGATACGTATTTTTCGTGAGTCCCATAGCGTTCTTCGAGTGACGGCCGCGGATCACCGGAGGCGAGCCGCTCCGCTTTTGTCTTGGCAAAGGGTATGAACGCACCAGTATTGGTGCGCACGTGATTTTTGTAGAATCCGCCGGCAACCGTGTTCCAGCCGGTATAGGTTCCTAGCGGAGCCTGGTGAAGCACGCTGGCGACGCCGGTAACTTCGTTACCATCGGAGTCGACCTTCGGCACCAGAACCGGAAGGACCTGACGGATAGGCGGGGGCTGCATGGTAATAATCCCTGACAGATCGTTGTAATGGAATTTCGACCCGAAGTCATATTCGTAGAGCGGATTCAGAATTCCGTCCGGAAAGGGCACGCCGGGAATCGTGGGGAATCCCATCGCGACGTGTGTCGGCGCAGCGAGCTCCCCGCGATCCAGCCGCGGATATACGCTTGGCGGAGGAAGGGTGCCCTTCACCACCCACTCGACCAGTGCCGTTTGCAACGCCCGCAGCGTATCGCGCGAAGGATTCGGATTCATGGCAAGTCCGCAACAGGACTCCGGCTTCGCATCGGGATCAAATCCGCCCGGTCCGCCGCCGTGGCGCACGCCCGGAAAGTAGTAGCGCCGGACATTCGTCGGCAGCGGGATATCGCGGTCGGCGCGCGTTCCTACCAAGTCGGGAGATGCACGCAGGTTGTAGAACTCGGATGAACCGAACGTCTCGACGATCTTGGGGCAGGTTTCAGTAGCGCGGCAGCGGTCGAGCAACCCGGCGGCGCGATGGCCCCGAGCTTCATCGGCATAGTCTTCCCACCACACCACGCCGTCGCTTCCCGCTTCATACTTGGCGGCCGCTCCGCTGGGAGTGGCGAAGCGGATATTCAACGATTGGAGGCGAACGGCGATATTCGGATTGGTGCCGTCGAAAACGATTCGTCCGGTCTCATCCTGATTGAAGCCCAGATGGATAAAGGTGCGGAGATAGTTGCCCGACTGCGAGTTCCCCTGGCTGATCGTCCACTTGATCTTGTCGCCGAGAACATTTGCGGTTCCCGCATCGTCTTGCGTTCCGTAGCGCAGATAAGAATTCAGATCCCGGGTGGCCGCGAATCCGATGCCGTAGACTTTAGGATCCTTGGCAGTGTAAACCAGTTCGTAAAGATACGCCGGATTGAATCCATTCTTGAGGCAGATCTTCTGCGGATCTGGAGTGCCGGGGAAGGGGCTCTTCCCGCAATCGGCGAAGGCCCAATCCGTGCTGCGCAGAGGGATCTCCGCGCTATCTTCCGAGGCCCTGCGAGTAAGGGTGGCATTCGACGTATCGAAACTGGCCGGATCAGCGGTTCCGGCAACGCCTCCGCGAAGAATCGGCAAGGTTCTGGAATCGGCAGGCATGTCGCTGAAGCGAGCGAGCACCGGCCCGGTGATGCTGGACCCGTCCAGATTCTTGGCTACCGGAGCGATTAGCGTCTCCATTCCGGCGGCGGGGTCGAGGTCCGCCTGCCAGCCGCTTGCGACCAGCACGTCGCCGTGTTTGCGCGCGTCAGCGATGAAACCGCCGTTGGTCATATCGATGTGGCCGCGATTGGGAACGACGTAGAGCAGCACGCCGCTGGCTTTCGACATGTCAGCCGGCTTGATAATCGTGAATGTCGCCGAGTATTCGACGAGGCCGTGTGCGTTGCGCGGCGCAAGGTCGATATCAGTGATGATGGCATTCAGCGGAAGTTTCGGGTCCAACTCCCCATACACATGTCCGGTGAGTTTCTGGTATCCATCGTGCCCGAGCGGTTCCGTGTGCTCCACCACCAGCTTGGTGACACGGGCTTGTCCGGGAATCGCCAAGGCGGCTATCGCGATTGCTGCGAATGTGGCTTTTAACAGTGGAGTCTGCATGCGTCGCCAAGTTTATCAAAATCGGCCGGCAGACGGAATACTTCCGCCCGCCTTGAGCGGTGCGGTCGCCTTGAGCGTGGTTCCGGCGAATCGTTCCTGCTACCGTATTCTTGATGGTCCCTCTACTATTCGCTCTTGCGGCGTCCTGCCAAATAGGGCTCACCAGCTCGGATAAGCCGATCCCGTGTCTGCGCGAAACGGTGGCGAATAAGCCCAGCGTGGTGGTTATCGGTGGTTTGGATGGCGACGATGGCAACTCCGCCCTGATCCGGAAGGGAATTGCCGCAACCAAAGGCCGTTACTCGCTGTTTGCGATCCCGGTGGCGAACCCTGAAAAGACCGCGCTGCAGTTTCCGCCCACGGGCGACGCGTACGCGAAGAACACGGAATCGCACTATATCTGGCGCTGGCTAGGGGCTCACGCGCCGGACCTCGTGATCATTGTCGGCTCGGACCCGGCCCATCTCGCCGAAGCCCTCGCGAACAACAAGGCGGCGGGCGTGGGAACCATTCCCGCGCGAGTGGTGGCAGCCAACGCAGGGTTTCTCAAAGGCCTTGACGTCAAGTCCTCGCCGGCGCACGAGGAGATTTCACGGCGTCTGGCGCGCAGTCCGCGGGAAGTGGCGCAACAACTCGCCGTGCCCTACGGCCACGACTTGAACCAGGTGGTTTACATCAACGCCGTGGCGGTGATGGGGCGTCTCCGCCTGGGCGAAACGGCGGATGTGGAGCGGCTCGCCGAGCCTTACTTTACGGGTCAGAAGAACAGCCTTGAGAAACCGACATCGAGCCACTTCTCGGGCCATTTGATTTTCGCGGAGCTTGCGGAACGCACCAAAAAACCGCGCTACGTGGAACTGGTGCGCGCCGCCGCGGATATGGCGTTCGACGCGGATGGAAAGCCCAAGGACGCCATGCCATTGAACGATGAGATGAGCGACTCCGTGTTCATGGGAACTCCGATTCTGGCTGCGGCGGGAAAACTCACCGGCGACCAAAAATACTTCGAGATGGCAGTGCGCCACTTCCGCTACATGCAGAAACTCGATCTGCGTCCGGACGGCCTCTATCGCCACTCGCCGTTGAGCGAAGCGGCCTGGGGCCGCGGCAACGCCTTCCCCGCGTTGGGTCTGGCGCTTACGCTCGAATATCTTCCGGGGAACAACGTGGAAGTGCTCACGGCCTACCGCAATTTGATGGAAACGCTGGCGCGATTTCAGGACGCCGAGGGCATGTGGCATGAAGTGATCGACGTGCCAGGAAGCTATGCGGAGCTCACCGCGACATCCATGATCGCCGTCGCGATGCAAAAGGGCATTCGCCAAGGCTGGATTCCAGCGGCAAAATACAAGCCCATCGTCGCGCACGCCTGGACCGCGGTAAAAGGTCGCGTGGCTCCGGACGGCAAGCTGATCGATGTTTGCACGGGCACAGGCAAACAGCAAAGCCTCAAGGCCTATCTCGACCGTACGGCGATTCTCGGCACGGATCCGCGCGGCGGCGCCATGGCGCTCCTGCTGGCGACCGAACTCATGCAATGATTGTTGATTGAGGCTTGGGGGCGCGGGCGCAGTTTTTCGCCTTCCCTATCCAAAAGATAAGGACTTGGGGTTGCGATTCCCACCCGGGTCCCGGTAGAATCAATGAGTTTGAGTGTCACGCGCGGCAGACGCCGTCCGGTGACGCTCGCCGCGTACCGGCGAAAGATTGTGGAGGGTTCATGTCCGTAGAGCAGAAGGTCAAGCAAATCATTGTCGAGCAACTCGGTGTGGATGAAGCGCAGGTGGATCCCACGGCGAGTTTCGTCGATGACCTGGGCGCCGATTCGCTCGACATCGTCGAGCTGGTGATGGCGTTTGAGGAAGCGTTCGACCTAGACATTCCCGACGAGGACGCCGAGAAGATCGCCACCGTCAAGAACGCCGTCGAATATATCGAGTCCAAAAAGAAGTAGATCGGGAAGAACAAACCGGCTGTTTTTGGGGAGTGCCAATTTGTCACGCAGAGTTGTAGTTACTGGGGTCGGATTGCTGACTTCGGTTGGAATCGGCACGGAAGCAGTCTGGGAAGCCATCAAGAAAGGCGAGAACGGCATCGCGCCGATCACCGCCTTCGACGCTACCTGCTTCAATTGCCGTATGGCCGGCGAGGTGAAGAACTTCGACCCGTCGCTTTACATCGAGAAAAAAGAAATCAAGAAGATGGGGCGCTTCATTCAGTTCGCCATCGCGGCGAGCGAATTTGCGTTTCAGGCCTCCGGCTTTAAGGTGACGAACGACGAAGAGGCCGAGCGCACCGGCGTCTATATCGGCAGCGGCATCGGCGGGTTCGAAGTGATCGAGCGGGAACATAAGATCCTGCTCGAAAAAGGCCCCTCGCGCATCTCACCGTTTTTCATTCCCGCGACCATCATCAATCTGGCCTCGGGCTATGTTTCTATCCGCACGGGTGCAAAGGGACCGAATTCCGCTTCCGCTACGGCCTGCACCACCAGCGCACATGCGATCGGCGATTCCTTCCGCATGATTCAATATGGCGACGCCGACGTGATGATCTGCGGCGGCACGGAGGCGGCCATTACTCCCATGGGCATTGGCGGGTTTGCCGCGATGCGCGCGCTCTCGCAACGCAACGACGACCCGTCGCACGCTTGCAGGCCGTGGGATAACGATCGCGACGGCTTCATCGTCGGCGAAGGCGCGGGGATTTTGGTGCTGGAAGAATATGAACACGCCAAGCGGCGCGGAGCGCTGATTCTGGCGGAAGTGGTGGGTTATGGCCTCTCGGGCGACGCGCACCACATCACCTCACCATCGGACGACGGCGACGGCGCTTACCGCGTGATGCGCAATTGCCTGCGGGATGCAGGCATTCAACCGCACCAAATCGATTACATCAATGCACATGGCACCTCGACGCCGGTGGGGGACCGCATTGAAACGCTCGCGATCAAGCGGGTCTTTGGCGATCATGCCTATAAAGTGGCGGTGAGTTCGACCAAGTCCATGACGGGGCATCTGCTGGGCGGAGCCGGAGGGCTGGAAGCGGGAATCACGGTGCTGGCGATTCGCGATCAGATCGCGCCGCCAACGATTAACCATGACCATCCCGATCCGGAATGCGACCTGGATTATGTTCCCAATCGCGCGCGGCCGATGAAAATCGACCATGCGCTGACGAACTCCTTCGGGTTCGGGGGCACCAACGGCTGCCTGATTTTCAAGCGACCCGAATCGTAAAATCGAAGTCACAAAATGAAAATTATTGTCGCGATCAAGCAGGTTCCCATGCGCGACTCTCCCTTGCACCCCGACGCGTCGGGAAAATGGATCGACGAAGCGGACCTGAGCTTCGAGATCAACGAGCCGGACGCCTATGCACTCGAAGAAGCCCTGCAGTTGAAGGAAAAGCACGGGGGCGAGGTTGTGGTGCTATGCGCGGGTCCGGAACGCGCGGCGCAGACCATTCGCGAAGCGCTGGCAAAGGGCGCCGACCGTGCGATTCATATTGAGACCGCCGATCTCGCTGCACTCGATACATTGGGGGTAGCGAAGTTGCTGGCCGCTGCAGTGACGGCGGAGAAGCCTGACCTGATCCTGACGGGACTGCAATCCGACGACCTCGGCTCTGGGCAGACTGGCGTGGTAATGGCGGAGCTACTGGGCGTTCCGCATTCGACCATCATCATGCAGATAGAAGTTCGTGACGCGAGCATCCGCGTAAAGCGGGAACTCGAAAACGGCTGGTTCCAGCACATCGAAATGCCCTTGCCCGCCGCGCTGACGATCCAGAGCGGCTCGAACAAGCTGCGGTATGCCACGCTGATGGGAATCAAAAAGGCCAAGAGCAAAGAAATCAGGCGCGTGACACCGGCGGAACTGGGCGGAACGGCGGCCCCGGTGGCGGCTATCGAAAAAATCTACTTGCCGCAGAAGAGCAAACAGACTCAAATCTTCGAGGGCGACGCAAAGACGGCGTCGGCGCAACTGGTCGAAAAATTGAAGTTCGATGCGCGGGTCTTATGAGCATTTTGGTCGTGCTCGAACAACAATCCGGCCAGTGGCATCGTATGTCGTGGGAGACGCTCGCGGCGGGACAGCAGTTGGGCGCGACACTGGGCGAGCCGGTGGAAACGGCACTGCTCGGCAAAAGTCTTGGCGCGCTGGCGAACGTGCCGGCTACCAGAAAGCTCGCTAAAGTCTGGGCCGTCGAGCATGATCTGCTCGATTCCTACACCGCAGACGGATACGCAGCAGCGCTCGAACTATTGATTCAGAAGACGCAGCCGAAACTGGTGCTGTTTCCGCACACCTATCAGGTCCGCGACTTCGCGCCGAAGCTGGCAACGCGTTTCTCACAGGTGTTGGTGAGCGATGTAATTGCGGCGCGCGTCGAAACCGGAGCCATCACTTTCGTTCGCCAATTCTTCCAAGGCAAGCTGAATGGCGATGTGCGCGTAAGCGGCGCGGGTCCGGTGTTCGCATCGCTGCAAGCAGGCGCGTGGCGAGCAGATGCTTTAGAGAACGGTTCAGCTGCGGTCGAAATTTTCGCGCCAACGCTGGACGCAGGGCAGATCCGGCAGAAGCCCGAACCTCCCTTCCGCGAGGCGGCCCGCGCGGTGGATCTCACGGCATCGGAAATCATCGTTTCCGTAGGGCGAGGCATTGGGGAGCAATCGAACTTGCCGGTGGTGGAAGACCTCGCCCAGGCCTTCGGCGCCGAACTGGCGGCGTCGCGGCCGATCTGCGACGCGGGATGGCTTCCCATGGAGCGGCAAGTAGGCAGTTCCGGGCAAACGGTAGCGCCCAAGTTGTACGTCGCGGTGGGCATCTCGGGCGCGATTCAGCACTTGGTGGGGATGAAGGGCGCAAAGACCATCGTTGCGATCAATAAAGACCCCAACGCGCCCATCTTCGAAGTCGCGGATTACGGGATCGTAGGCGATTTATTCGAGGTCGCGCCGGCGCTCGCGTCCGAAGTTAGAAAAGCCAAGGGCGCTTAACTCGAAGCTTGGAATCACTCGCCCTTTAGCGTTCGGTCCATCAAGTCGCGGATCGCATCGCGCGGAGCTTTGCCGCGGTGGAGCACGGCATCCATCTGGCAAATGATCGGGAGATCCACACCGTACTTCGCGCCCAAAGCAACGGCCGCGCCGCAGGTTTCGACGCCCTCGGCGATCATCGGCGTAGAGGTGGTGATGTCGGCCAGGCTCCGGCCGCGCGCGAGTTCTATTCCTACGCGCCGGTTACGGCTCAAGTCGCCGCCGCACGTCAGCACCAGATCGCCTAAGCCCGCCAGCCCCGCTAGAGTCGCCGGTTGCCCGCCCATCGCGACCGCCAAACGCGTGATCTCGGCCAAGCCTCGAGTGATCAGCGCAGCTTGCGTGTTGTTCCCGAGCCCCAATCCCTGCACTACTCCCGCTGCGATCGCAATCACGTTCTTGAGGGCACCGCCAATCTCAACGCCGATCAGATCGCCGTTGGTGTAAAGACGGAAGCTGGGCCCGGAAAAGGCGGTTTGGACAGTGGCCGCCGTCGCGGCATCCGCGGACGCGACAACCACCGCAGTGGGCTCGCCGCGCGCGACCTCGCGCGCAAAGGTGGGCCCCGAGAGCACCGCGATTTGCGGCTCAAACTTCGGGCGCAGCACTTCGGATAGCACTTGAGACATGCGCCGCAGCGTTCCGCTTTCGAGGCCTTTGGTCGCGATCGCGAAGATGGTCGCGGGGTCGGCGGTGGGTAGCACGCGCTCATACAAGGCCCGGGAATAGTGAGAAGGCACAACCGCCAGCAAGATACCGGCGCGATCCGTGACGGCATGAAAATCGGATACGATCTCGACGTTGGCCGGGATCGTCAGACCGGGCAGGAAGACGTCGTTCTCACGCGTCGCAGTCATGCGCGCCGCGAGATCCGGCTCGAAGACCCACAGTCGCACGCGTTCAAAACGCGGCGCCAGAACAATGGCTAGAGCCGTACCCCAACTGCCGCCTCCTAGTATCGATAACATCACTGGCGACCCCAGGAGAATACGTTCTCGGTGCCCGCACGCAACCGTATCCAGTTGGATTTGTGGCGGTACACGACGAACGCTCCAGCGATGAACGCCGCGGCGGTCACTTGCACGGGCGGATGCAGAATCATCCAAACGCCAAGCGGAAACATGGCAGCGGCGAGGATTGAACCTGCGGAGATGTAGCGAGTAATGGCGACGACCGCTATGAATAACAGCAGCACGGCGGCTAGCGGCAGAGGCGTCAGATACGCGAACGCACCGATGAAAGTCGCGACAGCTTTGCCGCCTTGAAACTTGAGGAATACGGGGTAAGCGTGACCCGCCATCACGGCGAGAGCTGCCAGGCTGGTCCACTCGGGTGCGCCGCCAGTGAGCGTGGCGGCCAGCCAAACTGCCAGGTATCCTTTTGCGATATCGAGCAGCAAAGTAGCTACTCCGACCGCGGGCCCGCTGGTGCGCAGGACGTTAGTAGCCCCAATATTGCCGCTACCCGATTCCCGTACGTCAGCACCCTTGGTGAGCTTCACCAAGAGAAATCCAAACGGAATTCCACCCAGGAGATAAGCGATGACGATCGCGATGAGTCCCAGCATGACTATTCCAAAGGGAACCCGGCGAGATGTGTGTACTTGCCGCCTGCTGAAAGATACAGGAAAAATTGCGTAGCCTTGAACGAAGCGAAATCAAAACCGCACCCGGCGGGAAATGATGCGATGGTTTCGTGGAGACGTTCGAGCGGCACGGCTTCACGGATTCGCGCGAGAGTCAGATGCGGCGAGTAGACGCGCTCTTCGATCGGCACGCCGAGTCGAGCGACGGCTTGCTCCGTAGCTCTCGCGAGATCCCGCAAAGGCGCTCCCCCTTCGACGCCAGCCCAGAACACACGCGGGCGGCGCGGGTTCGGGAACCAACCGAGTCCTTTAATGGTGATATCTATGTTGCCGCTAACAGGTACCGACGCTAGCGTGTTCTTGATTTCATCCAGGCGCAGTTCCGGCCATTCTCCGATGAACTTTGTTGTCACGTGCAGGTTCTCAAGCGAGCTCCAGCCGATCTTAGCTGTAGGCCGCAAGCGGTCTACAAAGCAAAGCAACGCGTCCTTTATATCGGCGGGAATATCGATCGCGGCAAAAAGTCGCATGCGAAACTAACTAGTGTAGTATGCGCGACGCTCTCCTGAATCGCCCCGCTGATGTTACTGCGCTATTACCGCGATCTTTCTATGCACGTCCCACTGTAGATGTGGCACAGGATCTGCTCGGCAAGATAATTCGGCACGGCGCAGTTTCCGCGCGAATTGTCGAGACGGAAGCTTACCTCGGGTCCGGCGACGCGGCGGCGCATTCCGCGCGTGGCCCTACTCCGCG